>NZ_AP028056.1:1284787-1605984 GCF_030297015.1 Brooklawnia propionicigenes | reverse complement strand
CAATGCCGCTGCGATGTGACCACCAACGCCGCCGCGATCGCCGGTCAGCTGGGCCTGTGGAACCATGGAGGCAGGCAGTCGCCTGCCAGGACCCGAGGCATATAGAAAGAGGGCGTAACGATGGGTTTCCGGGATTTCTTCGGCAAGGAGCCCCCGGCCGCTGACGAATCGACGATCTCGGTTCCGGACGCCTTGGGCATGCTTGCCAAGGGTGGTGCGATCATCGACATCCGCAGCCGGACCGAGTACGAACGCGGTCACATCCCCGGGTCGAGGCTGATCGCGGTCACCGATCTGCAGCCGTCGGCGATGGACGCGATCTGGGGCGACGATCCGCTGGCGATGCTCGATCCCGACACCGCCCAGAAGGCCATCATCGTGGTGAGTTCCACGCCGGCTCATGCGGCCGCAGTGGCTCACCTGCTACGCGATCAGCAACTGAACGCCTATTGCCTGGCGGGGGGCCTGTTGGGTTGGGTCCGCGACGGACAGGTGCTGATCCCCGGCCCACCTCGTTGATTGGCGCGAGGCCGCGCCCGGAAGGTAGACTCGTGCTTTGTGTCGGACGCGTCCGTAGCGTCCCTCGCATGCAATACGCCCTCCTGCCACGGGAAATACCCGCGGCCGCCTAGTCCGAAGGAGGTGGAGTTCGCGTATGCGTAAGTACGAGATCATGATCATCATTGACCCCGATGTCGACGAGCGTCAGGTGCCGGCTCTGCTGGAGAAGCATCTGAAGGTCATCACCGCGTCCAATGGCACTGTCGACGGTCAGGACGTCTGGGGCAAGCGCCGGATGGCCTACGAGATCAACAAGAAGGCCGAAGGCACCTATGCGGTGCTCAATGTCACGGCCCCCGCCGATGCGGTCAAGGAAATGGATCGGCTCATGTCCATCGATGAGCAGATCATGCGCGCCAAGGTGATGCGCACCGACAAGAAGTGAGTCAGCTCGGCGAGATTGTCCACAGATCGGCAGCACTCTGAGCGTTTGTCAGTGGGCTGACCAATACTTGAAGAACTCGCCACAACTCGCTTTCACACTCGTAACGGAGGAATCTCATGGCAGGTGAGACCCAGATCACACTGGTCGGCAATCTGACCGCTGACCCCGAACTACGGTTCACGCCGTCGGGTGCAGCGGTGGCCAACTTCACCGTGGCGTCGACACCGCGCACCTTCGATCGTCAATCCAATGAATGGAAAGACGGCGAAACCATGTTCCTCAACTGCTCGATCTGGCGTCAGGCGGCCGAAAACGTCGCTGAGACGCTGACCAAGGGCATGCGGGTGATCGTTTCGGGCCGCCTGCGTTCGCGCAGCTACGACGACCGTGAGGGCAATCGCCGCACGGTCTTCGAAGTGGACGTCGACGAGGTCGGGCCGTCGCTTCGGTACGCCACGGCCAAGGTCAACCGGACCTCGTCGGGTTCCGGTGGTGGCTGGCAGGGCGGTGGCCAAGGCGGTCAGGGCAACCAGGGTGGCTACAACCAAGGTGGTCACAGCCAGGGCCCGGGCCAGGACAACTGGCAGGCCGGTGGCTCGTCCTCGCCCAACCGCGGGGTCTCCAACGACCCGTGGGCCGGCGCCCAGAGCGAAGAACCGCCCTTCTGATCGTCCGATCAGATCGGCAACACAACTAACCACAAGGCACATTCCGGCGTGAGCCGGGCTCAGGGAACGCCAAGTTCCCGTCTGAACTAAGGAGCACCACAATGGCCGGTCCACAGCGCAAGCCTGTGAACAAGAGGAAGATCGTCCCCGTCAAGGCGGTCCGCATCGGCAACATCGACTACAAGGACACCGCGACCCTGCGGAGGTTCATCTCCGAGCGCGGCAAGATCCGCGCCCGCCGAGTCACCGGACTCAGCGTGCAAGATCAGCGCAAGGTCGCGATCGCGGTGAAGAACGCCCGCGAGCTGGCGCTGCTCCCGTACACCACGAACGCTCGCTGACCGGGAGGCTGCTGATATGAAGCTCATTCTGACTGCGACTGTCGACAACCTCGGTATCGCCGGCGATGTCGTCGAGGTGAAGGACGGCTACGGACGCAACTACCTGCTGCCGCGCGGCCTCGCCATCGCCTACAACCGCGGTACCGCCAAGCAGATCGAGGGCATCAAGCGCGCCCGCGACGCGAAGCAGATCCGCGACAACACGCACGCCGCCGAGATCCGCGCCCAGCTCGAGGAGCTCCAGGTGCAGGTTCCGGCCCGCACCGATGCCTCCGGCAAGCTGTACGGCGCGGTGAGCGCCAACGAGCTGGCACAGGCTATCAAGAAGGCCGGCGGTCCCACCATCGACAAGCGCGCCATCAAGGCCGCCAAGCCGATCAAGACCACCGGCTCCCATCTGGTTTCGGTCAAGCTGACCGATGCCGTTACCGCGCGCGTCCCCGTCGAGGTCGTCAGCGCCTGATACACACGCGTCAGCACGCCCGGGCCTTTCCGAAGCGTCGTCTGACGTTCAACACCGGTGAGCCCCCGTCCCGATCGCTGCGGCGGGGGCTCACTGCATGTTCGGCCATAGCCCGGCCGCGCCTGTCACGTGGACGATTGCGCTGCGGACGGCGAACCGGCAGGCCTACGCAGCTGCCTCACTTTCGGAACACGACCTAGTGCCCTCAGCCAAAGGGTGCAACAATCGATGTCGTGCGCGTATTTAACTTTTCTGCCGGTCCCGCGATGATGCCGCTGGAGGTCCTCGAACAAGCCCAGGCCGAGTTGCCCGATTGGCAGCACACCGGCATGTCTGTTGCCGAGGTCTCGCACCGGAGCAAGGAATTCGTCGCTTGCGCCGACCACACCCAAGAGCTGCTCCGCCAGATCTTGGGCATCCCCGACAACTACCGGGTGCTGTTCATTCAGGGCGGCGCTTTCGGGCAGTTCGCCGGCGTCCCGCTCAATCTTTCGAAGCCGGGCGACACCGTCGATTTCGTGCTGACCGGGCAGTGGGGCACCAAGGCGTTCAAGGAGGCCAAGAGGTTCGGCCTGAATCCGATCGCCGTGACCGACGAGAAGGCGTCCAACTACACCACGACCCCGGCGCAGGGCACGATCCAGCCCACCGAGGGCGCCGCCTACCTGCACTACACCCCGAACGAGACCATCGGTGGTGTCGAATTCGGCTACATTCCCGAGACCGGTGATGTGCCACTGGTCGCCGACATGAGTTCGACGATCCTGTCGCGCCCGCTCGACGTGTCGAAGTTCGGCGTCATCTACGCCGGCACCCAGAAGAACATGGGGCCGGCCGGGATGGCTGTGGTGATCGTGCGCGACGACCTGCTCGATCGGGCCCGCCTCGACACCCCGTCGATCTGGAGCTACCAGTTGATGGCGGAGAACAACTCGATGCTCAACACCCCGCCCACCTTCTCGATCTACCTGCTCGGCAAGATCCTCGAGTGGGTCATCGCCCAGGGTGGACTGGACGGCCTGGCCGTGCGCAATCGCACCAAGGCCGAAACCTTCTACGCTTTCCTGGATGCCTCCGACTTCTACTCCAACCCGGTGGCCCATGATTCGCGCAGCTGGATGAACATTCCCTTCCTGATGGCCAACGCCGACCTCAACAAGCAGTTCGTGGCGCAGGCCGAACAGGCCGGCCTGACCAATCTGGCCGGGCACCGTTCGGTGGGTGGCATGCGGGCATCGATCTACAACGCGATGCCACAAGCCGGTGTCGACGCGCTCATCGAGTTCATGAAGGAGTTCGAACGCGTCCACGCCTGATGCGCTCATCATCACCATGAACTACAGCATCAAGACGCTGAACTCCATCAGCGCACGAGGCCTCTCGAAACTGCCCGAGAGCTATGAGGTGGGTCCTCACGTCGACAATGCGGACGCCTGGCTCGTCCGGTCGGCCAACCTGCATTCGGTCGAGATCCCGGATTCGGTGCTGGCGATCAGCCGGGCCGGGGCCGGGACCAACACCATCCCGGTCAACCAGCTGAGCGGACGCGGAGTCGTGGTCTTCAACACCCCCGGCTCCAACGCGAATGCCGTCAAGGAGTTGGTCTTGGCGGGCATCCTGCTGGGCGCCCGGAACATCCTCCCGGCAGCCGCGTTCGCCCGCCAGCTCACCGGGGATGACAATGAGATCAACGCCGCGGTCGAGGCCGGCAAGAAGCAGTTCGTCGGCTGGGAGCTGCCCGGACGAACCCTGGGTGTGATCGGGCTGGGTGAGGTCGGCGTCCAGGTGGCCAATGCCGCCGAGGCGCTCGGCATGAAGGTGCTCGGCTACGATCCGGCGATCACGATCCGGCACGCCTGGCAACTCAGTTCGCACGTGACGCGGGCGGCGTCCATCGACGAGGTCTTCCGGAGAGCGGACGTGCTGACCGTGCATGTACCGCTGATCGAGGCCACGCAAGGCCTGGTCAATGCCGAACGACTGGCCCTGATGAAGCAGCGGGCGCTGGTGCTGAACTTCTCCCGTGCCGGCATCGTCGACTCCCCGGCGATGGTCGCGGCCCTGGAATCCGGCTCGATCCGCGGCTATGTCTGCGATTTCCCGAGCGCGGAGCTGCTGAACCGGCCGAAGGTCGTCGCGCTGCCGCACCTCGGGGCGTCCACCGTGGAGGCCGAGGAGAACAGCGCAGCGATGGCTGTCAACGAACTGCGTGACTTCTTGGAGAACGGCAATATCTCCAACTCGGTGAACTTCCCCGACGCGGTGCTGGCACGTGAGCCGGACACCACCCGGATCGTCGTGGCGAACGTCAACGTGCCGAACATGGTGGCCGAGATCTCCGCTCTGATCGGCGACGCCGGGATCAACATCACCAACCTGCTGAACAAATCACGCGGTGAGCTGGCGTGGACCATGATCGATGTCAGGGGCCCGGTCACCGACGCGCTGCGCAGCAGCATCGAACAGATCGAAGGTGTCCTGCGGGTCCGCGTCATCGAGCCGTGACCCCTAGTCTTGGCTCATGGAGAGCTACAACCGGGCGAGCACGGGCATCAGGGGGCTCGACCGCATCTTCGATGGTTTGCGGCTCGGCGACAACGTCGTCTGGCAGGTCGACGGTCTCTCCCAGTACCGCGCGCTGATTCAGCCGTTCGCCAAACGCGCCCGTGACGAGGGGCGCCGGCTGGTCTACTTCCGTTTCGGATCGCATGCCCCGCTGCTCGATGACCTCGACGGGGTCGAGATCGTCAAACTGGACGCGTCGTTGGGGTTCGAGAGCTTTGCCTCGGCGGTGCACAAGATCATCACCGAGACGGGGTTCGGCGCCTTCTACGTCTTCGATCTGCTGACCTCGCTGCTGTACACCTGGCGCAGCGATCTTGCCGTCGGCAACTTCTTCAAGGTCACCTGCCCCTACCTGTTCGACCTCGACACGGTCGCCTACTTCGGGCTGATCCGTCGTGAGCACACGTTCGCCACCCTGGCGATGATCCGCGACACCACCCAGCTGCTGCTCGATGTCTACCTCATCGGCGGGGAGACGTACGTCCATCCATTGAAGGTCTGGCTACGGCATTCACCGACGATGTTCTTCCCGCACCTGCTCAGTGGCGACGAAGCCGATCCCATCACCAGCAGCGAGGCCACCGCACGACTCTTCTCGGCCGCCTCGCACCGGGTCGATCCGCCCGACCACTGGCATCGCGTCGTCCAGCAGGGCTGGGCCGCGCTCGACTCGCTGGACGCCGCGGTACAGCGGGAAGCCGCCGACGAACTCATCGACATGTTCATCGGACGCGAGGGACGCGTGGTCGAGCTGTGCCGCGAGTACGTGACGCTGGCCGATCTGCTGACGGTGGCGATGCGCGAGATCGGCACCGGCTACATCGGCGGCAAGTCGGTGGGCATGATCGTGGCCAACGCGATCCTCGATCACGATCCGGAAGCCCGCTTCACCCCCCGAATGGAGCAGAACGACTCGTACTTCTTGGGCAGCGACCTGTTCTACACCTACATCATCGCCAACGGCTGGTGGAAGCTGTGGGTGCAGCAGAAGAGCCACGACGGCTACTTCACCGCGGGCGCCTCACTGAACCGCAAACTCGCCACCGGGCGCTTCCCACCGGTGGTGCGCGAACAGTTCTTGTCGATGCTCGAGTACTTCGGGCAATCCCCCATCATCGCCCGCTCCAGCTCGTTGCTGGAAGACAACTTCGGCAATGCCTTCGCCGGCAAGTACGAATCGGTCTTCTGTGCCAATCAGGGCACTCCCGAAGAGCGGTTACACGCGCTCGAGGATGCGGTGCGCACCGTCTACGCCTCGGCGATGAGCAGTGAGGCCCTCGAATACCGCCGCAACCGGGGGCTCGACAGCTCCGACGAGCAGATGGCGATCCTGGTGCAACGGGTCAGCGGAGACCACCACCAGGGATTGTTCTTCCCGCACGCGGCCGGGGTCGGGAATTCGTCCAACCTGTATGTCTGGGACCCCGACATCGACCCGGACGCCGGCATGCTGCGGCTGGTGCTGGGCCTGGGCACCCGCGCCGTGGATCGCACGATCGCCGACCACGCCAAACTCATCACCCTCGACGATCCGACCCGCGAGATCGACACCACCGATGCCGCCCGCAACACCCAGCGCTACGTCGACGTGATGAGCCTGGACGAGAACAAACAGGTCACCAAGCCGCTCGCCGAGATCCGCAAACTCGACATCCGGGCGGACTGGGAGCTGTTCGTGTCCACCGACACCGAGACGCTGCGCTGGCTGCGGGAACACAATCGTCCGATCAGGCAGACCCCGAAGGTGCTCGACTTCCGCGGCCTGATTCACCACACCGACTTCGCCCCGCTGATGCGCGATATCCTCGCCAAGCTCTCCGAGGCCTACGACTATCCGGTCGACATCGAATACACCGTCAACATCAATGAGAACGGCGAACCACGCATCAACCTGCTGCAATGCCGCCCCTTGCAGACCCGCGGGCTCGGCGAGGCGGTCGCGATGCCCACCGACGCCGACCCCCGGCACACGCTGTTCGAATCCAGCGGCAGTTTCATGGGCGGCAACGTGCGGCTGCCGATCGACCATGTGGTGATGGTTCGTCCCGACACCTATCTGGAGCTGGGCCAGCAGGACCGATATGCCGTGGCGCGTGGCATGGGCGTGGTCAACAAGCTACTCTCCGCCGGTTCGTTCATGATCATGGCTCCCGGACGCTGGGGTACCACCTCCCCGTCGCTCGGCATCCCGGTGCACTTCACCGAGATCAGCAATGCGGCGGCGATGGTGGAGTTCACCTATCCGGCGGGCGGCTTCATCCCCGAACTGTCCCAGGGCAGCCATTTCTTCCAGGACCTGGTGGAGTCGGGCATCTTCTACGCGGCGATCTTCGATCAGCGCCCCGACGTGTCGTTCCATCCGGAGCTGGTGACCGACCGGCCCAACCGGCTGGCCGACCTGGTGCCCGATCTGGCCGGCCTGTCGAATGTGCTGCATGTGGCCCGGTTCGACGAGCTGGTGCTCTACTCCGATATCGCCTCGCAACGGGTCATCTGCTGCTGACCGGGCCGGCGGGCCGGGCGAATCATGCAACCCCGCGACAACTGCGCGGAATCGTCGTATGTTCACTATGTGACCAACAAAAGCGTGTATGTTACATCCCCCGATGGGCTAGGCGGCAAGAGCGCCATCGCCCTGTGCCTCATCGAGGCCCTCTCACGTCAGATGGATTCCGTCGGTGTCTTCCGCCCGATGGTCCGCGATGACAACGACGAAGTTGCCAAGGCACTGCTGGCACATTCGGGTATCGACCAGACCTACGAAGAGACCATCGGCGTGCTCACCGACGCTGCGCTGGACGATCCCGAGGCTGCGCTGAGCGAAATCATCTCGAAGTACGGAGCGCTGCAGGACCGTTTCGACACGGTCGTCGTGGTCGGCAGTGACTACATCGGTGCGGCATCGCCGACCGAGCTGGCCTTCAATGCCCGGGTGGCGGCGAACCTTAACTCCCCGGTGCTGCTGGTGGTGAGCGGACGCGATCGCACTCCCGAGGAGGTGGCCGCCTCGGTGGAGCACGCCACCAAACAGTTCGAGGACCTGCACAATCATGTGATCGGCGTGATCGCCAACCGCGTCGACCCGGTCTCGATCGACCAGGTTCGCGCCGAACTGGGCACGCTGGGGCTCAGCTTCTGCGCGGCGCTGCCCGAGAACGAGCTGCTGCGCGCCCCCAGCGTGCGGGCTCAGTTCCGGGCTTTGGGTGCGAAGTTCCTGATGGGCGACGAATCAGCGCTCGACCGCGAATCGCTGGGCACCGTGGTGGCCGGCATGACCCTGCCCAATGTGCTGACCCGCCTCGAGCCGGAGTGCTCGATCGTGACGGCGTCCGACCGCACCGACCTGCTACCCGGCCTGCTGGCCGCCCACAGCTCCGACAGCTTCCCGAACCTGGCGGCGATCTTCCTGACCGGCGGCTATCCGCTGCCCGATTCGATCCGCAAGTTGCTCGATGGCCTGAAGGTACAGGTGCCGATCGGGCTCGTTCAGCGCGGCACCTTCTGGACGGCGTCCAAACTGCACGATCTCAAGGGCTCGGTGATGAGTTCGCCCCGCAAGCACGCCGAAGCCCTACGCCTGTTCCACGAGAACGTGGACGAAGCAGCGCTGCTGAGCGCCCTGGACGTCAAAACCGCGGCCCTGCGCACCCCGCGCATGTTCGAATACCAGATCATGCAGAAGGCCCGCAGCGACAAGAAGACCATCGTGCTGCCCGAGGCCGAAGACCCCCGCATCCTGGAGGCCACCTCGATCCTGCTGCGCCGCGGCGTTGCCAATCTGGTGCTGCTCGGTGAAGAGGACAAGGTGCGCGCCGACGCCGCCGCACTGGGCTTCGACATCACCGGCGCTCGCGTCCAGTCGATGCACGACCCCCAGTTGGCCGATCAGTTCGCGGCGAAGTACGCCGAGTTGCGCGCCAAGAAGGGTGTCACCATCGAGCAGGCCCGAGAGAAGATGACCGACCCGTCCTACTTCGGGACGATGATGGTCTACCTGGGCATGGCAGACGGCATGGTCTCCGGCGCCACCCACACCACGGCGAACACCATTCGTCCGGCCCTCGAATTCATCAAGACCAAGCCGGGCGTCAAAGTGGTGTCGGGTTCGTTCCTGATGTGCATGCCCGAGCAGGTGCTCGTCTTCGCCGACTGCGCCGTCAACCCGAACCCCAACCCCGAGCAGCTGGCGACGATCGCGATCAGCACGGCGGCGACGGCGAAGGCCTTCGACATTGAGCCGCGCGTCGCGATGCTGTCCTACTCGACCGGCACATCGGGTTCGGGCGAAGACGTGGACGCGGTGGCTGCCGCGACCGAACTGGTCAAGCAGACCAACCCCGATTTCGCGGTGGACGGCCCGATCCAGTTCGATGCGGCGATGGATCCGGCGGTCGGCAAGTCGAAGATGCCCGGCTCCCAGGTGGCAGGCCAGGCCACGGTCTTCATCTTCCCCGACCTGAACACCGGCAACAACACCTACAAGGCCGTTCAGCGCACCTCCGGCGCGATCGCGATCGGCCCGGTGCTGCAGGGCCTCAACAAGCCGGTCAACGATCTCTCGCGTGGCGCTCTGGTGGCTGACATCGTCAACACCGTCGCTATCACCGCGATCCAGGCACAGACCGGAATCTGATCGGCCGCGTCGGCAGTCTTCGTGGCCGGGTGGCGATCTGCTGCCCGGCCACTGCCGTCTTCACGCCGCAATCCCCCGCGGGCTGGCCGTCTGCCCGCGTTCGGGGCCGTTGGCGCAGCGCCTTCGGGGTGAAAGAATGGCGCTCGTGTCCGAGGAACAGACGGCTGTCTACGGCCGGGCCGCGAACGACGAGACCACCGCAGTGCGGGGGCCTGCCCGTGCCGCGCCCGAATCGGCAGCCGACACGGTCAGATCCGGCGCCGGCGACGATCCGGTGGCCTATCCGATCAGCCCGGGAACCGGCGACGATGCGGTGACCAAACCGCAAACCGGCCCGGCCCGGCCCGACGCAGCCAGCCCCGCGGACGCAGGCTCGTCCGCAACACCGCAGGCGACCCCGGCCAAGCCACCCCGCTTCTATGCCCTGGACGCCTTCCGCGGGCTGACCATCGCCTTGATGGTCTTCGTCAACTGGCCCGGCAACTGGTACCTGCCCGGGGCCTTCGGGCACAGCGAGTGGAGCGGCCTGACACTGGCCGACACGGTCTTCCCGGGCTTCCTGGTCGCCATGGGCACCGCGATGCCCTACGCCACCCGCACAAGCTGGCGCAATGCACTGGGGCGCACATTCAAGCTGTTCATGCTCGGCTGCGTGCTGGTCTCCTACAAGTACATGGTCCCGATGGACATCTATCCGGCGGGCATCCTGCAGATGACCGCGATCGCCTACCTGCTCGTCTGGCTGGTCACCCGCACGCCCCGCTACGTGCAGTGGTCGATCATGGCTGTCTTCTTCCTCGGCATCACCGCGGCCTGGCTGTGGTACTCACCTGCCGGTGTACCGGCAGGATCCTTCACTCAGGATGCCAATCTGGCCGACTGGTTCGACACCACCGTGCTGGGCATCGGAGCCAATCCGGAGAATCCGCACGGCTGGATACAGGCTGCCAGCTCGGTCTATATCGGCTACCTCGCCGGGGAGATCTCGCGGGCGACGAGCGGTCTGCGCAGAATCGGCTGGCTCGCGACGCTGGGCGCCGGCACGCTGATACTCGGCGTCGTGCTCGCCGTCGTCATCCCACTGAACAAGTACCTGTGGACGCCCAGCTTCGTCCTGGTGACCGGCGGCATCGCCGTACTGGAGCTGGTGCTGCTCGCGCTCATCATTCCGGCGAGCAGCAAGGGTGGTCTGCTGCGTCCACTGGTGGTGCTCGGCGGTCATGCGATCGTGGTCTATGCGTTCTCCGAGACCATCGTCGGGCGAGCACACAATGTCTGGTTGTGGCCCTACTGGGAACCGCTGGTGACCGAGCGTTTCGGTGAGCTATTCGCCGGTGCCTTGTTCCCCGCCGTCGCCGTGCTGTCCTGTTTCGCACTGGCCTACGCGATGGAGAAGCTGAACATTCATGTCCGCCTGTAGCACGCATATTGTCGCAAGAGGCGCCCGCCGCGCTCGGGCTGTAAAGTGAAGTGGCGTTGCACGTATCAGCAAGGGGGCCCTTACCATCATGTCCAAGCCGATCCTCGTCCTGAATTGTGGGTCAAGTTCGATCAAATACCAGATGATCGACGTCGAGAGCGAAGAACTGCTAGCCAAGGGCATCGTGCAGCGCATCGCGACCGGCACCACCGGCACAGTTGATCACGAAGTGCTGGTCGGCGAGATCGGCGAACACCACGTCGACCAACTGCTCGACGACCACGAGACTGCACTGGCCACCGTTTTCGGTCTTTTCGATGAGCACGGCCCCGACCTGACATCGACCATCGCTGTGGCCCATCGCGCCGTGCACGGCGGTGACAAGTTCGCCGATCCCACCCTGGTCACCGACGAAGTCGTCGATACCCTGCGCGAGCTGTCGCCGCTGGCTCCGCTGCACAACCCTGCAGGCATCTCCGGCATCGAAGCGGCCCGCAAGCTGCTGCCCGATGTTCCGCACGTCGGCATCTTCGACACCGCCTTCTTCGCCCGGCTCCCAGCCGAGGCCTACACCTACGCGATTGACGTCGACCTGGCCAAGCGCACCCGGATCCGCAAGTACGGTTTCCACGGCACCTCGCACCAGTTCGTCAGCCAGGAAGTGGCCAAGCTGCTCGGACGCGATGACCTCAAGCAGATCGTCTGCCATCTCGGCAACGGAGCATCCGTGTCGGCCGTCGACTCCGGCCACGCGATCGAGACGTCGATGGGCCTGACCCCGCTCGCCGGTCTGGTGATGGGCACCCGCTCCGGTGACATCGACCCCGGCATCGTCGGCTATCTGAACCGCGAGCTCGGCCTGAGCTGCGCCGAGATCGACGACGAACTCAACAAGCGTTCCGGCATGCTCGGCTTGACCGGTCATACCGATATGCGCGATGTCGAGACGGCGATCAACGCCGGCGACGAGCAGGCGAGGCTCGGGCTGGATGTCTACATTCATCGCCTCGTCTTCTACATCGGTGGCTATGCCGCCCTGCTGGGTGGGCTGGACGCGCTGTCCTTCACCGCCGGCGTCGGCGAGAATGCCGCCACGGTCCGTTCCGAGGTCTGCGCACGGCTGGGTGTTTTCGGTGTGAAGCTGGACGAGGAAGCCAACGCGCAACGCAGCAAGCAGGCCCGCATCATCTCGGCTCCCGACTCGTCGGTAGCCGTGCTGGTGGTGCCCACCAATGAAGAACTGGCGATGGTCCGCCAGGCCGCCGAGCTGCTCGGCTGAGCTGGATCCTTTTACACTCAAGGGCTGCGCCGACCATCTCGTGGGCCGGCGCGGCCTACTAGATTGGACAACATGGCGACAGCATTGGTCACGGGGGGCACCTCGGGTATCGGAAAGGCCTTTGCGGCCGAGCTTGCCGGACGAGGATACGACCTCGTCCTGGTGGCACGCGATGAATCCCGCCTCAGCCGAACCGCCGCCGAGTTGCACGACCGTTACGGATGTGATGTCGAGACCCTGCGCGCCGATCTGGCCGTGCGGGGCGATCTCGATCCGATCATCGACCGGCTGACCGATCCCGACCGTCCGGTCGATATCTTGGTCAACGACGCCGGCTTCGGGCTCAATGCTTCACTGCTCGCCGAAGACACCACGATCCAAGAACGCGCCATGGCCGTCATGTGCACCGCCGTGCTGATTCTGGCCGGCGCGGCGGGCCGGTCCATGAAAGCCCGTGGGCAGGGCATCATCATCAATGTCTCGTCGGTCTCGGCGTGGATCGTCAAGGGCAATTACTCGGCGATCAAACGCTGGGTGCTGACCTACACGCAGGCACTGGCTCTCGAACTCGACGGCACCGGGGTGCAGGCCAGCGCGGTCTGCCCGGGCTGGGTGAAGACGGAGCTGCACGAACGCGCCGGAGTCGCTCGTCCGAAGCTTCCCGGCTGGGCGTGGGTGGAGGCGTCAGAGGTAGCCCAGTGCGCCTTGGACGGGGCTGCCGCCGGTAAGACCGTGGTGATCCCGACACGCAAGTGGCGGGCTGCGGTGTGGTTCCTCGAACACAGTCCGGGTGCTCTCGCGCGGACCGTGTCCAGCAAGATCACCAAGTCGAGGAGGTCTGATGGCTAAGCTCGGCGGCGGCAAGAGACGGTTCACCAATCCGCTGCAGATCGCGGCGAGCACCACGGCTCAGCAGCTACTGATGAAACCGGCAGTGTGGAGCGTGCTGAACGTTCATGTGCACGGCGAACAGAACCTGGACGGAGCCGAAGAGCCGTTCATCGTCATCGCCAATCACTCGTCCCATTTCGATGCGCCGCTGGTGATGGGCGCGCTGCCCACCCGGTTGAGCAAGCATCTGGCAACCGGCGCGGCGGCCGACACGTTCTTCACCAAGAAGGCGAATGCGATAGCGATCGAGCTGTTCATGAATGCCTACCCGGTGAACCGGGGAGCCACCCGCGACCATCGAGGCATGTCGAAGCAGCTGCTCAGCGAGGGCGTTCCACTGTTCATTTTCCCCGAGGGCACCCGCTCCCGCACCGGCGGCATGGGCCCGTTCACTCCCGGCGTGGCAGCCCTGGCGATCTCGTTCAACTGCCAGGTGATTCCGGTGGCCATCGTCGGCTCGTTCGCGGCCTGGCCGGCCAAGGAGAAGCGCTGGCGTCCGGGCAGGCCGGACGTGCACGTGGTCTTCGGCCTGCCGATGCGCCCTCGTCCTGGTGAGATCGCGCACGAGTTCAACGAGCGGATGCGCCGCAAGGTGATCGAGATGCACGATTCGACGGCCATCGCCTACGGCATGCCGACCCAGGCCGACATGCTGCACCGCGCCGCTCTTGAGCGCGCGCCGAAGCGCCCCGACGACGGTCCACAGGCCAGTTCCTAGTAGGCTCACGCACTATGAGCAGTGACGCATCGTCCATCGGCGTGGCCGCCGTGGTTGTTACCTTCAACCGCCTGGGCCTACTGCAGCGGCTGCTCACCCGGCTGCGCACCCTGGGCGCACTCGACACCATCCTGGTGGTCGACAATGCTTCCACCGATGGCACCGGCGAATGGCTCGCCGAGCTCTGCGCAGCCGAGCCGCGCGTGCAGTATCGGACACTGCCGGTCAACGCGGGCGGGGCCGGCGGATTCCACGCCGGACTGCAGTGGGCCTACGACACCGGCGCCGAGCTGGCCTGGATGATGGACGATGACGGTCTGCCGACCCCCGAGTGCCTCGATCAGCTGCTGGCCTACCGCGGCGAGTTCGATTTCTGGGGACCGGCGGTGCTGGCCGAACAGCGTCCCGACGAACTCTGTTTCCCGATCCGGCTGCCGGGTACCGCCACGGTGCTGCGCACCCTCGATGATCTCCAGGATGCCCAGGTCGACGGAATCGTCGCCGACGTGGTCATTCCCTTCAACGGGGTGCTGGTGACCCGCGAACTGGTGGAACGCATCGGCACGGTGCGCGCCGATTTCTTCATCTGGGGCGACGATGTCGAGTATCTGTGGCGGGCTCGTGAGGCCGGCGCCCGGGTGGCGACCGTGGTGGACGCGCACTTCCTGCATCCGGCGACCGACGACTTGGGCACCCCGATGATGTGGGGACTGACCACCTACAATCATTCGCCCAGCGACCTCAAGCACTACTGCATGGCCCGGAACAACACCGTCAACCTGAAAGCCCACTACGGCCTGATGCACGCGGCCATGTTCTGGGCGAAGACCGCCTGGTTCTACACCTTCGTCAAGCCCAGCGCACATCGTCTGGCCCTGTCGGCGCAGGCTGTCGCGGCCGGGTTGCGCGGTGATTTCACCGGGCACCGACAGTTCCTGGCACCTGCTGCGGGTGCGGTTCCGGCTGCAGCGGGTCCAGGATCGGTGGAGTCCGACAGCCGGCACCAGGCAGCACCCGGGCCGGCTCCCCTGGACGAGACCGTCGCAGTCGTCGTGGTCACCTACAAGCGCTCCGAACTGCTCGACAAGCTGCTGGACGCCCTGGCCGCCCAGACTCGGCCGGCGGATGCGATCTTCGTCATCGACAACTCCTCGGACGAGCCCACCGCGCACGTATTAGCCGCCCACTCGGAGCTGCCGCTGATCGTCGATCACGTGGGTGAGAACCTGGGTGGAGCCGGCGGCTTCCATCGGGGATTGCGGGCCGCCTACAAGGCAGGATTCGACCGTATCTGGCTGATGGACGACGACGTGCGGCCCGCCCCGTGGGCTCTGCAGGCGCTGCTGACCGATGGCGGCGAGGTGCTGGCGTGCGTCCGCGAGAACCGGCACGGCAGGCTCGTGGAGAAGGCGGCGATCCGCTTCGATCTCACCAACCCGCTGCGGCTGCGCCCCAAGACCGCGACCGTCGACAGCACCTTCCCCGACCGGGCATCGATGCCGCCCCGGGTGCGCATCGAGAATGCCGCCTTCGAGGGTTTCATGGTGCATCGCGATGTGGTCGGCGAGATCGGCTACCCCGACCCGAGCTACTTCATCTTCTACGACGACTGCGACTACGTTATCCGCGCAGAGCGCGCCGGCCACGACGCGTATGCGGTGCGCGATGCCCTGATGCGCCGGCACTACGAGTTCGTCCAGACCAACGACCTGGCCAGCTGGAAGGGCTACTACATGTACCGCAATCTGTTCGCGGTGCATCTGCGCTACGGCACGAACCTGCTGGTCAAGCTCAAGCCCATCGTGCTGACCGCCGGTGTGGTGGCGCTGTCGCCGGTGCGCGGTGGCCTCCGGGAGACCAAGAACGTGCTGCGGGCGCTGCGGGACTCGTGGGGTATGCGCCGTCTCGACCCACGCGCTCTGCCCGACCCCGACTAGCAGCGGCCTGGATCCCGAACCCCGCCAGCAGCCCCGGCGGGACGATCAGTCGGGCATCGTGGAGCGCAGGAAATCGACGGCCTCGCCGATATCCGAGTCGTGGACGACCTTCCCGTGCTCCAGCACGATGCCGCGATGGCAGATCGACTTGATGAGTTCCAGGTCGTGGCTGACCACCACCAGGGTCTGGCCCGCATCGCGCAGTTCGCGCATCTTGGCGATGCACTTGCGCTGGAACGGCTCGTCGCCGACGGCGAGCACCTCGTCCACCAAGAAGATGTCCGGCTGCGAGTGCACGGCCACCGAGAATGCCAGCCGCATGTACATGCCGGACGAGTAGAACTTCACCTCGGTGTCGATGAACTTCTCGATGCCACTGAACTCCACGATGGATTCGAAGCGCTCGTCGACTTCCTGCTCGCTCATGCCCAGGATCGCGCCGTTGAGGTAGACGTTTTCGCGTCCGGTCAGGTCGGGATGCATGCCCGCACCGACCTCGATCAGTCCCGCGATCTTGCCGCGTACCCCGATCGATCCGGCGTCGGGCAGCATCACGCCGCTGATCAGCTTGAGCGTGGTCGATTTGCCCGACCCGTTGAATCCGAGCAGCGCGACTGCTTCGCCCTGCTGAATGGTCAGCGAAACCCCGTCGAGCGCCTTGAATCTCTCGCTGAGGTCGCCCTTGCGTCCGGTCACCCACCACACCACATACTCCTTGATGGAGCGGGTGTGACGCAGATCGAACTCCTTGTCGACATCTTCCAGCTGGGCCATCACCAGGCCATTCGAGGTCTCGTTCATCACAGCTCCTGGGCGAACTTGCCCTCAAGACGGTGGAAGATCAGCTGTCCCAGTCCCAAGGTCACCAGCGCGATAAGCGAGCTGAGTGCCACGCCGAGCACCCAGTGCGGCGGCATCAGGCTGGCTGCGTCGGCACCGTCGACCAGCACTCCCCGGGTGGGCATCCAGAAGCAGTAATGCGACAGTTCGACGGCCATCGCCAGCGGATTGAGCTGGTAGATGGTGAACAGCCAGGGGGGGAAGGCGTCGGCGACCATGTGCCACTGGTAGAAGACCGGTGAGAGCCAGATCGCCACCATCATGAGCAGTTCGATGAGGTTCTCGGCATCGCGGAAGAAGACGTTGAACGCCGCGAACGCCAACCCGATGCCGAGCGCGAATGCGCAGATGATGAGCAGCGCGAGCACACCACCGAGCAGGCTGTAGATCCCGGGACGCCATCCGAAGACCAGCGCACCGATGATCAGCACCACGATCTGCGGCACCACGTGGACGAACGCCACCCACACGCTGCTCACCGGGAACAGCTCGCGCGGCAGATAGATCTTGCCCACCAGCGGCGCATTGAAGATGATCGATCTGGTGGTGTTGGAGAGGATCTCGTTGAAGAAGTTGATCATCACCATGCCGCTGAACAGATAGACCACGTAGCTGGGGATGGAGTCGCCCAGTCGCAGGAATCTGCCCATCGCGATGTAGTACACCAGCAGCTGAACTGCAGGCTTCACATAACTCCACAGCATGCCCAACGCGGAGCCGCGATATCGGACGCGCAGCTCCTTCTTCACCAGAAGTTGGAGCAAGAACCTCCAGCGCGGCAGCGCCAGCAGTCCGATACTGTGCCCCGGCGGACGAAGTGGTTCGTCAGCCAACTCGACGGAATTCGTCGCCACCAATCATGCCCTCTCGGCGTTCACCTTCTGCGGCTCGTCCTGATCCGACGAAATACCGAAGGTCTTCTCCCATTCGTCCAACGAGACGATGTGCGGCAGTGCCTCCTGGTACTGCTTGCGCAGCCGGTCCCAGTTCGCCGCCAGCTCTGCGCGGGCGGCCGCGCTGCGGGCCAGCAGATGCCGCAACTGTTTCGGATCACGACGGTACCAGGCTGCACCAGAACCGTCGGCCTTGGTCACCAGCGCGGAATCGTACTGACTGAGCACGAAGTACTTGCTGTTCGCGTGGCTGATCGATGCCTCCGGGCGTTCCTGGGCCTTTTCACTGGCCGGCAGCAACTGCCGCACGATGGTCTTGATCGTCCACGGGGCCAGTGTCGCCATGTTCGGGGCCTTCGGGCGGGTCTTGAACTTCGGCTTGCCGGTGCGCGACACCGCCGGATAGGCGTCCGGATCGGCCTTGTACTGGGCATCGCTGAACTGCTGGGTCAGCTCGCGAAGCTTGGGCATGCGGGTGAGGATCGATTCGTGCAGATGCTCCGGGCCCGAAAGGATGTCGCTGATCGCCAGCAGCCGGATGGTCTGCGCGTAGTACTCCGCCGAAACCGCATGCTTCACATCGAGGGTGGACAGTTCGTAGAGCAGCCGGCCGCCGCGTTCGTAGGGCGAGTGCAGCAAAGCGGTCAGGATGCGGTTGCGCTCGTGGAAGTAGGCCTGCCAGTCACGCGAATCGTCCTTGTCACCCCACGAGATGTGCCACAGCCCGGCACCCGGCAGCGTGACCGTGGGAACGCCGATCTCTGCGGCCCGCAGGCTGTACTCCAGATCGTCCCACTTGATGAAGATCGGCAACGAAAGGCCCAGTTCGGCGATCACCGAGACCGGCATGATCTCCATCCACCAGCCGTTGTAGTCGACGTCGAGGCGGCGGTGCAGCACCGAGCGGCTGCGCAGGTTCGCTGCGCCCAGGTCGACACGGCCCTGGGTGTCTTCGAGCGGACCCCACAGCCAGCGCCACTTGTTGATGCCCTCACCGAACGAGTGGGCGACCGACTTGTCGTTGAGGTCGAACATCTGGCCGCCGACGATCGTGCGGTGGCGGCACAGGCTGGCGAACTTCGCCAGTCGTTCGATGCTTTCGGGTTCGACGGTGACGTCGTCGTCCAGCACCATGTGGAACTCGGCCTCATTCGCCTTGACGGCCTCGTACATGCCGCGGGAGAAGCCGCCCGAGCCACCCATGTTGCCCTGGTAGATCATCCTCAGGCGGTCACCCAGCAGCGCGGCGGCCTGGGGGAACAGTTCATCGTCCTTGACGTTCTTGTTGCCCTGATCGACGACGTACACCCGCTTGACGATGTCTTTCAGGTTGTCGGCGGTGGCCAGCGTCATCAGGGTGCGAGCGCAGTAGTCGGGCCGGTTGAAGGTGGTGATGCCGATGCTCAGCGAGACCGGACGCACCGGCTCCGCGTTGACCTCCCAGCGACCCGAGACCAGCCGGGCGCCCTCCTCGCCGGCGACCAGGTCGAACCAGTACCAGCCACCGTCGGTGAACGAGTCCAGCGGCAGGACGAAGCTGACCTGATTGGCGCCGGCCTTGGTGCGCTTGCTGTCGACCCGCTGGGCACGGCCCTCGGCGTTCGACTTGTAGACCATGATGTTCGCGGCGCCCTCGATGTCGACGACGAGCCGCACCTTCGTGGCGACGGTCCACTGGCGCCAGTAGCTGGCGGGGAATGCGTTGAAGACGGTGGCCAGCGAGAACCGCAGACCCGCCGGCAGGACGCGGGTGCCGCCGTCCTCGGCGATCAGATCACCGCGATCGATCTTGGCGCCACCGTTCACCTCGACGTCGAACTGGCCGCCTCGGCGTCCGGGGGCGTCGGGGGTCTGAATCGGTGCAGCCCGCCCGAAATCCACATACAGCGGCAGGGTGTCTTCCTCGCCGGCCGAGGGGAAGACGATGCGGGCGACCTGCGTCCACGTCGTCGGGGTTGCTGCGGTTTCGGTGCTCACGCTTCCACGCCTCCACTCTTCACGGGGTCGCCATCGTTGAAGTGCGGCCTCAAGACGGTTTCGTAGGTCATCAACGCTGATGCGATGGCCATATGCATATCGAGGTATTTGTAGGTGCCCAGTCGTCCACCGAAGATGACCTCCGGCTCGGATGCGGCCAGCTCGCGATACTTGGCCAGCTTCGCCCGGTCGTCATCGGTGTTGATCGGGTAGTACGGCTCGTCGTCACGCTTCGCGAACCGGCTGTACTCGCGGTGGATGACCGTCTTGTCAGTCGGGTAGTGGCGCTCGGGGTGGAAGTGACGGAATTCGTGGATACGAGTGAACGGCACATCCAGATCGGCGTAGTTCATCACCGAGGTGCCCTGGAAGTCGCCGGTGTCGGTGAGTACCTCTTCTTCGAGGTCGATGGTGCGCCAGCTCAGATCACCCTCGACGTAATCGAAGTAGCGATCGACCGGACCGGTGTAGACGACCGGTACCGTGCCGACGACCTTCGACTTCGAGTACTCATGCGAATCGTCGAAGAAGTCGGTTTCGGTGAGCACGGTGATCAGCGGGTTGTCGATCATGCGGGTCAACCAGGCGCCGTAGCCATCGGTGGGCAGACCCTCGTAGGTGTCGTTGAAGTAGCGGTTGTTGTACGTGTAGCGCACCGGAAGACGGCTGACGATGGACGCCGGCAGGTTCTCCGGTTCGGTCTGCCACTGCTTGGCGGTGTAGTTCATGAAGAAGGCCTCGTAGAGCGGGCGCCCGACCAGCGAGATGCCCTTCTCGACGAAGTTCGACGGTTCCTTGTTACCCAGCTCCTGCGACTGCTCCTTGATCAGCGCCTTCGCCTGATCCGGGCGGTAGGCCGCGGAGAAGAACTGGTTGATGGTGCCCAGGTTGACCGGCATGGGGAACACGACGCCCTTGTGGGTGGTGTAGACGTGATGCTGGTACCCGGTGAAGCTGGTGAAACGGTTCACATAGTCCCACACCTTCTCATTGGAGGTGTGGAACAGGTGGGCGCCGTAGCGGTGTACCTCGATGCCGGTGATCGGTTCGGTCTCCGACCAGGCATTGCCACCGATGTGGCTGCGTCGTTCGACGATGACGACACGCTTGCCCAGGTCGTTAGCTACTCGTTCGGCAATCGTGAGACCGAACAAGCCCGATCCCACCACAACCAGATCCGCGTCCATGACTCTCCTGACGTACTCGCGCGGCACCGGCTCGGCACCTTCAGACAATCTACCTGAATCAGGCCGTGAGTCGCTCTTCCGGGGGTGATCCCATCGGGTCCGCGTATCCCGCGGTGGTTTCCGGGTCGAAAGACCCGTTGAGCGACTAGTGACCCGGACGACGAGCGATCCTGCGGAGGGTATCTCGGGGGCTGGAGGCCTTGCCCGTGGCATCGTCGGGACCGGTCTCTCGGAGCTGCTGCTCGATGAGATCCAGCCGTTCCAGGACCAGGTCCAGCTTGGCGTCGATCTCCTTGAGCAAGGGGTCTTCGCCCATCAGCTCGGTCATCCGCCGGGTCAGCCCGTCGGCCTCCCGCTCCATCGTCTTCGCGATGAACATCGGCAGTCCGATGCCGTTCTGGGCCGTCCACTCGCGCAAGTACGCGTCGCGCAGCGCCAGGTCACAGTCGCGATGGGCATCCCCGAGCGCGAACATCGAGTTGCTGTTCGCGCCGGTCGAATCCGGACGCTGGCGCCAGTCGGCCAGCCTGCGATCGATGTAACCCACCCGGAATTGCTGCAACAGCCGCAGATAGAACTCGTAGTCGCCGACCACCGGAAGCTGCTCGTTGTACAGCCCGATCTCGTCGTGCACCGACCGAAGATAGAGGATCGAGATCGGCACCATCCGGTTGACCTTCATGAAGTCGATCAACCGGGCACCGCGCAATTCGGCCCAGTACCCGAATCGGTGGTACTCCACGTAGTCGGCACCGACGAGGCGTTCGAGCACGATGTCGGTGCTGACCGTCACGGCCTGCTCATCGCGATGAGCCCTCAGATATGCCTCGGTCTGCTGCAGGAAGCAGGGCTGCCAGGAATCGTCGTCGTCATGGATCACCACGAACTCGCTGACCGAGTTCGCCAGTCCCAGATTGCTGGCGGCTTCCATGCCGTGCGAGACCGGATTGTGGATGACGCTCAGGCGTCCCTCCAGATCGTGCGCATAGCGGGCCAGCACCTCGTCGACCGGATCGCGGGGGCCGGCGTCGTTGACCACCACCAGCTGCCAGTCGGCGGCGGTTTGGGCGAGCACGTCCTGGACGGCCCGGTCGAGCATCGCGGCTCGGTCACGGGTGCGCATGATGATCGCTGCCGACGGTTCGACGTCCGCAGGCGCCGTCAGGCCGAAGCCCGCGGTTCTCGCCCGCACATTCGCGCTGAACCGCCGGACGGTTGCGACGGGCTCCAGCGGTTTCGGGGATTCGTCATGGCGCTCCAGGTCGGCGGCCACCCGATCCCACCACTGGGCCGCTGCTCCCAGTCGTCCGTCTCGTATCGACTCCAAATGTTCGCCCTCGGACCCGACCCCGGCCACAATCTCATCCAGCAGATCCGAGAGCACCTCGGACTCGCGGCCGGTCTGTGAATCCCACAGCGCGGCGAAGGGAACTGCGCCTTCGGCCCAACCCCAGTTGCGCAGAGCGCCATCGATGCGGCTCAGCCCGCAGCGGTCCAGACCGATCGGCAGGACGGACGCCCCGGCGAGCAGCCCGAACACGGCCGCGTGCAACCGTGTCGTCAACACCCACTGGCATTGGGCGAGCCGTTGGGCCGAGGCCGTGCCCGCCTCGATCGGAAAGACCGTCGCCGGATGCGAGCAGCGATCGGCCAACGCCTGATGGACCTCCTGATCCAACCCGCCGCCATCGAAATCGGCCATATGCGGGATGAACTCGATCGCGGCGCCCATGCGCTCCGCAAGCCCGTCGATCACCGCGGTCATCACATTCAGGTAGTCGTCTGCGGGAAAAGGCCACGGCTGCTCGTCCAGCGTCACAGCGATCCGGTTGGCCTTGGGAGCCGCCCAATCGACATCCAGCGATACCGCGTCGTCGATGGTCTGGAAGATGGCGGGATGACCCGGACGAAGCTGATTGGCTGCCCAGTAGCTATCGGCATCGCGCAACCCCACCAGGCTGCACAGATCCAGCAGCTCCGCCAGCACCTCACGGTCGCTGACCGAAAGATCGGGGCCGATGCTCTGCCCGGTGAGGATCACCGGTTTGCCTTGGCCGGCGACGATCAACGCCGTTGCCAAACGCTCGTAGAGCAGCCAGCCCGAGCGTGAGGTCAGCTCGCCGCCGCCGATCACCAGCCCATCCACACCGCGCAATTGGTCGATGATCGTGAAGACCTTGTCCCCGGCAGGCAGGGCTCGCCGATCGCCGGCCAAGACCGCGCGGATCTCGGCCAGATAGCGCTGCCGGTCCTCGGGCATCCAGGGGAACTCCAGCGCGAGAATCCTGTCGCCCGCCCGCTGCTGGCCGAAGCCCGGGTGGTGGCCTCGACAGATCGGGATCACGTCGATATTCCTCGACTGCAGCTGCCCTGTGCTCGAGACGCCGATCGCCTCATTGCCGACCCGATCGGCGGCCGGACTGGTATCGCAGAGCAGTGCGACTCGCATGGCATCTCCTCGAGAAGGGAGTCGGTCGATTCAGGCACGCAAACGATCGACGTGGACGGATGCGGCACCGCCCTCATTCTCGCAGTCTGTGAGCGTCGCTGACTACTCCGCGTCGCCACGGCGGCGTTTCCTGATGCCGCGGGTCTGCCGGCAGCTACGCGCGGAGATACCAAACGCTGCGGTTACTGGGAGGCGTAAACCTCGAGCTCGGCCAAGCCCACTTCATAGGTGGACGAGGAGACGGAATCGACCTTGAACTGAACGCTGCTGATCGTCTTGGGATCGAACGAGATCGTGGTGGCACTGCCATCGTTGTTCAGCTGGCCCACGGCGATCGTGGAACCGTCGGAGAAGACCAGGGTCCCCGAGAGCACCTGATCGTCAAGGTTCGGACGGTCGTACAGCACGATCTTGTTGACGGTCACCGCCGACGGCCAGGTCAGCGTGATCCAGCTGCCGGCCTTGCCGCGATCGGTGGCCCATTCCTTGCTGGAGTCGGCAGGGTAACCGGCGATCACCCCATCGACGGCCTTGGTGGCCTTCGACCCGGACTGCTGGGACGAGGCGGTCACCTTCACCGTGGACTGCCGCGCGACATTGGTCGCCGTGCTCGTCGCCGTGGTGCTCGGCGCGGTCGTCGTCGGGGCGGTCGTTGTCGGGGCCGTGGTGCTCGGCGCCGTCGTCGTCGGCGCGGTGGTCGACGCTGTGGTGCTCGGGGCGCTGGTGGTCGTGCTGGGTGCCGTGGTCGCGGTGGTTCCCCATGCCTCGAACTCGGCCAGACCCACGTTCTCGGTCTTGCTGGAGACCTTGGTGACCTGGAGCTGGACGCTGGTCACGGTCCGTGCGGTGAAGTTGATCGTCGTGGCGCTGCCATCGTTGTTCAACTGACCCACAGCCACCGATGACCCGTCCGAGAAGACCAGCGTTCCGGCGGTGATCCGGTCGTTGCTGTTGGGCCTGTCGTACAGCACGATCTTGCTCAGTGTCACCGGGGTGTCCCAGGTGAGTGTGATCCAGCTGCCGGCGCCACCCCCGTCGGTCGACCACTCGTTGGTGTCGTAGCCCGGATAGCCCTTCGCTACCCCGTCCACAGCCTTCTTGCCTTCCTGCCCGGAAACCTGGGACGACTGGGTCACCGTCGCACCCACCATGGCCAGATTGGACAGCGTCGACGAACTCGCCGACGACGACGCAGTGGACGACGGTGACGTGCTGGGCGAACTGGATGCTGAAGTACCCGTCACGGTGATCGTCACGGAATCCGTGGAGCTCGTCGAGCCGCTGGTGGCCGTCAGCTTGAAGACATAGCTGCCCGCTGCGGTGGGCGTGAACGTCGCGGTGGACGCAGTAGTACTGCTGAGCGTCACTGGAGGCCCGGAGGTCTGCGACCAGCTGTAGGTCAAACCGCTCACCCCGGTCGATCCCGTGCCGTTCAGCGTGACCTGGGTGCCTGCGGCAGCCGTCTGGTCGAGACCGGCGTTCGCAGCGGCGGCATCGCCGTTGATCGCGATCACGTACTGCCGTGCGAGCCAGCCACGTTGTTGGTACTCGCTGATATCGACCTCGTCATCGTATTTGGCGTAGGTCGTGAATATCGAGGTCTTGCGGGACAGATCGCTTGATGCAACATTGGCCGGCCAAGCGCCATTGAGCACGAAATCGCCGTAGCCCAGGTACGAGCTGAGGATGCAGTCGTTCTCGTAGTAACCGGTTGCGTCTCTGGCCAGGAAGGCCACCGAATGATGGTCGTAATGGTCCTGGTCGCCGCCGTAATAGGTCACATAGTCTTGCGTGCGTACCCAGGTGTAGTTGTTGGCCTGGATGGCGGCGAGCAACGAATTGCGCAATGTGGTCGAGGTATAGGACGCCAGGGCCCCGGAAAGGTCTTGTTTCAGCTTGTGAGGGCGCATGTGATGGCTCTTTCGGGGTTGCGGGCGTGGTGGCGTAGGGCGGTGGCGATGTTGTCCCAGCCGGTGAGTCGCAGGATCGAGATCGCGGTGTTGCGCAGGCTGGCCATGACATGGGCGGCGTGGCCGGTGCGGACGTGGGAGCGGTCTTCGTCGTAGGTGACGTCGCGGACCCAGTGCAGGGCGTTCTCGATCGACCAGTGCCCTTGGACCCAGGCGGCCAGGGTCGCCGGTGGCGCGTCGTGATGGTCGGCGGAGGTGATCAGGTACACCACCTCGACGGTCTTCTTCCCGTTCTTGGTGACTGTGCGGCGTAGCTGGGCGACCTGGGCCGCGCCGGTGAACTCCGGCCAGCCGGGCAGGGTGGGCGTCTCAATGACCTTGATGGTTCGCGTGGCGCGCCTGCCGTGGCCGTGCTGGGTCGAGGTCGATCCGACGGGCACCTTGTTCCAGGGCAGCGCTTTGAGCGCTGCCAGCAGGGTGGGGCGGTTGGCCTTGACGGTGAACACATAGTCCGCGCCGGCAGCGATGATGGCCTTGGCGGTGTCGTCTTGGGTGTGCATCGCATCGGCTGTGATCACGCATCCGGCCAAGTCAGCCGGGTCAAAGCCGGCGAGCAGATCCCGCACCGCAGGGATCTCATTGCTCTTCGCCTCGACCGCGTGCTGGCCGAGCACGACGCCTGTGGCGTGGTCGAGTGCGGCAATCAGATGCGGTGCGCTGCCCGCTTTGGAGCGTGCACCCCGCACCGTCTTGCCGTCGATCGCGACAACCCGACGGCCTGCGATGTGGCGGACCCGGCACCAGGCGAACACCGCCAGCGCAGCATCCAGAGCGGCCGCGTCGATCCGGGCGAACAGTTTGCGCAGTGTGGACTCCACCGGCGCGCGTTCCAAGTCGAGCCGGTCCAGGTGCCCAGCGTCGAGATCCAGCGCCCAGTCCCCGATCGCTGCGAACGAGCGCGCTCCGGCGAGCACCGCACACACTGCGACGGCGAGCATCCCGGCCAGCGGGTAGCGGACCCCGCGTGGGTCTCGGGGATCGGGAACATGGTTCAAGGCGGTCATCAGGTCACCGGCGCGTTCGATCCTGCTCGCGCCGACTGTCGGGGAAGATGGCATCGGCGGGTGTGGTCCTGGGTCGGGGAAGGTTGTATGGCAACTCCCATCCCAGCCCCACAGGCCACACCCGTCCCACACGCCACGCCGGTCACACCCCCACGTTCTCCCAAGTCACAGGCCCATCAACCGACCTTTCCGGGGCCCTGTATAGGACGCGCTGCCGTCCACCGCGGTGACCTTCGAAATGGCTCCGGTGAGCAGGCGGTAGAGGCTCTGATATCCCTGGGCAGCTGATCCGGTCCCCAGCGGGAAGCCGTCCGGCAGGCGCATGAAGATCAACGATACGTTCGGCGCGTTCTTGAGGGTACGCATGCGAACCGACTTGCCGGCCAGCGAGATCGTGCTGGTCGTCCACGAGTTGGAGACGCCGGCCGCTTGGGCCCAGGCGGCCTCGGCGCCCGATTCGCGTGACTGCCAGTAGTCGTCCTCGTAGCCGCTGTCGCCCGCTGTCACGTAGACGGTGCGTACGCACCGTCCCTGGTCGACGTCACGCAGGATGTCGGGGCTTTGAAACAGCAGGTCGTCGTCTTGATGCGCGATGATCTGAATCGCTCCGCCGCTGCAGCTGGTGCCGATGACATCGGCGGAGGCCTGTGCGGCGAAGGTGAACTGCGCGGCCCCCAATACCAATGCCAGGGCCGACACTGCAGACAGCCACCGCCTGACGAAGGCCCGACCAGTTGCTTTTCCCGTCTTCATCTTTCTCCTGCCTGAGTGACTTATCGCAGGCATTCAGGCAGGGATACTCCGCCTAAAAACCGGGCAACACCGCCGACCGTAACACCTGACTTGGCTCATGGTGGCTGGTTTTCGTGTTGATCATGGATCTGGCTAGGTGTGTCGGGTTGGGGGTTGCGCACTAAGTGGTGGGGGTTTCAGGCTTGGTTTCGTGGCGTATGTGCGGACGGTGACCACGGGGTCGGGGGCGACGGCTGTTCAGATCGTGTGGAAGTCGGTGCATGGTTCCCGCGATATCGAGCATGTGGGTTCTGCGCATAGCCCGGCCGAGGTCGAGGTGTTGAAGGCGGCCGCGGTACAGCGGATCGCTGCCGGGCAGGACCCGTTGCCACTGGACCAGCCGGCTGCTGGCGGTGGGCCGGGGATCCAGGTGGTAGGGATGAGGATGGGTCTGCTGCTCGACGCGATCGCCTGCGTTTATCGCCGGATGGGCCTGGATCAGGCCGCTGGTGGGGATGCGGTTTTCGAGCAGTTGGTGACCGCCAGGATCATCGAACCGTCATCGAAGTTGGATGCTGCCCGGGTGCTGGAAGAAGCAGGCGTCCAGCCCGTCTCGTACCCGACGCTGAAACGCCGGCTCCCTACGTACGCTGAACCAGAGTTCCGTCACCGCTTGTCAGGGGCTGTTTCGGTACGGTCTGATCTCGGCCCTGCCGCCCTGGTTTTATATGATGTGACGACGTTATGGTTCGAGACCGATACTGGTGACGGGTTCCGTGAGCCCGGCTTCAGCAAGGAACGACGCCTGGAGCCGCAGATCACGGTCGGGTTGTTGACCGATGCGACCGGTGCCCCGTTGATGATCGAAGCGTTCGAAGGGAACCGGGCCGAAACCAAGACGATGATCCCGCTGATCCGAGGGTTCGTGGCGGCCCACGGGATCGCTGATGTGGTCGTGGTCGCCGACGCTGGGATGATGAGTGAGCAGAACCTGAAAGATATCGAGGATGCCGGCTGGTCGTTCATCGTGGGAGGGAAGATCCCGGAGATCCCGTATGCGATCAGCCAGTGGCGCAAACACCATCCGGACGCTGAGCCGCCCGATCAGCTCGTGGTGTCACAGAAGCTGGTGCACGGCGTGAAGGCCGATACCCGGCATCGGAGCGTGTATTTCCAGTACCGGGCCGCCCGTGCCCGCCGTACCCTGCACGGTGTCGACCAGCAGCTCACGAAAGCCGCGAACGCGGTCGCGGGGAAAGCCCCGGTGAAACGCAACCGGTTCATCACCTTGTCCGGGGCACGTCCGTCAATCAACCGGGAACTGGAGACCAAAGCCCGGACGCTGGCCGGGTGGAAATCGTATGTGACCAATCTTGATCGGCCGGCGGAGTTCGTGATCGGCGCGTATCACCAGTTGTGGCATGTCGAACACGCGTTCCGGATGTCCAAGAGCGATTTGAAAGCCCGCCCGGTCTACCACCATAAGAAGGAATCGATCGACGCTCACCTGGCCGTCGTGTTCGCTGCGCTGGCCGTCAGCCACCACATCGAACAAGCCACCGGCTGGACCATCAAACGCTTCGTGCGTACCTTCCGTCAATACCGCGACGTCACCCTCACGGTCGCCGGCCAGACCATCACCGCGAGCCAACCCATCCCCGCCGAGCACACCGACACCCTCACCAAGATCAACAACTCAGATGCGCACTAAAATGAGCCAAGTCGGGGATACTCCGCCTAAAAACCGGGCAACACCGCCGACCGTAACACCCCGGCATTTGTGGAAGCTGTGCAGACAGGTGCTCTCGCGGGATTCACATCACCAGCACAGGAATCCACAGCAAACGCCAAGAATCCCGGGGTTCCGCGCCAGCAGGCACGATACCCCGGGATTCTTCAGCAGATATGGAATCCGGACCTAGCTCGAGAAGACCTCGAATTCTGCCAGGCCGACTTCGTAGGTGCGGGTGGAGACACTGTTGACAGTGAACTGGACACTGGTGATCGTCTTCGGATCGAAGGTGATCGTGGTGGGGCCACCGGCGTTATCCAATGCGCCCACGGCGATCGTGGAGCCGTCCGAGAAGGTCAGCGTGCCCGACAGCACCTGGTCCTCGAGGTTCGGACGGTCGTAGAGCACGATCCGATTCACCGTCACCGGGGACGACCAGGCGAGCTTGATCCAGCTGCCCGCCTTGCCGCCATTGGTCGACCATTCCTTGGTCTCATCGGTCGGATAACCCGAGATGACGCCGTCGATCGCCTTGGTGCCCTGCGACGTCGACAACTGGGACGACTGAGTCACCGTCACACCTGATTGCCGTGCCACGTTGGTCGAAGCGTTCTGCGCCACGACGACGCTGACCGAGTCGGTCGCGCTCGCCTTGCCGTCCGAGACCGACAGGTCGAAGACGTAGGTTCCGGCAGTGGTCGGGGTGAAGGTGGGCTTGGCCGTGGTGGCCGCAGCCAGCGACACGGTGACAGGTCCACCGGTCTGCGTCCACGCGTAGCTCAGCGAATCACCCGGATCGAGATCACTCGAGGCCGAACCATCGAGGGTCACGAGCTTGCCGATCGAAGCGTAGATGTCGGGCCCGGCGTTGGCCACCGGCTCCCGGTTCGCCGCGGGCACCGTGGAGATCCCCCAGGCTTCGAACTCGGCCAACCCGACATTCTGGGTGGCAGATGACACCGACGTGATGTTCAGCTGGACGCTGGTCACCGTACGTTCGCTGAAGGTGAAGGTCGTCGCCGATCCATTGTTGGTCAGCGATGTCACCGGCACCGAGGTGTTGTCCGAGAAGACCAGCGTGCCGCCCGTGACGCGGTCGTTGGTATTCGGCCGGTCATAGAGCACCACCTTGCTCAGCGTCACCGGATGATCCCAGGTCAGCTTGATCCAGCTGCCGGCCTTGCCGCCGACGGTCGACCACTCGTTGGCATCGAAGCCGGGGTAGCCCTTGGCGATGCCGTCAATGACCTTCGTGCCCTCCTGGCCGGTGGCCTGGGAGGACTGAGTGACAGTCACTCCCGCCTGCCGCGCCACATTGGTGGGCGTTGGCGGGGCATCGCTCACCGTGACGATCACCAGATCCGTGGACGACAGTCCGGCACTGGTTGCGGTCAGCCGGAACGTGTACGAGCCGGCCGCAGTGGGCGTGAATGTCGGCTTGGCGTCGGTCGCATTCGACAACTGCACCGTTTCACCGGCCGTCTGGGTCCACTGGTAGCTCAACGTGGAACCGCTGTTGGGGTTGGTGGTGCCAGTGCCATCCAGGGTCACCGTGGTGCCCTTGGACACCGACTGATCCGGACCAGCATTCGCAACCGGTGCCTGCGCCGCAGGTGTGCTCAGGGTCACGCTGACCGTATCGGTTGCGCTCAGCCCTGCAGCAGTCACCTTGAGCTGGAAGGTGTACTGGCCGTCGGCGGCACCGGTGAAGGTCGGCTTGGCGGTGGATGCACCCGCCAGCGTCACCGGCGTGCCCCCGGTCTGCGTCCACTCGTAAGCAAGAGTGGTGCCCGCGTTCGGGTTGCTTGAGGCCGAGCCATCAAGAGTGACCTGGGTGCCGGTATTGACTGTCTGGTCGGGTCCGGCATTGGCCACCGGCGCCACCGGAGCGGTCACCGTGATCGTGACGGTGTCGGTTGCGGTCAGCGAACCATTCGAGACGGTCAACTGGAAGACATAGGTGCCCGCACTGGTCGGCGTGAATGTCGGCTTCGCGACCGTCGAGGACGACAGAGTCGCGCCCGGGCCCTGAGTCTTCGTCCACTGGTAGCTCACCGTGCCGCTGGGCACGCTCGACTTCGAGCCGTCGAGGGTCACCAGCGTGTTGCTGAGAACCGACTGATCCGGCCCGGCATCGGCCACAGCTGCCACGGAGCCATAGACCTCGAACTCGGCCAAGCCGGTCTCATAGGTCGTTGACGACACCGAGTTGACTGTGAACTGAACCCAGGTGAAGCTCCTGGCCGGGAAGGTGATGGTGGTCGCACCGCCGGCATTGTCCAGCTGACCGACGGAAGCACTGCTGCCATCGGAGAACGTCAGCGTGCCAGACAGAACTTGATCGGAACTGTTGGGACGGTCATACAAGACGATCCGATCAGAGGTCACGGCTGACGGCCAAGTCAGGCGAATCCAGCTGCCAGCCTTACCGCGGTTAGTCGACCATTCCTTGGTCTCGTCGTTTGGATACCCCGAGATCACTCCATCAATGGCCCGGGTGCCAGGCGAGGCCGTTAGCTGAGTTGACTGAGTAACCGACACACCTGTCTGAAGCGCGAGGTTCACCTCGTTGCCAGAAGCCACCCTGATAGTGACAGTGTCGGTGGAAGTCTCGCTGCCACTCTTAACGGTGAGCTCGAAAACGTACTCGCCAGTCTGGGTCGGGGTGAAGGTCGGGTTCGCGACCGTTGAGTTCGATAGAGTCGCGGGCGGGCCCGACTTCTTCGACCAGGAATAGGTAAGCGCATCGCCGGTTGAGCCAGATCCATTTAACGTGACCAGAGTATTGATCACTGTGGACTGATCTGCTCCTGCATTGGCGTGCGCCCCCGTAAGAAGCTCGCCAAAAACCTGCAATTCAGCGAGGCCAGCATTCCTCGTGGTCGATGAAACACCGTTGATAGTGAAACGAATGCTCGTGGTCACCTTGTTTGAAACACTCACCGAAGTCGCACCGGAGTTCGCTAGCTGGCCAACCGACACCGTGCTGTTATCGGAGAATGTGAGAGTGCCTCTGGTCACCTGATCATCACTGTTCGGCCTGTCATAGAGGACAACCTGATCAACAATCACCGGCGCAGGAAAGTTCAGCTGAATCCAACTTCCGGCCAGACCGCCGTTGGTGGCCCATTCCTTGGATGAGTCACTGGGATATCCAAGCACGCTCCCATCACGCACGGCAGATGCCGACTGACCTGATGTCTCAGAAGACGCGGTAGCGGTGACCCCCGGAGCGAGCGCCAAGTTCGTACCGCCATTGGTAGCCGACCCATTCACCGTCACTGTAACGTCGGCGGTTGACGTCGCGCCGCCACCGGTCACTCTCAGCAGGAATGTATATGAGCCCGCTGTCAGCGGTATGAACGACGGCGTCGCAGAGGTTGTACTACTTAGCGCAACGGTCGGACCACTTATCTGTGTCCAGGCATACGAGAGCCCGTACACTCCGAAAGAGCCCGAGCCATCCAGGGTAACCAGGCTTCCGGCATTCACCTCTTGGTCCAGGCCAGCGTTCGCTGCGGAGGTGCTGCCAGCAATATTGTTCACATACTGGCGTTGAAGCCAACCGTAATTCCAGTAGGTATCCCAATCAATTTCGTAGTCGTAGTCGGAGTAAGCAGCAAAAGCAGCCTCCTTGCGATCGAGATCTGTCCCGCTAACATTTGACGGCCACATGCCACCAATTCGGAACTCTCCATATCCGACATAGCTGCTGAGTACCACATCGTACTCATAGGCCTCCATGACGTCTCGGGCCGTGTACGCGACCGAATGGTGGTCATAGTGATCCGAATCTTGCCCATAGGAAGACACATAATCCTGAGTACGGATCCAAGTGCTGTTGTTACCGCGCACCGCATCGAGCAGGGCATTGCGCAAGGTGGATGGGGTATATGAATTGCTGCCGTCAACCGCAGAAATGGAGCTGATCGCTCCCGACAGCAGCCGGTAGAGACTCTGATATCCGTATGATGCCGACCCGGTTCCCAACGGGAAACCATCTGGCAGACGCATGAAGACCAGCGAGATGTTTGGAGCGGCAGTGAGGGTGCGCAGCCGCACAGACTTGCCAGCAAGCGAGATGGTGCTTGTCGTCCACCTATTGGCAACGCCAGCCATCTCGGCCCAGGCAGCCTCGGCCCCCTTCTCACGAGACTGCCAGTAGCTGCTGCCTTGGCTGGCATCGCCGGCGGTAACAAAGACCGATCGGATACAACGGCCAGCATCAACGTCCCGGAGGATGTCGGGGCTCTGGAAGAGAATGTCATCGTCCTCATGAGCGATGATCTGGATAGATCCACCCGAGCACCCCACCTTGTCAGCCGCCAGGGCCTTGGGAATCGTGAACACCCCCAGGCTCGTCAGCAGGATAGCGAGCGCCGTGAACCACGCCCAGCGCTGCCAAGTGGTCTTCTTCTCTACGACTTGACTCATCGTGGCCCCTGGCCGAGGATCTCTGATCTGAAATAATGCGACATCCCAGCTCGCCCTCAGACAAGCGTGGAATACTGGGGCATCGTAGCAAGTTTGGGCTTCGGCTCCAACACTAGGAGGATGCTGTGGGTAGCAATGCCGGGCGCAAGCGTTTTGTGATCATCGGCGCGATCCTGATCGTTGTGATCGGGATTGTTGTCCTGCTTCTCGTTCGGAACGGCAGTTCGTCTTCGCCGGCACCTTCAGTCACTGCCAGCTATCCAACCACACCTCCTCCGAATACACCACACACCACCACCTCTGCTTCTCCCACCCCACCCACAGCCACCGATCTGGACAGCTACGTGCCTGAAAGCTTCGCCGGATACACCTGGGAGGCCACCGCGGAAGACCCAGTTGCTATCGAGGCGGGAGCAATCGACGCAACCACCGGAGCCTTCCAATCCAGCGACGAAACTATCCTCTCGAGCTTTGCTGAATGGAATACTGCCGAAGAAGCCGCAGCATTTGCGCAGCAACGCGGGATAGATGAGAACCCCGGCCAGACACCGCTGGTCGACGACAGCATCAGCGCCGGTGCTGGTCATTATTGGTACTACGTAGTCGACGACGACACCGGGCTGATCTACTGGTATTTTGGCAGGTTCTCGGGCCGAATGACCGGTGATGCCTACTCCGTCCAAGAGTTCTTCCTTGGGTTTCCCCGCTGATGAGCTTGACCTGACACTCTAACCTCGATCTTTCATCGGGTGGGGTTGGGTCGTTGTGACGGCTTGAGGATCACCGTGTTGGTCTGATTGTGCTGGGTGGGTGTGACAGTTTCCGGATGTGGCTCCGGTGGACCCGCCTCAACATCCCCCTCGCAAACGCCTACCGCGAATACCTCAACACCGCTTGACATCCATAGGAGCATCACGCTCGTCTCGACACCGTCGGGTCGGACGCGACCCGGCCATACACGGCCGGTTCGGCCCGCAACAGCCCGACGTCGGCCAGACAGTCCCCACCCAGCGCCAGACTGATCGCCAGATCCATGATGATCTTGCCCGGGTCATGGACCGCGAACGGTTTACGCCATGGTGACAGCACCCCCGACAACCCGGCGGCCAGGCCCGATACCAGCGCCGCCCGGGTCAGCAGCATGCCTCCGGCCTGCCCGTCCGTCCCGCGGGACAGCGCCCGACAGCCACAGCCCCGACACCAGGGGTCCGGCTCGGCGATCCGGCACTCAATCACCGCCCGATCCCGCGAAAGGCACTGTCCGACAGCTTGAAGGCCCAGTTCGTCGAGGCGGCAGAACACCGTCAGATCAGGGGACGCGAAGGTAGCGTGGTGCACGTTGAGGTCTTCCGGCAGATGGTGAGCGTGAGAACTTCCATCATCGGGAGACCTCGACCCCTACCCGGGCACCAACGCGCTCAACCACCTACCCCCTCAACTGCGAAGAGCCGATAAACAACGCTACGATGCATCTTGAAAGTGCTTCCTTGCTCGGGACGATCACGACTTAGACACTCGTATTATCCCAAGCCGGAAGCACTTTCTCCGTCTACGACTCGCCTTCAGCCCTCACCCCAATGAAAGCGCGAGGCTAGACGAGGGGACCTCAGCCCTTAGTCTCGCTCGCGTCTTTGACTGCGGCAGAGACCTTGCTTTGCGGGTACACCCAGAACTTCATGATCGGAAAGTTCCACATCGTCATCGCCACGGTGGATACCACCTTGCCCACCAGGTACAGATCTAGGAAATAGTCAAACGCCTCGACAATCGCCGAGGTCAGCACCATATTGACGACCAGTAAGATGCCGTAGCGCAGGGCGGAGTTGCCGACGTTGAGGTCCGCGCTGAAGGTGAACTTCCTCTGAAGCGTGAAACTGTAGAGGGTGGCCACTATATACGAAAACGCCGCAGCCAGCCAAGCGGGCAAACCTAGACCCGATCTCAGCGCCCACAGCATGCCGAAATCGAGCAGGAACGCAGACCCACCCACTAGCCCATAACGAACAACTTGTCGGAGCACGGGAGGTGCCTTTTCAATCAGTGAGTTCATCTCACCCACTGGCTTCAACTCGACGCGGTCGCGACCCCCGGGCCACGACGATCCCTTGCAGAACCGCTCCGAGGACAGCAACCACCAACACCGGCACAGCTACCCGATAGCCGGGCACTGTGTAGTTGAGGCTCAGCTCAGCATCGACCAACCCGGCGGGCAGATCCAGCCGCACCAGCCCCACCGAGTTTGTGATCACGGGTATCTCAGTGCCATTCACCGTAGCCGTGTAGCCCGGCCAAGCCAGCCGCGCGAACGTCAGGGAACCGCTGGCTCCGGCAGTTGAGACCGTCAAGGCTTCGCTGGTATAGGTTGCGGGCGCAGAAGAAGTCACCGACACACCATCAGTCACAGATAGCCGTGAATCCGGCCATTCCATTGGACTCTCGCGCGCAAATAACGTCACCCACTCATTGGATTCAGTCATGCGCCAACCCGCCGGTAGCTCGAAGCGTGAAACCTCCGGAACCAATTCGTTTTGGACAACGACCGTGTTCATCCCGAGTGCATCCACGAGAAGAACTCCACCTGCATCAGCCACGGGCGAAAAAGCAGTATCAAGAGCCGCAGGGCAGGTGGACCCCTGATACTTCAAGCACAAGGCTTCCATAAACTCGTTGAAGCCCAGCCCGGTATAGCTGGCGGTGCTCTCAACCCCGGAAGCAGCCGGCGTGGTGCCGAACAGCAACCATCGACCCGCTTCATCAAGGGTGTCTGGGGGAATGAGGTCCATTTCTGCGATCTGCAGAACAGGACCTCGAACGTTCTCACGGTAGTCAGCCCGGATAGCAGAGCTGGACGGGGCGTGCCACTGTGTGAGGTCGGCATTGAACGGAACCCAAGTGATTTGGAGCCCGAGGGTGAGCAGCGTCCCACCTATCATCACTGCAGGCAAAAGGCGCTCCAGCTTTAACATGACAACGACCATCAAGCCGATCAATGTGACTTGTACGATCAGGGCGACAAGATGGCGCTGCAGCAAATCATGTCTCATCAGGAGCGCGATGATGGTCCCGACAACGGCGATTAGCATGCTTCCCGAGGCCCGAAGCTTCCAAGCACTCGTTCGCACACCTTCTGACAGCACCACAGCAATGATGACAAAGAGCGCCAGCCACAGATATTCCAACAGCCGGACCGGCCATCGGAAGAGCCAGATTTGAGAAGGACCCAGAACCAGTAGCAGGTAGATGCCGAAAACAAGCCACAATCCGCCCATCTGCTTCGCTTTGAGTCGGAATGTCGACCAACTAAGCCACGGCAGGATTGGCAACAAAAACCACGCCGAATAGAGACTCGGTACGGATGTGCCTTGGTAGCTCCACACGATGTTCGGTAGCATGCTCGAAGTAGAGGTCGCCATCAGCATCAAGGTGTCCGGTGACAGGACACCATTGTTTATGATGCCTTGGCTGTCGCGCCAGCCCACTCCGGAGCTGAGCACCAACGGCAAGTAGGCCACCAAAGCGCAGGCGCCCACCAGCCCCCCCATCAACACCAGCTTCCAAAGCGCTCTGTACTGCCTGTACAACAAGGCCTCGAACGCGAGGCCGATCAACACGATGACCGCCGACAGCGCGCCATAGGGGCTGCCATTGGTGATCAACAAGTAGCCGAAGACGAAGCCCACAAAAGGGTTAAACCGTCCGTTCAAGACACGACGGGCAGCCCACCAAAACCACGCGGTCCACACTGTTGCGAGCAAGCTCGCGATCCAGGTGGCTGTGTCGAAATAGAGCGTAAACCCAGCGAAGGGCAGCGCGATGGCGACCGCAGCCGCTAGCCATTCCTTGGCACCATACTCCCGCGCAAGCAGGAATGCGCCCATCGCCAGCATGACTTGCCAGAAAGCCTTTACCACGAAGGCAGCCACAGCCAAGTCGGGAAGCTTGGCCACGACCATCATCATCACTAGGTTGACTGGATTCCACAAGCCGAACTGAGCCTCGGCAGACCAGTTCCCACCTGTCCAAATATCCGGACGCATGGTCGGCCACGTACCAGACCACAGATCTTGGCCCACCGCATACCAGGTCGGCAAGAATGCCGACGCAGAGTCATCCCAATAATAGAAGTAGTTCGTGCGCAAGTAGACCGCTGTTGACCCAATCATCACCGCAACAACCACTACAAGCGGCGCCAACCAACTATGCTGCTGCCGCAAGAAACGTCGGCCACTCACGACACAGACACCTGCCCCATTCTCAACAACCTCAGCCTCAATGCGTCAACTCCCCGGGATGTCCAGCAGGCAACTCCACACCGCCGTGTTCGGCCACGATAAACGGCGGGCGCCCCTTCACTTCGTAGTAGATACGGCCGACGTACTCACCAAGTACGCCGAGTACGATCAGCTGAATTCCCCCGAACAGGCTAACCGCAGCAATCGTGGTGATGTATCCCGGGGTTTGCACGCCAGCAACGACCGCGGCAATGGTCAAGTAGATCACGTAGACGAACGAGAGTCCGGTAAGCACCAAACCTAGATAGATGGCCAGCCGCAGTGGAGCGTTGTTGAACGACATGATGCCGTCAATGCCGTAGTTCAGCAGGCGACCCATCGACCAGCGGGAGGCGCCGCCGCCGTAGCGCTCCTGATTCTTGTAGTCGATCGTGTAGCGAGGGAAACCGACCCAGGAGAACAGCCCCTTGGAGAAGCGGTTGCTCTCCCGCATCGCCAGCAGCGCGTCCACGGCCCGGCGGGACAGCAGCCGGAAATCGCCGACGCCGTCTTCCATCGGCACGTCGACCAGCTTGTTGACCAACCGGTAATACAGCCTCGACAAGGCGGTACGGAAGGCCGGATCACCGTCACGGGTGCGGCGCGCCACGACCTGGTCGTACCCCTCGCGGTAGTGCTCGATCATCTCGTTGACCAGCTTGGGTGGATGCTGCAAGTCGGCGTCCATGATGACGACCGCATCGCCCTTCGCATAGGTCAGGCCCGCGTGCATCGCGGCTTCCTTACCGAAGTTGCGGCTGAAGCTGACGTACTTGACTCGTGAATCGCGTTCGTTGTGCTCCTGCATCAGCTCCAGCGTGCGGTCACGGCTTCCGTCGTTGACCAGGACCAGCTCGAGTTCGACATCGGGGGCGTCGATAGCCTTGAAGACCTCTGCGACCAGCGCGTCGAGCACCGACTCTTCGTTGTGGCACGGCACCACGACAGACAACAGCATGGGCAGACCTTCCACCGGGGGTTTTGATGCTTCCCGGACGCGGCAACGTCCACACTAGGCTAGCACGCGGCTCACAGGTGGCCCGGTTAGACTCGGCTGTCTTCGGGTGATGGCCGCCACCACTGCCGATTGTCCCGGTACCACCCGATAGTCTCGCACAGCCCCGCTTCGAAGTCCGCATGACGCGGACGCCAACCCAGCTCGTCGCGCAGCTTGGACGCATCCAGCGCGTAGCGCAGATCGTGGCCGGGCCGGTCGTCCACCAAGTCGTAGGCGTCGACCGGCCGGTCCATCAGCCTCAAGATCAGCTCCATGACCTCTTTATTTGTGTGTTCCCCGTCGGCACCGACCAGATAGGTCTGGCCGAGCTGTCCTGACTCGAGAATGCGCAGCACCGCCGCGCAATGGTCGTCTACGTGGATCCAGTCACGGACATTGCGGCCGTCACCGTACAGTCCCGGGCGGCCCCCATCGAGGATGGCGGTGATCTGATGTGGAATGAACTTCTCGATGTGCTGACGCGGACCGTAGTTGTTCGAGCAGTTGCTGATCGTCGCCCGCACCCCGAAACTGCGCACCCAGGCACGCACCAGATGATCCGAACCGGCCTTGGACGCCGAGTAGGGGCTGGACGGCCGGTAGGGCGAGTCCTCGGTGAACCTGCCCGGATCGTCCAGCGCCAGGTCGCCGAAGACCTCGTCGGTCGAAATGTGGTGATAGCGGACGTCGTGAGCCCGGACGGCCTCCAGCAGCGCGAAGGTGCCAGCCAGATTCGTCGAGATGAACGGCTCGGGGTCGGCCAGCGAGTTGTCGTTGTGCGATTCAGCGGCGAAATTGACGACCGCATCCACCCTGGTCACCAGCTCATTGACGAGCGCTCGATCGCAGATGTCGCCGCGCACGAACTCGACCCGATCGTCCGGAAGCCCGCGAAGCGACGCCCGGTTACCCGCGTAGCTGAGCTTGTCGACCACGATCACCCGCTGGTCGGTGTGCAAGATCGCGTGGTGGACGAAGTTCGACCCGATGAAACCCGCTCCCCCGGTGACCAGAATCGCGCCCTGCACGGCCGCGCTCACCGGACGAAGAAGTCGGACATACCCAGCGGCGAATGCTCGGTGACTTTGCAGTGCCGCACGCTCGCCCAGGCGGGACCCTCATGCAGCCACTCGACCATCTTGGCCACCGCATCCGCCGGGCCCTCCACCCATGCCTCGACCGAGCCATCGTGAAGATTCCGTACCCAGCCTGCGACGCCGAGCGCCGTTGCCCGGTCCAGGGCCGACCACCGGAAACCGACGCCCTGGACGCGTCCGGTCACCACTACCTGCACCGCGCGCTGAGTCATGCATCCATGATGACAACCCCATCGTGGTCTGACTACAAGGCTCTTACCAACGATGACCTAAAATGGCAACGACGTTTGGAGGTTCCATGACAGCATCCCCGCTTCAGCTGACTCGCCGGACCGCGCTGGTGGGTGCGGCGGGCCTCACCCTCGCCGGATGTGCCGACGGTGTCGGCGGTTCTTCGGGTTCGGACAGCCCCTCGGCGCCTCAGGACGCGCAGCCGACCGCTAACGGCAACAGCGAGGCGGTCATCACTGTCAGCTCTGCCCATGGTCTGGACGCCATGTGGCCGAACGAACCGCTGGACATCTCCGTTGAGAACGGCACGATTTCGTCGGTGAAGGTGACCGATGCGTCCGGCGCCGAGATCCCCGGCAAGGTGGCGGGCAGCCAGTGGACGCCCGATCGTGGCACCCTGCTGCCGCGAGCGACCTACTCGGCCGAGGTCACCGCCCAGGATTCGAAGAAGCGTGAACAGGTCTCGACGGCAGCCATCAGCACCGTCAATCCGAACCTGGTCATCGAGGTGGATTTCCGCTACGCCGATGGAACGGTGATCGGCAACGGCATGCCGATCTGGGTGCGTTTCGACATGCCCGTCAACGACGACCAGCGCGCGGCCATCGAGAAGACGGCGTCCGTGGTGACCAGCCCGGTGCAGGAGGGCTCCTTCGGCTGGGTCGACGGCACCACGCTGTACTGGCGTCCGAAGGAGTACTGGCAGGCGGGTTCGACGGCGCACGTCGAGGTGAAGGCCGGCGGGCTGCCCGCCGGAGACACCTGGATTCTTGCCGATTCGCAAGCCGACTACGTCTACGGCGATCTGCGCGTCATGTACACCGATATCGACAATCACGCGCTGACCTGCTACCAGAACGGTGCAGTCGTCAACACCATTCCGGTGAGCTGCGGCAAGCCCGGGATGGAAACGATGACCGGTACCAAGGTCATCATGGACAAGCAGAGCCCTGTCGTGATGGACTCGGAAACCTTCGGGGTGAACAACGAGTCTCCGGAGGGCTACAAGCTCAACGTATATTTCGCGCAGCGGATCACCTGGTCGGGTGAGTACTTCCACGCAGCACCCTGGGCGGACTACGCGCACGGCTACCAGAACGTCAGCCACGGCTGCACCGGTATGAGCGATGCCAACGCCCAGTGGCTGTTCAACTTCACCCTGATCGGCGATCCGGCAGAATTCGTCGGCAGCACCTTCCCGGTGCAGGCCTATCAGACGATCGGCTGCTGGACCTACAGCTGGGAGGATTGGCAGCTGCAAAGCGCCTTGTGATCGGCTGATCGTGGGCGCTGCGCCGATGGGCTCGGCGTCGCGGTTTCAGGTCTCCGCCACAATGGTGACATGCTCACTGACGGAATCGCCTACCAGGCAGACCCGGCCCGCTATGACGGGTCCATGATCTATCGCCGCTGCGGGCGCTCGGGGCTTCTGCTGCCAGCCATCTCGCTGGGGCTGTGGCAGAACTTCGGCGACCTTCATCCGGCCGGAACCCAGCGCGAGATCGTGCGCGCCGCCTTCGACGCCGGCATCACGCACTTCGACCTCGCCAACAACTACGGGCCGCCACCCGGCCAGGCGGAAATCAACTTCGGCGAGCTGTTGCGCACGGATCTGGCCCCCTACCGCGACGAACTGGTGATCTCGACCAAGGCCGGATACGACATGTGGGCCGGTCCGTACGGGGCGGGCGGTGGTGGACGCAAGTATGTGCTCTCGTCGCTTGATCAGTCGCTGCGCCGTCTTGGTCTCGACTATGTCGACATCTTCTACTCGCATCGCTTCGATCCGCAGACCCCGCTCGAGGAGACCATTTCCGCGCTCGACCACGCCGTCCGCTCGGGCAGGGCGCTGTACGTGGGCATCAGCAGCTACTCGGCCGAACGCACCCGCCAGGCGGCCGAGATCGCCCGCGAGCTCGGCACGCCACTGCTCATCCATCAGCCCAGCTACTCGATGATCAACCGCTGGATCGAGCAGCCCTCGCCGTCGGACGGAACGCTGATCGAGCAGGCATCGAACCAGGGCATGGGCATCATCGCCTTCAGCGCCTTGGCCCAGGGCCTGCTGACCGATCGCTATCTGGGTGGCGTGCCCACCGACTCGCGGGCCGCCCGTGGTGGCTCGCTGCCGTCCGACACGCTGACCGATCAACTCGTGTCGCGGCTGCGTTCGCTCAATGCCATCGCGCAGCGGCGCGGCCAGTCGCTGGCCCAGCTGGCGATCGCCTGGGTGCTGCGCGATCAGCGGGTCACTTCGGCACTGATCGGGGCGTCCAGTGTGAAGCAGCTGGAGACCTCGCTGGGCGCACTGCAGAACCTGACCTTCGCCGACGACGAGCTCGCCGAGCTCGACAGCTACGCGGTGGACGCGGGCATCAACCGCTGGGCCGCCTCGTCCAACAGCTGACCATCGCTCCCGCTCAGCGGCTGCCAGACGCGACATCAGCCGCGGCACCCGGTAGCTGGCACTGCTTCCGGCAGCCGTTGCGCAGGGGAGGTCAGGCCAGGAACTCCAGCAGGGCGGACGAGACGTCGTCCGGATGAGAAGCGAGCAGACCGTGCGGCCCGAAGGCGAGCGGCCGGAGAACCGCCTGCTTGACGAATTGCGGCATGCGGGCACCGCTTGCTGCGAACGGCACGATCTGGTCGCCCTCGCCGTGGATGACCAGGGTCGGAATGTCGAGCTTGGCGAGATCGGCCCGGAAATCGGTCAGCCACAAGGGGATGCAGGCGGCCAGCGCATTGACGTTGGCCTGCTGGGCGATGCCGATCGAGGCGTCGATCTGCTGCTCGGACACCACCAGACGGGTCCCGCCGTCGGCGGTGGGAATCGAGTAGAAGTTGGTCAAGAACCCGGTGAGGAAGTCGACGGGATCGGCCAGTAGACCGGACTGCATCTCGGCGGCGGCGTCCGGGGTGAAGGCGCCATCCGGGTTATCGGCCAGCGTCGCGTCAAGACAAGGGGTGATCGCGCCGACGAAGCAGGCGGCGGTGACCCGCGAGGTGCCGTGGTTCGCGATGTAGCGCGCCACTTCGCCGCCACCCATCGAGAAACCGACCAGCACTGCGTCGACCACATCGAGCCGGGTGAGCAGTTGATCCAGGTCCGAGGCGAAAGTGTCGTAGTCAAAGCCCGATCCCGGTTTGCCGGAGCGCCCGAAACCGCGGCGATCATAGGCGATGATGCGGTAACCCGCCTCCTGCAGGGCAGGGGTCACCCGATTCCAGGAAGCCTCGGAGGCCGGCCAGCCGTGAATGAAAACAATCGGCCTGCCCGGACCCTTGGAGTCCCGGTAGTAGATCTCCGTGGCATGGCTTCCGCTGGTCGTCACGATTGGCATGGACTACCTCCTTGGATCCGACTCGCTTGATCACGATTGTGTCACAGAGCCCGCGCCCCCGCGCTCCCGAACTTCCCGCGCTCCAAATCTGAAGATGCGCCCGATATATCGGGCGCATCTTCAGATAGTGGGCGCGGGAACGGGACTGTTCCGAGACACGCTCTAGGCTCGGGGCATGCGGCGACCGAACCAGAACAGGCCTCGACGGCTGATCATGATCCTCGCCCTCGCGATGGTGTTGACCGGATGCAGTGTCGGGCTGTTCAAACCCCAGCCGTCACCGGGAGGTGAGGACGCCGCCGGCCGGCTCGCTGCCGCCCTGGCGAACGGCTCCATCGATGATCTGCCCCTCGTTGACCACGACCGTGCGGTTCTCGACTATCAGCAGGCGACCGGCGCCCTCGACGGGCTGCTTCCCGAGGTCGAGGTGACATCGGTCGACTATGCCGACTCCGGAACCGAGGCCACCGTCCAACTCAGCCAGCGCTACGTCTTCACCCAAGGCCAATGGGCATTCACCTCCACGGCTCAGCTGACCTACGCCGAGGATCACTGGCAGGTCGATTGGGCGCCGAGCGTCGTGCACCCCGAACTCACCGAGACGACCCGGCTCTACGACGAGCGCACCACGCCTCGCCGCGGCTCCATCATCGGCGCTTCGGGCATGGCCATCGTCGAGGACCGGCCGGTCTACAAGGTCGGCATCGACAAGACCAAGGCCGACGAATCCCAGTGGGAATCATCGGCCCGGGCGCTGGCCCAGCTGATGGACATCGACGCCGACTCCTACGCGCAGCAGGTCGCGGCCTCCGGGCCGCAGGCGTTCGTGCTGGCGATCACGGTCCGTGAGGGCCAGGTGCCGGCACAGATCGACACCATCGCGGGCGCGGTGGCACTCGGCACGACACTGCCGCTGGCGCCGTCCAGCACCTTCGCGCGCGGCATCCTGGGCACCGCCGGTGAAGCCACCGCCGAAGACATCGCCGCCGGCGACGGCCAGATCATCGAGGGCGACATCGTCGGTCAGTCCGGCTTGCAGCAACTGCACGATACCGAGCTGCGCGGCCTGCCCGGCCACGCCATCAGCATCATCGCCCGTAGCCAAAGCCAATTGGAGAAGCTCCCGCCGCAAGCTGAGGGGACGCCGTCGACAGCGTCCAGCAGCCCCGGCGCTACCCCCAGCCCGACCGGCCCGGCGATCACCAACAAGCTGCTCTTCTCGGTCGCACCCGTCAACGGCACCTCACTGCAGCTGACGATGGACATCGACCTGCAACGCAAGGCTGAGGCCATCGTGGCGCCCCACACCGACAACCTGGTGATGTTGGTCGTCCTCGACAGGGCGACCGGCGGAGTGCTGGCCGCCGCCGATTCACCTGCCGCGGGCGTCCAGTCGTTCTCGACGACCGGTGGCTATCCGCCGGGCTCGACGATGAAGCTGTCCACCTCGCTGGCGCTGATCCGGCAGGGCTATACGCCCGATTCGCTGGTCAACTGCTCGCCAACGGCCACCATCAACGGGCGAGTCTTCTCCAATCACCCGGCGTACCCCACCTCGTTGATGGGCATGGTGCCGCTCAGCACGGCGGTGGCCGCGTCCTGCAATACCGCCTTCCTCAACGCGTCCACGCAGATCTCCAGCCAGGAGTTCACGAGTGCGGCCGCCAGCCTCGGGCTGGGCGTCGACTACGACACCGGCTTCGGGGCGTTCTACGGCTCGGTGCCCATGGTCGATGATCCGGTGGAGCATGCCGCCGGGATGATCGGGCAGGGCCAGGTGCTGATGTCGCCGCTGGCGTTGGCCGCCGAGGCGGCGTCGGTGGCCAACGGACACACCACCATTCCCTACCTCATCGAGACCCAGCAGCCCACCTCGACCGCGCAGCCGCTGACCACCGACGAGGCCGCCAAGCTGCGCGACCTCATGCAGCAGGTGGTCTCCCGCGGTACCGCGATGCAGATGATCGGCATCCTGGAAGGCGCGAAGACCGGCACCGCCGAGTTCGGGGACGCATCCCAATCGCACAGCTGGATCGTCGGCTGGAACGACCAGTATGCGATCTGCGCCATGTCGTATAACGGAAACCAGGACGACAAACAAGCCGTCATCGACTTCATTACCGGCTGATCAGCGAGCGGACATGACTTTCACCTGGCCAGATACCCTCATCGATATCGCCGTCATCGCGATCCTGTCGCTGGTGCTGCGCGGCGTCCTGAAACGCCTCATCAACCGCTGGGTCAAGATGAGCAATCGTCCGAAGGATCAGGGCGAGAATCTCAGTCAGCGAGCGGCCGCGGCCCTGTCGAAGGCCGGTAGCTTCGACAACAACCGGCAGATTCACCGCACCCGGACGCTCGCCACGATGCTGAGCTCGATGCTGGACGCACTGATCGGCCTGGTCGCCGTCTTCATGATTCTGCAGACGCTCGGACTCAACATCATGCCTGCACTCGCGTCGGCCGGCATCGGCGGCATCGCCTTGGGCTTCGGCGCGCAGAGCCTGGTCAAGGACGTCATCTCCGGCATCTTCCTGATGCTGGAGGATCAGCTGGGCGTCGGTGACTACATCGACGTGGGCGAGATCAGCGGCACAGTGCTGTCACTGGCCTTGCGGGCGACCCGCATCCGCGACGACAGCGGTGAGATCTGGTACATCCGCAACGGTGAGATCGTCACCCTCGGCAACCGGACGCAGGGTTGGTCGTCCGGCACTGTTGAGATACCGGTCAACCCCAACGAGAACCCCCAGACCATCCTCGGCCTGCTCGTCGGGGTCGCGAAGGACCTCGATGAGGACGAACAGTGGCACGAGCAGATGCTCGAACCACCCACCGTGCTTGGGCTCACCAGGTTCGAGGCCGGGCAGGCCATCTATGCTGTGGTGGTCAAGTGCCCGGGCAACAAGCAGTGGGCACTGGAACGCGAGGTCAGGACGCGCGCCGTCAGCGCCCTGCAGGCAGCCGGCATCAAGGCGATCCTGCCCACCCTCGCCTGACGCAGACGGCCTCCCGGCGGTCTGCACGGCGGCCTGCCGGCGTGCCGAGCGACAGAGACCACGGAGCAGATGACCGACCAACCCGACCCCGACCAACCCAATGCACCCATTTCCCATGAACTGGCGATCGGCTGCGCACTGGCGTCGGTGATCTGCGTCGAGACCGGCGCCGCGGTCGGCAAGGGCCTGTTCGACATCGTGCCGGCCCTGAGCGTGGCCTGGCTACGGTTCGTCTTCGCGACCATTGTGCTGGTCGGTCTGCAAGTCCTCGGCGCGGCGGTCCGTGGCGCCCGGCACCAGGGGCCTCGGTCACGGACTCGGCTGACCCGCCGCACGATGCTCGCGCTGGCCGGGTATGTGATCGCTCTGGTCACCATGAACACCACGTTCTATCTGGCCATCCGGACGATTCCGCTGGGCATCGCGGTGACCATCGAGTACCTCGGCCCGCTCGCGGTGGCCATCATCGGCTCACGGGGACGCCTCGATCTGTTGTGGGCTGCACTTGCCGGGCTGGGCGTGGCGCTGCTCGGCTTCCGGCCCGTCAGCCTCGACCCCGTCGGTCTGGCCCTGGTGCTCGCGGCTGCCTGCTGCTGGGCGGGCTACATCGTCCTGGGTGCCCGGGCCCGCCAGTACTGGCGCGGCTCCGACCTGGTGACGATCGCGTGTGCGTCCGGCGCGCTCATGCTGGCCGTGCCCGCCATTCATGTCGCCGGCGATCCGCTGTGGACGCCGGGCGTGCTGGCCATGGGCCTGGTGGTCGGGGTGTTCAGTTCGGTGCTGCCCTACCGGCTCGACATCATCGCGTTGGGGCGCATCTCACCGAACATCTTCGGCATCCTGCAGGCGCTGGCCCCGGCGGCGGCCGCGCTGGCGGGCTGGATTCTGCTGGGTGAGTTGCTGGGCGCCACCGACTGGGTGGCGCTGGTTGCGGTCGCGGTGGCGTCGGCCGGTGCGACGATCACCTCGAGCGCGCGTCAGCACCACCGGCTGGGTGGCTCCACCCCGGGCCATCGCCCGCACTGACTGTTCCCGCGCCCGGAATCCGAAGCCGCGCGCGATATATCGGGCGCAACCTCAGATTCTGGGCGCGAGAAGCCCCAGCGGCACGGGAGCGCCGGGGTAGGCCGCGGACGATTCACGGCGGCCAACCGTCTACACTGGCTAAAATGTCCAACGTCAGCCGCGCCCAGTCAACTGCCTTGGCGTCCCTTCTTCCGGCCAGCCCCATCATCACCGAATTGGGCCGGGCGTTCACCGCAGCCGGTCACGAGCTCTACCTGGTGGGCGGTTCGGTGCGCGACGCCCTGTTGGGCACCTCGGGTCACGACCTCGACTTCACCACATCAGCGCGGCCCGATGAGACCCAGCGACTGCTCAACGAGATCAGCGACGCCGTGTGGGATGTCGGCCGCGACTTCGGCACCATCAGCGCACTGGCCAGGCGCGGCGACCACGAATGGCTGATCGAGGTCACCACCTTCCGCGCGGATTCGTACCGCAGCAGTTCCCGCAAGCCCGAGGTGGTCTATGGGCTGAGCGTCGAGGATGACCTGATGCGCCGCGATTTCACCGTGAACGCGATGGCCCTCGATGTGGGCTGCGGCGACCTGGGCGATTGGCGTTTCGTGGATCCCTACGGAGGCCTGACCGATCTGGCCGAGCGCACGCTGCGCACCCCGAGCACCCCCGAGATCAGCTTCGGCGACGATCCGCTGCGCATGATGCGTGCCGCACGTTTCGCTTCCCAGCTGGATTTCGAGATCGACTCGGCGGCCAGGCAGGCCATGACCGAGATGGCTGATCGCATTACGATCATCAGCGCCGAACGGGTGCGCGACGAACTGAGCAAGCTGCTGTTGACCGACTCCCCGCGTGCCGGACTCGATCTGCTGGTGGCCACCGGAGTCGCCGGCATCGTGCTGCCAGAGCTACCCGCGATGCGCTTGGAGCGCGACGAGCATATGCGTCACAAGGATGTCTATGAGCATTCGCTGATCGTCTTGGAACAGGCGATCGCGCTGGAGAAGTCCCGCGACTTCATCGACGGGCAACCCAACCCGAATCATCAGCCCGATCTGATCGTCCGGCTGGCGGCGCTGCTGCACGATATCGGCAAGCCGGCCACCCGCGGCTTCGAAGACGGCAAGGTCACCTTCCATCATCACGACATCGTGGGTGCCAAGATGGCGCGCAAACGGCTTCGGGCGCTGCACTACTCCAAGGAGACGACCAACGCGGTCAGCGATCTGATCGCCTTGCACCTGCGCTTCCACGGCTATGCGGAGGGGTCTTCCGGCGGCGCGTCCAGCGGTTGGTCCGACGCTGCCGTGCGCCGCTATGTGCGCGATGCCGGCGATCAGCTGGAGCGGCTGCACATCCTGACCCGCAGCGACTGCACGACGCGCAATGTGCGCAAGGCCGAGCGGCTGCGGCGCGCCTATGACGAATTGGAGTTCCGGATCGACGAGCTGGCCGCCGCCGAAGAAATGGATGCCATGCGTCCTGATCTGGACGGCAACCAGATCATGGCCCTGCTCGGCATCGGGCCGGGGCCGGAAGTCGGCCAGGCCTACCAGTTCCTGCTCGGCCGGCGCATCGAGGAGGGTCCGTTGGGTCCGGAGCGCGCCGCCGCGGAACTGCAGCAATGGTGGGGGAGCCGCGATGAGCGGTGAATCCGATCCGCCCGACGACGAGTCCATCATCCGCGTGCCGGGCACCGACCGCGTCTTTCATCGCGGTCGGATGCTGGTCGTCCTACTGTCGATTCTGGCGATGACCATGATGGCGATCAGCGCCATCAACGTGGCCCTGCCGAGCATCGAGTCGAGCCTCGGTGCTTCGAACTCCGACGTGCAGTGGATGTTGTCGGGCTACGCGCTGGCCTTCGGCATGGTGCTGGTCGCGGCCGGGCGCACCGGCGACGTTCTGGGACGAAGCTCGGTCTTTCTCGCTGGGGTCGCGCTGTTCACCGTGGCGTCGCTGATCTGCGCAACGGTCCATGACCCGATGTGGATGAACGCGATGCGGATCGTCCAGGGAGTGGGCGCGGGCATCTCGACCCCGCAGGTCAACGGGATGATCGTCCAGTACTTCAGCGGCCAACAGAGAGCCTGGGCGTTTTCACTGTTCGGCCTTGTGGTATCGGCTTCGGTAGCGATCGCCCCGCTGCTGACCGGGCTATTGATCAACTCGCTCGGTCCCAATGCCGGCTGGCGGGCGTCGTTTCTGTGGAACGTGCCGATCGGAGTCCTGACCATCATTCTCGGCTTCCGCTGGCTGCCGTTCGGACCCGAGCGGGAACGCCGGCTCGCCAAGGAACGCGGCGATTTCGTACCGGTGGAGCTCGACCTGGACCCGGTGGGAATGGTCCTGCTCTCGCTGACAGTGCTGGCCGTGATGCTTCCGTTCATGCTGCACCAACGAGTCGGCTTCCTGCTGCTCATCGCGGTGCCACTGCTGGCGTGGTCGTGGGTCTGGTGGGAACGCAATTACGAGCAGGCCGGGCATCAGCCGATGGTCAACCTGAGACTGTTCGGCATCCGGTCGTTCACCCACGCCACTCTCATCTCGGGACTGCAGTTCCTCGGTGCGACCTCCACGTTCGTGGTGATCGCCCTGCATCTGCAGAGCGGTCTGGGTGCCGCCGCGGTGATGGTCGGGATGGTCGGGCTGCCCAACGCGGCCGCCACGGCGGTTGCGTCGCTGTGGAGTGGGCGTCACGTCATCACGTCCGGCCGGAAGATCGTCATCGGGGCCTTCAGCTGTTCGATCGTCGGGCTGCTCATCGCCATCGTCATGTCGTGGAGCATGGACGGCGATGCTCCGCCGCTGCACTACATGTGGCTGGCGGTGCCCCTGATCTTGTACGGCCTCGGCGTCGGCGCCGTCAACACCTGCAATCAGGCGCTCAGCCAAGAAGATATCCCGGCCAACATCGGCGGTACTGCCGGTGCCGTGAAGCAGGTGGCCGAGCGCATCGGAACTGCGGTCGGAAACGCGATGATCACCGCTGTGCTGTTCTGGGTCCTGCCGGTCAGCTGGACGGCGGGGTTCAGTGCTGCCATCGGTGTCATCGTCGCAATCCAGCTGATCGCCTTGGCCTTCGCGATCGTCGACCTGCGGATCCTCGGCGACGGCCGAAGTCTCAGAACCTAGGATGATCGCGTGGCACTGAACCCAAGGCGTGTGAGGCTGCTGGGCGTCATGCTCGGTCTGCTCCTGGCGCTCACCTGCCTGCCCACCGCAGCAGGCCACGCGGACGAGTCCGACGATCTGCTCGTCGAGCTGACCTCCATCACCCCCACGGTGCTCAGCGGCGGCGGCGAACTGGTTATCAGCGGACGCGTCACCAACCAGTCCAGCCAGACCCTCACCCAGCTGGAGGCGCATCTGTGGCGGGATGCGACTCCGATCACCACGTTGGCCGCGTTGGATGCGGCCCTGGCCGATCCGCAGGCCTCAGGGGAGGCGATGCAGTCCCCGGATGCGACCGCCCAGCTCGGCACCGGCGGCGAACTCGCCCCGGGCGCGACCGCAGAGTTCACGGTGCGCACCGATCTGAGTCCGGGCACCGCCGAACAGTCGTGGCTGAGCCAGCCGGGAGCGGCCTATCAGGTCGGTGTTCAGGTCTTCAGCGGTCCCCGAGAAATCGGCGGCTCGTCGTCCCTCATCGCCTACCCCGGGGACACTCGGGTGGACGTGGGCACCATCGTGCTACTCAACGCGCGGCCGAGCCTGCTGCCGTTGGAGTCGAACGCCGACCAGCTGCCGGTATTCGCCGACGACTCCTTGTCGGCCGAGGTGGCAGGGCGCCTGGAGCGGCTGCTCACCCTCGGCGAGCAGGACAATGTGCTCGTTGTTATCGATCCGCAGCTGTACGACGAGGTGACCGCGTTGGCCCTGCCGCACGCCCTACGGCTGAGCGACGGTGGCCAGTCCCAAGTGAACTCCGCCGGCAGCGCGCAGGCGCAGGCGTGGCTCGACCGGGTGAACGCACTGATGACCAGCGGCCGGGTGGCCCGTGGACTGTACGGTTCGGTCGATCTGGCTCAGGCCGTGGCGTCCGGGAAGGCGGACCTCGTCCGGCAGTCGGCGACCTTGCCGGACGGTCACCTGATGGCAGCATTACCGCTGGTCGTGGCGCCCTACGACGGTTGGGTCGATGAACAGTCGGCTGCGGCCCTCGCGGAGGTCTCGCCCTCCTGGCTGCTGGCGAGCAATCTCGGCAGCAGCCAGCTGCTGCACGATGCCGCTGGCGTGCCGTTGCTGAGCGTTGATCCCGCCTCGACCGCGCAGCCAGCCGCGAACCCGGTCCAAGCCCGCGGCTGGCTGCTGGCGCGTCAACTCATCGGTGGTACCCAGGGGGTGCCGTCGATTCAACTCGTCACCACCACGGCGCAGGCCGAGATGGCGCTGGCGGACGAATCGTGGCGCACCCGGCACGCGATCACCGATCTGACCTCGGCCGCCTCATCGGCCGGCACCCCCAACTGGCCCAGTGAAACCGTGGCCTCCAGTGATGCGCTGGCCGAAGCGACCTCGCGCACCGAAGGCCTGCTGACGGCCTGGGACGAGCTCATCGAGCTGCCGGACGAGACCGTCGACCCGTCGAACCGGGTCGTGCCGGGGGCCTGGTCGATCACCTTCGGACGCAACAGCCAGGCCCAGACCGAGTGGCTCCGCCTGGCGAGCGAGCCGGCGATGGCCGTCCTCAGCCCGGACGCGATCCAGCTGCGCATCAGCGACTGGGTGACGACGTCGTCCGAGGACAATCTGCTGCCGGTGACCGTAACCAACAACACCGCTTATCAGCTGAGGGTGCGCGTCCATTTTGAATCCGACAATCCACTGCGCATCTCGGTGGCCGACTCGGAACTGATCCTGGTGCAGCCCGGGGAGTCGGCTACCGTGCGGGTGAGCCCGGTTGCCGAGGGCAACGGCGTGGTGGCGATGCGGGCGCAGGTGGTCACCAGCGGTGGTCACCCGGTCGGCACGCCGGTCGATTTCACCATCACCGCCGCACAGTCGGGCCGAGTGGCATGGATCATCATTGTGGCTTCGGGGGTGGTGCTGCTCGGCGCCACCGCCTACCGGGTGCGCTCAATGCATCGTGAGAACCAGGAGGGCTGAGGCCATGAGAGGCACTGCGTCATCATCCGTCATCGGCCATGGGAGGCATCGTGACATCTGACTATTCGCCCGATTCTCCGGCTACCGATCCCACCGGACGCGTTGTTCGACCGACCGCGACCGCCGGGCTGATGCTCTCCGGCCGTTACCGCTTGGAGGCACTGCTCGCCTCCAACGAAGGCATCATGACCTGGCGGGCGACCGACAATGTGTTGTCGCGCCCGGTGCTCATGCACCTGCTGGCCCCGGATGACGAGCGGATGGGCTGGGTTCTCAATGCCGCCCGCAAGGCCGCTACCATCACTGATGCGCGGTTCTTGCGGGTATTGGACGCTCTGGAGGCCACTGGTCAGGAGCCTTGGTCGTTCGTGGTCAGCGAGTTCGCCGTCGGCGATTCGCTGCAGACACTGCTGGGCAATGGCCCGGTGAGCGGTGAGCAGGCCAGCTACATCGTCGGTCAGATGGCCAGTGCGCTGGCGCCCTTGCACGCCCGTGGCATGTTCCATCTGCGCATCAGCCCGAGTTCAGTGATCATCACCGTCAACGGCAACATCAAGATCGTCGGCTTCCTGATCGACGCGGCCCTGCGTCCCAAACCCGGTGAGGACCAGCTGAGCTGGGCAGAACAAGAGGCCATCGACTGCTATGACCTGGGCAGATTGCTGTACAGCCTGACCACCGCCACCTGGCCGGTGCCTCCCGACGAGCCGCAGGGCGGTCATTGGGGGCTGCCGGCCGCTCCGTTGCGGCTCAACCGGTCGAGCGGACAGGGCGCCGAGCAGCTGTGGGCCAGCCCGCACGAGGTCAATTCGTCGATCGCACCCAGCGTGTCCACCGTGACGATGGCTGCCCTGCGTCCGAAGCTGGGACTGGTCGGTCCGGGCCTGCACAGCGCCAATGACATCGCGGATTCGCTTGACGGACTGGCCGACCTGGTGGACGCGGGTGAGTCGCTGGAGACACTGATGCGCCACAACCACCAGATGGCGACACCTCCGCACGCTCCGGTGCAGACTGAGTGGGTGTCGATGCGTGCGGACCCCGCGGAGACGACCCAGCGAATGGCCTCGCTTGACGCGAATCTTCCCGACCTGGTCGATGAGTCGGAGGCCCCGACCGAGGTGGTGAAGGCGCAGAAGTGGCGGCCGGCCGCCGATGATGACTGGCGGCCCACCTTGGCCCAGCCCGCGGTGAACGAACCGCCGGTCACCGCACCACCAAGCGTCGAGACACATCCTCGTCCAGCACCTGCGCCACCCCGGTTGAAGTCCAAGAAGGTTCCCTCCGCGGCTCTGGGTCGACGAGTGATCGTCCTGCTGATCGGCTTCGTCGTGGTGGCGTTGCTGGTGCTGCAGATCCGCGGTTGTGCCACCGGTGGCTCCGGAGGAGACGAAACCACGAGCGGCCAGCCGACTGCGATAGCACCAGTGGAGATCGCGTCGGTCTTCGACTTCGACCCCGCCGCCGACGGAGGCGACAACAACGAGAACTCCAGCCAGGCGCCGTACGCCGCCGATGGCGATACCTCGACGGTCTGGCACACCCTGACCTATCTCAACAATCCGGCGTTCGGTGGTCTCAAGCCCGGCGCGGGCATCGTCTATGATCTCGGCTCGGCTGTGCCGGTGGCCAGCGTTCGGCTGCTGCTCGACAACGAGCCGACCGCTGTTCAGCTGATGGTGCCGATCGAGAACGACGCCACGGCCGCAAGCCCGCCCATGAATACGGTGAGCGAATGGCAGGTCATCGCCTCTGATCCGGCGGGTGGTTCGGAAACCACGCTGAGTCCGGACGAACCGGTCACCACGCGCTGGCTGATGGTCTACTTCACCTCGTTGCCCCCGATTGGAGGCAACCAGTACCGTTCGGGCATCGTGGAAACCTATATCAATCAATGACCGAGGTGGCACTCTCGACTGGCCCAGCAGGCAGCCCAAGTGGTGGAATAGCCGAGTTGGCCCGGGCGTTGGTCCCATGTACACGTGTGAGTTCGAAACGAGGATGATCCGATGACCTCAAACCCGTTCGCTACGGCCGCGTTCGTGCCCGGACTGGGGCTGAACGGTGTCCAGGTGGACTCCATGGAAATGGCTGCCGCTGACCAGGACGCCAGCCCGGTGCGGGACGTCATCATCGTGGGTAGCGGTCCGGCTGGCTACACAGCGGCCATCTACTGTGCACGCGACGGTCTGCATCCCCTGGTGCTCGAGGGCTCGATCGAGGCCGGCGGTGCGCTGATGAACACCACCGAGGTCGAGAACTATCCCGGCTTTCCCGAAGGTATTCTCGGCCCCGAGCTGATGGCCCGGATGCGTGAGCAGGCCGAGCGCTTCGGTACGGAGCTCATTGCCGACGATGCCGTGGCCATGGATCTGCTCGGTGATATCAAGCGCGTCACCGACAGTGAAGGCAACGTCTACCGCGCACGCGCCGTGATTCTTGCCATGGGCTCCGGCTACCGCAAGCTCGGGATTCCGGGCGAGGAACTCTATTCCGGCAAGGGCATCAGCTGGTGCGCCACCTGCGATGGCTTCTTCTATCGCGGCAAGGACGTCGCGGTGGTGGGTGGCGGTGACTCGGCTGCCGAGGAGGCCACCTTCCTGACCCGCTTCGCCGATTCGGTAACGGTGATTCACCGGCGCGATCAGTTGCGCGCGTCCAAGATCATGGCCGACCGCCTGCTGGCCGACCCGAAGATCATTCCTGCCTGGAACAGTCAGATCGTCGGGCTTGCCGGCTCTCCCAACCTTGAGGAGATCACGCTGCGCGACACCGTCACCGGTCAGCTGCGGACGATCGCCGTGTCGGGACTTTTCGAAGCCATCGGTCACGATCCGCGGTCAGCGCTGGTGGCCGGTCAGGTGGACTTGGACCAGGCCGGTTACGTGAAGGTTGACGGCGACTCCACGCGGACCAGCGTCGCCGGCGTCTTCGCCTGTGGCGATCTGGTCGATCACACCTACCGGCAAGCCATCACCGCGGCCGGCACTGGTTGCCGCGCGGCGCTGGATGCCGAGCGCTATTTGGACCTACTGGACGACATCGCGCTCGCTGAGGCCAGCTCAGTAGGCTACTGAGACGCTCGCAGTACTCCGTTTTTCATTCACAACGCTGATTACTACCGAGAGGACGATAACGATGGCCGTGATCGAAGTCACTGACGCCAGCTTCGCTACCGACGTGCTGAACAGCAGCAAGCCGGTGCTCGTGGACTACTGGGCCTCCTGGTGTGCTCCTTGTCGTCAGCTCAGCCCGATCATCGAGGAGCTTTCGACGACCTACGGCGATCGCATGGTGTTCGCCAAGCTCGAGACCGACGTCAACCCCGATGTCCCGATGAAACAAGGCGTCATGGCGCTGCCGACCCTGCAGTTCTTCGTGGGCGGTCAGCTCGTCCAGGCAATTCAGGGCGGTAAGACCAAGGGCGCGCTCGTCAAGGCCATCGAAGCAGTGCTGGCCAGTTAGCTCCGTCAACCGATCGACCATGGTGGCCGTCCGATCCTGTCGTGGGAATCGGGCGGCCATTGTCGTTACCATCGCGGACATTGCTCCAGCTATTTAGCACTAGAACGATATATCGATATATAGCTATACCGATACCGGCGCAAGCGTGGGCTGCACGGCAAGTGACAGTTCGCTCGCCGTCCGTGCCATCCCCCGCCATCGGTACTGTCCGCTCGCCGCAAAGCACGCAAAGCAGATGTCCAGGCGTGGGACAAGGGATTGCCGGGCCATCAACGGTTGCCTGGGGTGATGAGTCGGGACTTGTCGATGATGTCGCGTCGTGAGATCACGAAGGTGCGCTGGTGATGCTGCAGGAGGTCTGGCGACTGTCCGGGCAGCCGTCAGGGAAGTACCTCGCGGTCATGGACGATACTTGGAACGGCTCGTTCGGTTCGGGGAGCTGGGCAAGGTGGAACCCCGAGTGAGTCCCGGAGTGCTCTCGATGAACTGCGCTCGATGAACTGCGCTCGATAGCGCGGCGACGATCGACCGGTATCTGAAGCCCCCATAAGGACGGCGCCTACCCGGACATCTCGACGTGAGGCAAGACGGATCCCCTTGCCGGGATCCCGATGGGGCCACCATACAGGCCCACGCTCACCCCACGCTCAGGCCCGAAGAGCCGCTATGACCAGGAACGAGCAGTGGATCAGCCAGCAGGGGTGTCGGTCCCCGCCGCTTCGGGCTCGAGCAGGCCCATGATGCGATCGAGGTCGTCGGCGTCGGCGAACTCGATGGTGAGGCGTCCCTTCCGTGCACTCAGGCTGATCTGCACCCGGGTGTCCAAGCGCTCCGCGAGTCCGCTGGCATGCGCCTGCACCTGGGTCGGCAGCTCTGCGGTGGTGCGCTGACGCGTCCGCGCGGGGTGTTGCTCGCTGCGTCGCATGAGGGCGACCGCTTCCTCGGTCGCTCGCACCGACATGCCCTCTGCGACTATTCGCTGGGCCAGCAGCTCCATGGCCACCGTGTCGTCCAGCATCAACAACGCGCGGGCATGTCCGGCGGACAACACTCCAGCGGCGACACGGCGTTGCACGGAGGTGGGCAGATTCAGTAGTCGGAGGGTGTTGGAGATGTGTGGACGCGAGCGCTTGATGCGCGCGGCCAGGTCTTCCTTCGTGCACCCGAAATCGTCTAGGAGTTGCCGATAGGCCGCTGCTTCTTCCAGCGGGTTCAGTTGCGCCCGGTGCAGATTCTCCAGGAGCGCGTCCCGCAGCAGGTTCTCGTCGTCGGTAACGCGCACGATCGCGGGGATCTTCTCAATGCCCGCGATCTTGTGCGCTCGCCACCGGCGTTCCCCGACGATCAGCTGGTGGTCATTGTCAGCGAGCTTGCGTACAACGATGGGTTGCAGCAGTCCGACCTCGCTGATCGATTCGGCAAGTTCGCTCAGTTCATCGTCGTCAAAGACGCGTCTTGGCTGTTTCGGGTTAGGGCTGATGCTGGCAACCGGGATCTCCGCGAAGTAGGAGCCGTCCGGCATCGGTGCTGACCGCTGCGAATCCATGCCGACAGCGGCTCCCTCGGAGTCCGGCACGGAGGTATCGAGATCAGTGCGCTGAAACAGTTCTCCCAGTCCACGTCCGAGCCCTCCGGGCCGCGCGTTCATTGTGGCCATCCTCTCCGCGCCGACCTGACCGGTTCTTCCGCGCCGCGCCGAGCAATCTCGCCCGCAGCCTTGACGTAGGCCTTGGCTCCCACCGACTGCGGATCGTAACCGAGGATCGTCGTTCCGTAGCTCGGGGCCTCGCTGAGACGAACCGACCGTGGGATGAGCGTGACGAGTGTCTGCTCGGGGAAGTGCTGGCGCACCTGCTCACCGACCTGTGCCGACAGTTTCGTCCGGGCATCAAACATGGTGAGCAGAATCGTGCTGAGGTCGAGTTCCGGGTTGAGCTCTTCGCGTACCAACTGGATGGTCCGCATCAACTGAGTGACACCCTCCAGGGCGTAGTACTCGCACTGAATCGGGATCAGGATCTCGCTGGCCGCGACCAGCGCGTTGATCGTCAGCAGACCCAGCGAGGGTGGGCAGTCGAAGATGATGTAGTCGACGGGATGCTCACGCAGGTGGGCAGCCAATGCCTTCTTCAGACGCTGCTCTCGGGCGACCTGCGGGACGAGTTCGATCTCGGCGGCCGCCAGGTCGATGGTCGCCGGCACCACGGACAGTGTCTCGGATTCCGGCGACTGTTGCTGCACGCTCGCAATGGACTGGTGTTGCAGCAGCACTTCGTATGTTCCCGCGATGCCCGAATGGTGATCCACCCCGAGTGCCGTGCTGGCATTGCCCTGCGGATCAAGATCCATCACCAAGACCTCGAGACCGCCACGGGCAAGCGCTGCCGCAATGTTGACCGCCGTGGTGGTTTTACCTACGCCACCCTTCTGATTGGCGACGACGATAGTGCGGGTCTGCGTCGGAGGAGGTAGCCGCGTTTCACGTGAAACGGTGTCACCGCTTCGGCTGGACTTCATCCCCCGCCTGCCTCCTTCACCTCACAGGTCGCGTTTCACGTGAAACGCTTCTGACCCGGACCACGAAAGTCTCCTCAAGGCTAGCGGCTGCCCGCACCGCCTGCACGTCGGCGACCAAACGACGTTTCCGAAGAACCGCCTGGGCCTCGGCGACCTCCTTGTCGGCCGACGATCCCTTGAGAGCGAGCAACTGACCGGAGGGAAGAAACAGATGATCAGCCCACCCGACGAGCCGGCCAAGAGGAGCCACCGCTCGCGCTGTCACCACATCGAAGCGCTCGGTGCACTCCTCGGCCCGACCTCGCACAACACGCACCCGATCGCCCAGTCCCAACTCGGCCACGACCTCGGCCAGAAAGGTCACTCGCCGAAGCAGCGATTCCAGCAGAACCACAGACAGATCAGGACGCGCAATCGCCAAGGGGATCCCCGGAAGCCCGGCACCGCTGCCGACATCGACCACCGACGCTTCGGCAGGGATCAGTGAGGCAACCGCCACGCTGTTCAGCACGTGGCGATCCCACAAACGATCCGCCTCCCGCGGTCCGAGCAGACCCCAGTCAATTCCTCGATTTGCCAATATATCGACATATCGAGTTATTACCTCGAGACCGTCGCCGAAGACTTCCTCCAGGACGGCCTGCTCGACCACTCAGTCGGCCTTCCTGATGACGACGTAGCGGTTCGGCTCCTGGCCTTCCGATTCGCTGACCAAGCCGGCCGCAGCGACCACGTCGTGCACGACCTTGCGCTCGAACGCGTTCATCGCGCTCAGCCGCGCCGGCTCACCGGTCTCCTTGACCTCTACGATCGCCTCGGTCGCGAGTCCCTGCAACTCTGCACGACGCTTCTCACGAAATCCGGCGACGTCCAGCATCAGCCGGCTGCGCTTTCCCGTCTCCGTCATCACGGCGAGCCGGGCCAACTCCTGCAGCGCACTCAACACCTCACCATCGCGTCCGACCAGCACATCGCTGTCGGTGACGATCGAAACGTGGGCCCGATCGCCTTCGGTGAAGATGTCGATATCGCCGTCGAGATCGGCGATCTCAAGCAGCTCCTCAAGGTAGTCGGCCGCGACATCACCTTCGGTGTCGAGGATCTTCTGAATTTCTGCAGTATCCATCGTGAAATCTCCTGCTCTGGACGCATGTGGGGGCGAACCGAACGGCTGGCACCGGCCGGGTGCCGGAACCAGCCGTCTGCTCTACTTCTTCTTACGGGCAGCGCGGCTGCTGCGCTGCACCTGCTGGCGCTGGACGACCTGCTTGCCGTTCTCGTCCGGACGAACCGTCTGGCGATTCACCTGCTGGCGAGTCACGGCAGCATCGCCCGACCCGCCCTTCACCGTCCGGCTGCCCGTGTCGGAGGCATTGCTGGGCCGCTTGCGCGCCTTGTTCGAGCGGAGCCGCTCGATCTCCTTCGGGTCCTTGCCCTTGGCGACCATTCGCTCCTCCCACTCGATGTAGGCGGGAGTGTTGGGGGTCGGGTAGTTGCGAATGATCACGTACTGCTGCACCAGCGTCCACAGATTGCTGATGATCCAGTAGACGAGCACGCCGATCGGGATCTGCGGGCCGATGAAGATGTACATCGCCGGCATCAGGTACAGCATCATCTTCTGCTGTTGACCCATCGGTCCCTCGAACGCGGTCGGCGGCATGTTGCGACGCATCATGTGCAGCTGCTGGAAGAACAGCAACGCCGTCATCAAGATGATCATGATCAGCGCCAGGATCTGGGTGGCGCCGAAGCCGTTGTTCATCGGCAGGAAGGTGCCCGACAACTGCGCACCGAACAAGGTGGCATGGCTCAACGAGTCGACCAGATCCGGATTGTTCACGAAGAAGGTGCCCTTCGCGGTGCCTCGTGCGGCTCCGTACAGCACCTGGTAGAGGCCCCAGAAGATAGGCAGCTGAATCAGCAACGGCAGGCAGCTGGACGTCGGACTGACGCCTTCCTCCCGATACAGCTTCATCGTCTCTTGGCCCAGACGCTCCCGGTCGGCGCCGTACTTCTCCTGCAGCGCCTGGATCTTGGGTTGCAGAGACTGCATGGCGCGCGAGGAGTTCAGCTGCTTCGCGTACAGCGGCATCATCAGACCGCGGATGATGATCGTCAGTACGACGATCGACAACGCCCAGGTGAGGCCGGAGTCGGCCCCGAACAACGGCGCCCACATCCGGTGTGCCAGCACGATGAGCCCGGAGACGGCCCAATAGAGCGGCTGCATGATCGCACTGCCGATCCGGCCCAGATCGCTCCATAGACTCAGGAAAAGAAACGGATCAAAGTCCATCAGGTCGCCACCTCACAATTGTTGGGCGCGTGATCGCAGCCCCGGAAATGCTCGGGGTGCGCGGCCATCTCGGCCTCGAGAGCTGAACCGGGCACCGGATCGAATCCGCCTGCTGCCCAGGGGTGACAACTGGCGATCCGTCGCACGATCAACCAGGAGCCCTTGACGGCACCGTGTAGCTGCAACGCCTCCAGCCCGTAGGCGGAGCAGCTCGGGTAGTACTTGCACACATCTCCGTACAGCGGCGAAATCAGTTTGCGCCACGCCAGCACGAATCCGATCAGCAGATACTTCATCGGCGCCGCTCCAACTTGCGAAGGCTCGACTGCCACGCGCCCGCCAGGTCGTGCGACAGATCTGTGGAGGACGCGACTGCTGCCGGCAGCGCGCGCACGACCAACCGCGTTCCCAGCGGTGTCTCGTCCAGATGTTCGCGCACCAAATGACGCAACTGCCGCTTCACTCGATTGCGGGTGACGGCGTTGCCCACCTTCTTCGAGACCACGAATCCGACTCTTCGTTGTTCGTCGTCGACCGAACGTGCGTGCACCACAACACTCGGACGCGCCGCGCGCACCCCACCGCGGACCGTGGCATCGAACTCGCTCGACGCCCGCATCCGGGCGGCCACCGGAAGCACTCGTCAGGCGGAAAGCTCGGCCCGGCCCTTACGGCGACGGGCAGAAATGGTGGCTCGTCCTGCCCGGGTGCTCATACGCGCGCGGAAGCCATGGGTACGGGAACGCCGACGATTGCTCGGCTGGTACGTGCGCTTGCTCAAGGGAAGTCTCCGTCATTCGTTTTCGTGCATGCTTCGGGTGAAGCAAGATCTCGGGCCGTTACTTCTCGGAGGGCACGAGCCTCGCGGGCGCGCACTCGATCCGTTCAGGACAACGGCTTGTCAATATTACGTCAGGTCGTCAATGATCAGCAACAGACCCCGAAGACGGGTCTGCACCCCGACGTCTACTCGACACGCCGAACAACCTCAAACAGCTTGTCACCTCGTTTGCTTCCGGCCGCGGAAATGACTAGCGTCTACCGCCTGAAGCAACTTTTCCACAGCCTGTCGAGCTGGCCTCACCCCCCAAAGCCAACGAACCAGAGGGGCGGGATCCGTTGAACGGATGAGCCGCCGACATACCTGTGGAAAACTGACTTAGTGGATGCTTGGTTTACCCGCACCACAGGTGACCGATTGACGGCGTGAACAGGAGGCGAGTAACTAACGTGCCCAACGAGCATGAACTCACTCCAACCGATGAGACGCTGGCGAAGGCCTGGCGACACGTTCTGGATCAGGCCGACAAGAACTCCCGGGCCTGGCTGAAGAGTTCGCACCCGCTGACTGTGCACGAGACCATCGTCTTGATCGCCGTTCCTTCGGAGTTCGCCCGCGAACGACTCGAGAGTCGTCAGCGCAGCGAGATCGAACAGGCCCTGTCCGACTTCTTCCACCGCTCCATGCGGATGGCCGTCACAGTGCAACCCGACCTCGAGCTCGATCTGCAGCCGCCCGATCCGCCGGCCGCCCCGAAGGTCACTCCGACCGAGCTCACTCGTCGCGAGGCGGCTCCTGTCGTGACCAGCACCGCGCCGGCGGTGGAGCGTCCCGATGTCGACCGGCTCAATCCGAAGTACACCTTCGACAACTTCGTCATCGGAGACTCGAATCGTTTCGCGCACGCCGCCGCGGCGGCCGTCGCCGAGAGCCCCGGGAAGGCCTACAACCCGCTGTTGATCTACGGCGATTCCGGGCTGGGTAAGACGCACCTGCTGCACGCGATCGGTCACTACGTCCGCGACTATTTCGAAGACGCCCGAGTGAAGTACGTCAGCACCGAGGAACTGACCAACGACTTCATCAACGCAATCTCGGAGAACCGGACGACTGCCTTCCGCCGCACCTACCGTGATGTGGACGTGCTGTTGATCGACGACATCCAGTTCTTGGAGTCGAAGATCCAGACTCAGGAAGAGTTCTTCCACACCTTCAATACTCTGCACAACGCGCAGAAGCAGATCGTGATGACCTCCGATCGCCATCCCAAGGCGCTGGAGGCACTCGAGCCACGGCTCCGCAGCCGGTTCGAGTGGGGTCTCATCACCGATGTGCAACCACCCGACCTCGAGACCCGGATCGCCATTCTCAAACGGAAGGCGGCATCCGAGCGACTCCTCCTGCCCCCCGAAGTACTGGAGTTCATCGGTTCGCGAATCCAGACGAACATTCGTGAACTCGAAGGGGCCTTGATCCGGGTCACTGCATTCGCCTCGCTGAACCGCCAGGACGTCGACCTCAATCTCACCGAGGTCGTGCTCAAGGACCTCATTCCCACCGGTCCGGAAGCAGAAGTCACCGCGTCCACCATCATTCAGGAGACCGCTAAGTACTTCGGTATCGGTATCGACGATCTCATCGGCACATCCCGGACGCAGACGCTGGTCACCGCCCGGCAGATCGCGATGTACCTGTGCCGCGAGCTGACCGACCTCTCGCTGCCCAAGATTGGCCAGGAGTTCGGCGGCAAGGACCATACGACGGTCATGCATGCCGACCGCAAGGTCCGGCAGCTGATGCGTGAACGCCGCAGCGTCTACAACCAGGTCACCGAGTTGACCAACAACATCAAGCAGTCAGGTCACTGACCACCGCTTCGTCGATCCTTCGCTGAAACGCTGCCGGCCGCTCGCCGCAGCGTCCAACCACGCGCCCTCGCATCCAGTCGCTCGCGGGGTGTGGATAACCCCGTCGATCGGTTGACGACTCGGGGCTCGCGGGGGACGGCCGGTGGACGACCGCCCACAGCCCGGCGACTCGTCCACAGCCGAACCCAGACACGTGGGAGTTGACGCAAAACTGTCCACAGCCCTGTTTCCCGGGTCTGACCAGCACCGATGCGAGTTATCAACAGCTTCCACAGAAGTGATGACTACTACTGAAGATAACTACATACTCAGGGATTCGAAGTCAGAACTGTGGATCAGCATCCATCAACGGCGACCCGCCCGGCGTCGGTCCACCCAGAGCCGCGGCCGCTAGGATGGGGTACCGACACGCCATTGCCCGACTGGTCGTCCAACCCTCAAGTGCAGCCTCAACCCACGCTGCGTCGTGGGGGCTTGCTCGATATGATGCCAAGACAAGATTGGGCGCACCGGCGTGTCCCGGACGACGTGAGGACTAGCACCGTGAAGATTCGCATGGAACGCGATGTGATGGCCGAGGCGGTGGCCTGGGCGGCCCGCAGCCTGCCAAGCCGGCCGAGCGTCCCGATCCTGGCGGGTTTGCTGATCAAGGCGGACGCCAAGGGCGTCACCATGAGCAGCTTCGACTACGAGACCAGTGCGCAGGTGCAGGTCGAGGCTCAGGTCATCGACGAAGGCGAGGCGCTCGTCTCGGGCAAGCTGCTGGCCGAGATCGCCCGTAGCCTGCCGAACCGCCCGGTCGACTTCACCAGCGACGCCACCCGCGTCGAACTGGTCTGCGGCTCGGCTCGCTTCACGCTCCAACTGTTGCCAGTCTCCGAGTATCCCCAACTGCCCGAGATGCCGACCGCGGCCGGGGTGGTCGACTCCGACGACTTCGCCCGGGCGATCAATCAGGTCGTCGTAGCAGCCGGACGCGACGAACTGCTTCCGGTTTTCACCGGAGTGCGCCTGGAGATCGACAACGACGTGATCTCGCTGCTGGCCACCGACCGCTACCGGATGGCGCTGAAGGAGCTCACCTGGACCCCTGCCTCGAGTTCTGCCGAAGGTGCCGCTCTGGTTCCGGCCCGAGTGCTCAGCGAGGCCGCTCGGTCGATGTCCAGCGGTGAGCAGATCACCGTGGCGCTGTCCAACGCCGAGGCGGGAGAGGGTCTGATCGGTCTCGAAGGCTCGGGATCCGGCGGGGTGCGGCAGCTGACCACTCGTCTGCTGGGCGGCGAGTTCCCGAAGGTTCGCCATCTGATGGATATTCACCCGACCGTCACCGTGCGCTGCAAGACCGAAGAGATCATCGCCTCGGTCAAGCGCGTCTCGCTGGTGGCCGAGCGTAACTCCCCGCTGCGCATGCTGATCGGGGACGAGCAGATCGCCCTGGAAGCGGCCTCCGGTGACCAGGCGCAGGCCTCCGAGGCCGTCCCTGCACAGGTCGAGAACGTGGCCGGTGGTGAACTCGCGCTGACCGCAGCCGGGTTCAACCCGCATTACCTTGCCGACGCGCTCAACACCATCGACTCCCCCTACGTGCACTTCTCGTTCACCGCCGCCGGCAAGCCCTGTCTGGTGCGCGGACTCGACGAGATCGACGGTGATCCGAAGGGCGATTACCGGCACGTCATCATGCTGATGCGCCTGCCGAACTGACATCGTGTACGTCGCTCGTCTCGAGCTGCACCAGTTCCGCAATTACGCTCAGGCCGATGTGAGCCTGACTCCGGGAGTAACGATCTTCCAGGGCTCCAACGGCCAGGGTAAGACCAACCTCGTGGAGGCGGTCGAATACCTCTCGCGGCTCGGTTCGCATCGGGTGAGCAGCGACGGGCCACTCGTCCAGGCAGGCACCGAGCAGGCCGTCATTCGCGCCGAGGTGGTCGCCGGTCTGGACGACGCTCGCCGTCTGCTGCTCGAACTGGAGATCAATCCGGGGCGCGCCAATCGGGCCCGGATCAACCGGGGAGCTCTCCCCCGCACGCACGATCTGCTGGGTGCACTGCGCACTGTCGTCTTCTCGCCCGAGGATCTCAGCGTGGTCAAGGGGGATCCGGCCGCCCGCCGCGGTTTCCTCGACGATCTGGTGATCAGCCGGTGGCCGCGCATGCTCGGGGTCAAACAGGACTACGAGAAGGTCGTCAAACAGCGCAATTCGCTACTGAAATCGCTTGCCACCGGCCGTTCGGATGCCGACGCGGAGTTCACGCTGGAGATCTGGGACGCCCAGCTGATCAGCTATGGCAGCGAGCTGCTGGCGGCTCGGCTCGATACCCTGGCCGACCTGGTCGGACCCGCCCAGCAGGCCTATGCGCAGATCGCGCCGGTGAACAACCTCGCGACTGCGTCCTATCGGGCCGGATTCGCGCTGCCAGCCGATCCGGCCGAGCTCGCGGAGGCATTCCGCTCAGCGTTGGCCGACCGTCGTCGCGAAGAGTTGGCTCGTGGGCTCACCCTGGTCGGTCCGCACCGCGACGACCTCGCCCTGACGATCGGTGAGCTGCCAGCACGCGGGTACGCCTCGCACGGCGAGTCGTGGTCGCTGGCATTGGCGTTGCGGCTCGGGGCTTTCGAGCTGTTGCGCGCCGACGGCATTGAGGCGGTGCTGATACTGGATGATGTGTTCGCCGAACTGGATGCCACCCGCCGCGAGCGGCTGGCCGTGGCCGCCCGCGATGCCGAGCAGGTGCTGGTGACTGCCGCGGTCGGCTCGGATGTGCCCGAGCTGCTCGACGGCAGTCGCTTCGAGATCACTGCCGGCCAGATCGCAACCACAGCGTTCTCGAGCCACCGGACCGATGATGTCTGAGCCTCCTGGTGGCCGGTTCGGCGACGGTTTCGATGAGCCCGTGGATGAGCCCGACGACATCGCGATCTTTCCCGAGCCACTGGATACCGGCGATCATGACCCGTTGGGCATCGAGGTAGCCACCCGGATCGCTCACGACGCGGCCGGCATTCTGCCGCCACCGCGAGGTGTGGGTATCCGGCGCCGCCGCCGGCGTCCGCAGATGAACGAGCAGCGTTCCGGCGCGGGTCCCGACGCTCGCGATCCGCAACTGCTGGGTGACGCATTGAATCGCCTGGTCAGCAGGAGGGGTTGGAAGACGCAGGTGGGATTGCGCAGGATGCTGGAAGCCTGGCCGCAGATCGTCGGGCCGGTCAACGCTCAGCATGCGCAGCCGGCCGGTTTCGCCGACAAGGTCTTGCTGGTGCGGGCCGAATCCACCACTTGGGCGACCGTGCTGCGCCAGATGGCACCGCAGATCGTGGCCAAGCTGAATGCCGAGCTGGGTGAGGGCTCGGTGGTGCGGATCGACGTGCGCGGGCCCGCCGCGCCCAGCTGGTCGCATGGGCCCAGATCGGTCAGGGACGGCCGAGGTCCCCGCGACACGTACGGCTGAGACCTTCGGACCAGCCCGCACCGGCACGGCTGCCGGCCAGCTGGCTCACGCCCACCCATCTGGTCGGCCGATCAGGTGAGCGGACCGGTCCGGCCTCTAGACTGAGCGCCAATGTCTTTCGCGCGTGCATGGTGGGGCCAGCTCACAGACCTGACCAGCCAGACCCTGCGGGTCTGGTGGCAAGTGCTGCCCAAGATCCTGATCGCCTGGGTCAGCGGATGGCTGGTCTACCGGGTGGCACTCACGTTGACCGCTCCGATTCAAGAGACTCACCCCTGGTTGACGGTGGCGATCTTCAGCTGCGGACTGGTCACCCAGCTGGCCGCGATCATCATCGCCATCCGGATAGCCGGGCAACCCGCCGGACTGTGGGAGACGCTGCCCGCACGGGCCGCTGCCATTGGACGAGACGAGCCGCTGCTCAAGGTCGTCAGTCTCTCGTTGCTGCCCTTCGTCGGTGTCTACTCGGTCTTCAACGGGATCAACGAGGCTACGTATCAACTCTTCGTGCACGGCGCGCTCGAATCGTCCACGGTCCTCAACCCGCAATCGGCCACCACTGTGCTTGACCCGACCACAGCCCGGCAACGGCTGACCATCGGCGCTGTGCTGGTCGCCAGTTACCTGCTGCGCCGCGGTCTGGAGGCCGCCGCCGAGCGCACCGGACGCTGGGCGTTCGGTCTGGGTGGTGCACTGGTCGAGGGCTTCTTCTCGGTGGTGCTGATCTTCGGCGGTTCCCGGATGCTCGGTGATCTCGGAATCTGGCTGCGTGAGCGGGTCTTCTACGGCTGGCTGCTGGAGGGCAAGGATTGGCTGCTGGGCGTCCTGGCGTCCTTGCATATCGCCATCCCTGCCTTCCTGAGTTGGGCGTGGCAGGCATGGACGCTACATCTTTGGCCGCTGATCACCGACGCGATGCTGGCTCCGCTGCTCTGGCTGGCGGTCACCGGGCTGGTCTTCGGCACCTACACGCTCTCGGCTGCCGAACTGTGGGAAAAGGGCCGTCAAGGCGGCTTTGCGGGACCATGGTCGCGACGCAGCCGGCGGCTGGCGCGTCTGGAATCCCGCGGTCTTTCGGCCAGTCGGGGCAGTCAGACCGTCGTCTTGGAGTTCGTCGAGATCTTCGTCGGCGATCTCGAGGCCCGCGTCATCCCGTTCGTCCAATCGCTGCGACATGTGTTGCGGGTGGGTTTGCCGTTCATGGGGGCGTTCATCCTGCTCTACTCCCTCGTCTCGGCGATCCAGCCCCTCAGCTACCTGCTGATGCGCGATCTGATCGGTGGGAATGTGTTCGCCTTCTGGTTCCGCGTGCAACCCCCGCTCGACCTGCTCAGCGGGATGCTCGGCGAGCCGCTGCGCATCAGCCTGCTCGCGGTCGCCATGACCCTGACACTGAGCGCTGTCCAGCGCAGCGATTCCTCCCCGGCCGCAGCTGCGCACCAGCAGGCGCAGCTTGCGGTCCCGCCACCGACCCGGGGCTGGCCATCGATCGGCCAGCTCGTGAGCGCCATCGCACTGACCCTGGCCTGCATTCTGGCCGCGGGCGCGCTCACCAAAGCCTCCGACAGTCCTGCCGACACCGACCTCAGGTGGGCAGCTCCGGGGGAAACGGTCGACCTCCTGGCGGGCCAGCCGATGCGGGTGACCGGCCTGGATTCGGGTACCTGGCTGGAGATCCGCGGAACTGCCAGCCCCGGTCTGGTGACCGAGGCGATCTTCTTGGGCATCGACGTCGAAATGACCAGCCGGGCACGCCCCGTCGGTTCGATCCGATGCGAACTGCGGGCAGCCGGACGAGACGGAAACCCGCTGGTCGTCGAATCACCGGTCGATGGCCACTTCCTCACCCCGCAGCTCGGCTTCACCGAGCGCGTCCGCGTGGTATTCGAACGGCCCGTCGACGGCCTGGCCGGCAGCCGGTTGCACTGCAAGCCCATGGGTTTCTATCTGGCCTATGAGCCGGAGGTGGTCTTCGACCTCGGGATCGATGAGGCCCTGCAGACTCAGCTGGCATCGAATGCCGCGGGCATGGTCGTCCCCGACCCACAGTTCGAAGTGGCCCGATGACCGGCCGGCGGCGTGGCTTCTGGTGGATGCTGGCCGGCATCGTGATCGCCGTGGCGGTCGGCTTTTGTGCCTGGTTCGCCCGCGATCTCTTCCTTGCGCCACGCGTGCTGAAACCCGGTGAGGGCTACACCGACCCGCTGGGTGTCACCTACACGGTGGTCTCCCGCGAGGTGCTCGACGAACTCCCCGACGGATCCAGTGGGACGATCCGGCCGGTGGCCGGCGCCGTCTTCTTGCGCTACACCGTCGCGGTCGACAATTTCGTCTATGTCGAACAGGACGATCGTTCCACCATCTGCAGTTTCGAACTACTGTCCGCGTCCGGTGATGTGTGGGAGGACAAGGCGAATTACGATCCGATGCGCGACCGGATCTGCCGGCTGGACAGTGACGAGATCACACCCAGCCAGCAGGTGGTGGCCAGTTTCGAGGTGCCCGAGCAGCTGGTCGACCAGGCAGTCGGGCTGATCTCGAATACGGTCACCTATGGGCTGTTCCCGGTCATCTCGCCGGCCCGGTGAGGTGCCTCAGCGGGTCACCTGCGTCAGCGGCAGCTGCACCCGGTAGCCGTCGGAGGAGGCGTTCCAGGTCTTGGACGTGTCCTGGTCGTTCTTCACATTGCTCTGCTCGGTGAATTGCAGCCGCCACAACAGCACGGTCACGGTGTCTGCGTCGAGGGCCGCCAACGGAAGGGTGAAGCGCAGCACGCAGGCCACCGCGGGCACCCCGGGCGACAAGATCTGCCGCGTCTGGCCGAAGTAGAGACCGTCGTCGACGCCGAGGGTCATCATCACCTCGGACGACAGCTGAACCTCGCCGTTCACCCGCACCCCGGCGAACGAGTTGCGCGCAATGGCGTAGTGAACCGTGCCGGCCGATTGCTCGGTCGTCAGCCGGCAGCTCGCCGGCACTTCGATCTGGGCCTCACCAGCGAAGTCGTAGCTGATCGCCTGTTGCACCGTCAGTTCGACCGGTCCGAGATCCAGGGGTTCGCCGGCCTGCTTGTCGACCAGGGTCTGGCGGGTCTGGAAGCCACCGGCAGCCCACAGCCCCGCAATTACCACCACGAGCGCCAGGACCGCCGCCAGCAGCACCTTGGCCGCGGTCGGCAGCCGACGCCTGGGCCCGGCAGGACCAGGCACACCCGCGGGTGTCTGGTCCGCTGCCGGCGGCGCCCAGGTCGGTTGCTCGGACGCTGGGGATGAGCGACGCGGCTGGTGAGCGGGCACCGCTGCGCCCGGCGACCGGTCGTCCGGCCAGATCGCGCGCCGTGGGCCCTGACTCATGGCAGTCAGTTTAGGGTGGTGGGGGCGACGAGTGGATCCGCTGTGGGCCTTTGGGAAGACCTTCCCCGGATATGGGACCGCCTCGAGGGGTCGATGAGGCGTCCACGATGCCTTGGCGGGCCCGACAGGCCCACTTCTGGGGCAACGGGGTGCCCATTTGGTGGGATCGCCAGCGCGCAGATGGTAAGATTTCCTGGTTGGGACGGGTCCGCCATGTGGGCCTGTGGGCTGTCGCCCACCGCAGCTGATGACGGTTCCGAGAACTACGAAGGAGCTTCTGCCGGTGAGTGATCTGGCGAATAGTCCGGAGCCCGAAGACATCGAATTCGGCCCTGAGGTCGAGATCACCGATGGCGCCGAGAATCTGCAAGTCGAAGGTGCCTACGGCGCCGCCGAAATCCAGGTGCTGGAAGGTCTCGAGGCCGTCCGGATGCGTCCCGGAATGTACATCGGATCGACCGGCGAACGCGGCCTGCATCATCTGGTCTACGAGATCGTCGACAACGCGGTGGACGAAGCCCTGGCCGGCTACTGCGATCACGTCACCGTCGAACTGCTGGACGGCGGTGGGTGCCGGGTGACCGACAACGGCCGCGGCATCCCGGTGGCCATCCACCCCACCGAGGGAGTCTCCAGCCTGACCCTGGTGCTCACCGTGCTGCATGCGGGCGGCAAGTTCGGCAACGGCGGATACAAGGTTTCCGGTGGCCTGCACGGCGTGGGCAGCTCGGTCGTCAACGCGCTGTCGGGGCGGATGATCGCCGACGTGCGCCGCGACGGCTACCACTGGCGGCAGAGCTTCACCCTGGGCACCCCGGACGCGGTCGTCGAGCGGCTGGAAGCCACCGACGAGACCGGCACCACGATCACCTTCTTCCCCAGCTCCGAGATCTTCGAGACGACCAACTTCAACTACGAGACGCTGGCGACCCGCTTCCGTGAGATGGCCTTCCTCAACAAGGGCCTCAAGATCGACATCATCGACCTGCGCAAGAACCACGTGGACGAGGATGGCCAGCCGCTCAGGGACGAGTTCAAGTTCGACAACGGCCTGGTCGACTACGTGCGTTACCTCAACGGTTCGCGCGATGTGCTGACCAGCATCATCGACGTGGAGGCCCATTCGGCCGAAATCGGCATGGGCCTGGAATTGGCCATGCAGTGGAACACCGGCTACAGCAACTCCCTGCACACCTTCGCCAACACCATCAACACCCATGAGGGCGGCACCCATGAGGAGGGCCTGCGCGCCGCGCTGACCACCACGGTCAACAAGTGGGGTGAGGCCTGGGGGCTGATCCGCAAGAAGGAAGACCGGGTCGGCAACGAAGACATCCGCGAGGGACTGACCGCGATCTTGTCGGTGAAGATCGCCGAACCGCAGTTCGAGGGGCAGACCAAGACCAAGCTCGGCAATACCGAGGCGCGCGGCTTCGTCCAGCGGGTGGTCAACGACCGCTTGGGTGACTGGATGGAGCGGAACCCCTCGGAGGGCAAGGAAATCGTCCGCAAGGCGATCTCGGCGGCCACCGCCCGCGTGGCCGCGCGCAAGGCCCGCGAGGCCGCGCGCAGCCGCAAGGGCCTGCTCGGCGGTGGCAGCCTGCCCGGCAAGCTGTCCGACTGCTCGTCCAACAACCCCGAGGAATGTGAAATCTTCATCGTCGAGGGCGACTCGGCAGGCGGCTCGGCCAAGGGTGGACGCAACCCACGGATTCAGGCGATCCTGCCGCTGCGAGGCAAGATCCTGAACGTCGAGAAGGCACGCATCGACCGGATCTGGGCGAACAAGGAGGTCGAGGCGATCATCAATGCGCTCGGCACCGGCGTCCACGATGATTTCGACATCAACAAGCTGCGATACCACAAGATCGTGCTGATGGCCGATGCCGATGTCGACGGTAGCCATATCCGCACGCTGCTGCTGACGCTGCTGTTCCGCTTCATGAAGCCGCTGATCGATCAGGGCCATGTCTATCTGGCGCAGCCGCCGCTATACCGGCTGCGGTGGACCAACTCCCCCCATGAACTGGCCTATACCGATGTCGAGCGGGATGCCCTGCGCGACGCCGGCAAGGCGGAGGGCAAGAAGCTCCCGAACGTCAATCCCATCCAGCGGTACAAGGGTCTGGGTGAGATGGACGCGTCCGATCTGTGGGAAACGACCATGGATCCCGAGGGCCGGATTCTGCTGCAGGTGACGTTGGACGATGCGGCGCGCGCCGACCAGATGTTCGCCATCCTGATGGGCGAAGACGTCGAAGAGCGCCGCTACTTCATTCAACGCAACGCCAAAGACGTTCGCTTCCTCGACATCTGACAAGGGATTACAGGTAGATGACAGAGACCCCACAGGGCCCGAACGGGCCCGACGAGCCGAACGACTCCTTGGACGACGACATCCTCGGTGGCAACGCCGAGGGTGGCCGCACCGGAGGCAACCCGGCAAGCACCGAAGATGCCGCGACCCAGGCCGACGGCAAGATCACCGAACCGCGCAAGGGCCTGATCGAGCAGATCGACCTGCAGACCGAGGTGCAGAACTCCTATCTCGAGTACGCGATGAGCGTCATCGTCGGGCGCGCGCTGCCCGATGTGCGCGATGGTCTCAAACCGGTGCACCGCCGAGTGATCTACGCGATGTACGACGGTGGTTACCGTCCCGACCGCGGCTGGAACAAGTGCTCGCGTGTCGTCGGCGAGGTCATGGGTCTGTACCACCCGCACGGTGACTCGGCGATTTACGACACCTTGGTGCGCTTGGCGCAGCCGTGGGTGATGCGTGCACGGCTGGTGGCCGGTCAGGGCAACTTCGGTTCGCCGGGCAACGACCCAGCAGCGGCCATGCGGTACACCGAGTGCAAGATGGCGCCGCTGGCCATGGAGATGGTCCGCGATATCGGTGAGAACACCGTCGATTTCCAGGACAACTACGACGGTCGCGAGAAAGAACCGACCGTGCTGCCGGCCCGGTTCCCGAACCTGCTGGTCAACGGGTCGTCCGGCATCGCCGTCGGGATGGCCACCAACATTCCGACGCACAACCTGCGCGAGGTCAACGAGGCCGTCCAATGGTCGCTGGCCCATCCCGATGCGGCTCCCGAAGAGCTACTGGCGGCCGCGATGGCCCGCATCAAGGGGCCGGACTTCCCCACTGGTGCGCTGATCGTCGGGCGTCAGGGCATCGAGGATGCCTACCGCACCGGGCGTGGCTCGGTGACGATGCGCGCGGTGATCAACATCGAGGAGGACGCCAAGGGACGCACGTCCCTGGTGGTCACCGAACTGCCGTACATGTGCAACCCGGACAATCTGGCCCAGAAGATCGCCGACCTGGTGAACTCCGGGCGCCTGACCGGTATCGCCGACATTCGCGACGACTCCTCGGCTCGCACCGGGCAGCGGCTGGTCATCGTCCTCAAGCGCGACGCCCAGCCGCGCGTGGTGATGAACAACCTCTACAAGCACACCCAGCTGCAGGACACCTTCGGCTGCAACATGCTGGCCCTGGTGGACGAGGTGCCGCGCACCCTGCGGCTCGATCAGTTCATCTCCGAATGGGTAACCCATCAGCTCGAGGTCATCCGCCGGCGCACCCAGTACCGGCTCGACGAAGCCGAGAAGGCCGCGCACATCTACCGCGGCCTGGTCAAGGCCCTCGACATGCTGGACGAGGTCATCGCGCTGATCAGGCGCTCGCCGAACTCGGAAGCCGCCAATATCGGCCTGCAGGGCCTGCTCGACATCGACGAGGTGCAGGCTCAGGCGATCTTGGACATGCAGCTGCGCCGGCTGGCCGCCCTGGAGCGTCAGAAGATCATCGACCGGCTCGCCGAGCTGGAACGCGCCATCGCCGATCTGCTCGACATTCTCGCCAAGGAGCATCGCCAGCGCGAGATCGTATCCACAGAGCTCAGCGAGATTGTGGAAAAGTACGGAGACGACCGGCGGACGCAGATCATCTCGGCCGACGGGGACATGAGCGACGAGGACCTCATCCCCGATGAGGAATGCGTCATCACGCTCACCCGCGGCGGCTACATCAAACGCACCCGGATCGATCAGTACCGCCTCCAGAAGCGAGGTGGCAAGGGGGTTCGCGGGGCATCGCTGCGCACCGAGGACCAGGTGGACGCGGTCCTGACTGCGATGAGCCACGACTGGCTGGTCTTCATCACGACCATGGGCCGTGCCTACCGGATCAAGGCCTGGCAGGTACCCGAGGGTGGCCGCGACGCCAAGGGCGGCCATGTGGCGGGCCTGTTGAGTTTCCTGCCGGACGAGCGGATCGCGCGTGGCATCGTGCTGCGCAGCTACCAGGATGCCGATTACCTGGTGCTCGCCACCCGTAAGGGCCTGATCAAGAAAACGGCCTTGTCGGCATACGATTCTCCGCGCCAGGCCGGTCTGATAGCGGTCAACTTCCGCGACCCCGACGATGAGCTGATCGGTGCCGAACTGGTCAACAGCAATGACGACATCCTGCTGCTCAGCCGCAAGGGCCAGGGCATCCGCTTCACCGCGGACGATGAGCAGATCCGGCCGATGGGACGCACCACCTCCGGGGTTACCGGGATGCGTTTCCGCAAGGGCGATGAGTTGCTGTCGATGGCGATCATTCCGGCCGAGACCGACGAGGATTCGCAATACGTCTTCACGATGACCGACGAGGGCTACGCCAAGCGGACCGCGGTGTCCGACTTCCGGCTGCAGAACCGCGGTGGCCTGGGTGTGCGGGCGATGCGAATGAAGGACGACCGGGGTGGCCTGGTCGCGGCGCTGGTGGTCAGCGAGGACGATGAGATCATCTCGTTCAAGGCATCGGGGCAGGTGATCCGCAGTTCGGTGGCTGATGTCACCCCGACCGGACGCGACACCATGGGCGTCAAGTTCGTGGGGCTGCGCGCCGATGATCAGGTAGTTGCGGTCACCGTGAACTCCGACCGTGCGGATTCGGCCGAGGAGACGACCGATGCCGAGGCAGGTGGTAATGGGGACGACCAGGTGCCGGCCGAGACCGTCGACGCAGCGGCCGGTGACGAGTTCGAGGACGGCTCGCAGGAGTCGCACGATGCGGGCGCGCCGGATGACGTTAGTCTTGGACGGGACATAGACGCCGATCAGGAGGCAGCCGATGAGTGAAGACAATCAGGTCACTACGGCCATTCCGAGGACCCTGGACACTGATGCCACTGTCGTGACTCCGAAGCCGGATGCGCCGGCGGCCCCGAGCGCGAGCGACGAGACTCGCGTGAACCCGAAGATCACCCCCGAGGTGATGGACGCCGAGTTGGCCAGGGCCGAACAGGCGGCGAAGGCTGCCGCCGGTCCGGTGCGGGATCGCACGGGGCGGGTGAAGACGACCAGCAGCGGAGCGGTTCGTCCGGCTCGTAAGGCCAGACTGCGGATTGCCAAGCTCGACCCGTGGTCGGTGATGAAGACGGCACTGATGTTCTCGGTGGCCGCGGCCATCATCTTGTTCGTCGCGGTGGCGCTGCTCTGGTCGGTCATCGAGGCCTCCGGCGCGCTGGACACCTTGCAGGAGACCCTGAACTCCTTGCTGGGCAACCCGGACGGTTCGGGCACGGTGCAGGTGGACTCGTTCATCGACCGCTGGCGTGTGCTGGGCTTCACCGCCATCGTCTCGGGCATCAACGTGATCCTGCTGACGGCGCTGGCGACCCTGGGGGCGTTCTTGTACAACCTGTCCAGCTCGGTGCTGGGCGGGCTGGACGTCACGCTGGCCGAGGACTGATAGCTTCTGCAGCAACAGCAAAGGGGTGATTCGCGACCGGGATTGTTGGTCGCGAATCACCCCTTCTGCGGTGCTCGTGGGTGGATCAGTTCAGCAGGTTGAGCTTCCACGGATAGCGGTACGGCTGCCCCTTCGACGCCTGAACCGCAGCGATGATGCCGAAGATGATGGACGCGAGGACGCCGACGATGATCATCACCAGGCCGAGTGGAATCAAGATGATGGTGAGGCACAGCAGCCCACCGACGACCGAGACCAGCCACATGGTCACCTGGAAGTTGAACGCGTCGGCCGACTGGTGCCGGACGAAGGGGTCCTTGTCTTTGTAGAGCAGCCAGACGACCAACGGCCCGACGATCGACAGCCATCCCGCCGAGACCGCGGCGGCGATCGGTCCTGCGAGGTGGGCAAGCATGGCCGCGGTGCGGGACTCGCCAGAGCCGGCGGCCGGAGGAGCGGAATAGTTCGTCATGGGCTCAAGCCTGACGCGAGCACGCAGGAGCACACAAGCCGTCTCAGCACGGTTCAGGGAGAACTCCAGTGATGGGCGCGTCTTCCCTCACCGGATTCGCCAGCGTCGTTGATAGCTTTCATGCATGGACGAACTCTTCAGCTCTCTGCCAGTTCGCAGAATTGAGGAGCACCGCCTCGCCCCGCTTTCGAAGGACGTTTGGCCGGCTACGATTCCAGCGGTGCGCCAGATACTCGACGAGGGCCTCGATCTGTCCCGATTGACGGTCTTCGTCGGCGAGAACGGTACCGGAAAGTCGACGATCGTCGAGGCTCTCGCACAGGCATTCGGGCTCAATGCTGAAGGAGGAACCCAGAACGCGCTTCACCATACGCAACGAACCGAATCCACATTGGCGGAGCATTTGCAGCTCACCCGCGGCGCAGGCGGCTCGAAGAAGGGCGTTTTCTTGCGAGCAGAGACCATGCATAGCCATTTTGCCTATCTCGACTCTGTCGGACAGTCCGGACGCCACAACTTTCAGAGCCATGGCGAGTCTTTCCTCGAGTTTGTTGTCTCGCGTTCAGGTATCCGCGGGCTGTGGGTGTTTGACGAGGCCGAATCCGCACTTTCGTTCAACAGCAGCCTCACCTTCCTCTCTGTGGTCACCGATCTGGTCCACGACGGTTCGCAGGTGGTCATCTCGACGCACTCCCCCATCTTTGCTTCGCTTCCTGAGGCTTGCTTATATGAAGCCGGCGAATGGGGGCTGCGGCGCCGCCGCTACGACGAACTCGAGTTGACGCAAAGCTGGCGCCTGTTTCTCGAGGCGCCCGAGAGGTTTCTGCGATACCTCGGCTCTTGAGGAGCCCCGGGCAGGTATCGACACGACCCGAGTTGAGTCCGCAAAGCAGTATGCGGTAGTGTGATCGCTCGGTGCTGATCAATGAAGCATCGGTGCGGGCCTATAGCTCAGTCGGTTAGAGCGCTTCCCTGATAAGGAAGAGGTCACTGGTTCAAGTCCAGTTAGGCCCACCTACAAATGTGGCTCCGACAAGGACTAACTCGTTCGGAGTACGATGCCGCAGACGATCAGCAGACCATGCCACTTCCGCGCGTGATTGTCACTTCCTTCCGAGGGAGGCAGAGGCGACCGCATACCTCGCCACCACCTCCATGTCGACCTCTACTCCGAGACCCGGCCCGGCCGGCACGTCGAGGTAGCCCTCGCGAAGAACGAAGCCAGACGTGAGGAGTTCGTCTCGCAGTGGGTTGCGTGAGCGGTCGAATTCGATCACCGGCTCGTTCTGGGCAGGCACGGCGCGGTGAGTGTAGGGCGCCAGGGGCAGCGCCGCGCAGACCTGTAACGCAGCCGCCAGCGCCACCCCGGATCCCCAGACGTGCGGGATGAGGCGGAGGTTGTGCGCGGAGGCGAGCGCCTGGATCTGCCGGATCTCGGAGATCCCGCCGCAGACGCAGACATCGGGCTGCAAGATATCAGCGCAGCCGGCCGCGATGAAATCGCGGAAGCCGTAGCGCGTGTACTCGGCTTCACCGCGGGCGATGGGAACGTCCACCCGCGCGCGCACCCGAGCGTAGCCTTCCCGATCCTCCGGCGGAACCGGCTCCTCGAAGAAGCTGAAATCCGCAGCCTCCAGCACTCGTCCCATCTGAATGGCCGTCGCGGAGTTGTACGCGTGATTCGCGTCGGCGAACAGCACGAAGTCATCGCCCAGCACCTCGCGAACGCGTTCTACCCGGAGGGCATCCTCGCGGACCGGCAGCAGACCGAGCTTCATCTTCAGCATGCCGAAACCCTCGGTTGCGTAGCCACGCACCAGAGCTTCGAGCGCTGCGAGATCGCGTTGCGGCTCGAAGTCCACTGTGGAGTAATAGGCGCCGGTGCCATAGGCGCGCACCCCCTCCCGGAATCTGCCGCCGAGCAGGGACGACACCGGAGCGTTGTACTGCTTGCCGAGCAGATCCCACAGGGCGATGTCGATTGCGCTGAGGGCCTCGATGTAGCTGCCCTTCTGCCCGAAGTCGCGAGTGCGGCCGTAGAGGGTCTCCCACGCTGTGGCCGGAGCCACCTCGTGCATCGCGATGAGCTGCGGGCCCAGCACGGCGTCGATGCAAGCCTTCACGGGTTCGGCCGGTCCGTATTGCCCGCCCTCGCCCCAGCCCACCAGTCCGTCGCTGCTTGTCAGCCGGACGAGTAGCGAGTTGCGCTCCGGGAACTCGGCCTGCGATGAGTAGAAGCGGGCTCGTCCCAGCGGTGTCTTGAGGACGTAGGTGTCGACGCGTTCGATCTTCATCGGGAGCCCTCCAGGTCGATCCTTGACCGTTTGTCGGATGAGGTGGACTCTATGGTCGGGCGCGGTTGCACACAACACCACGGGTCGCGTGCTCTCTGCCGCCGTCGGCGTGCGTGCTGGCTCACGAAGCACGATGCTCCACGAGGCGAAAGCTCACCCCTGTCGGGCCTTGAGACGGGGATTGCGCTTGTTGATGACGAATACTCGGCCACGACGGCGGACGATCTGTGATCCGGGCTGCATCTTGAGCGACCGGAGGGAATTGCGAACCTTCATGATTGTTTCCTTCTGTGTCGGTATCTGTTGGTGTTGATCTGCCTGCGTCCGCGCTTGGCGGACGGCCCGCAGGTCAGGCGATTCGATCGATCGGGCCGAGCCACGCCTCGAAACCATCCCAGCCCTCGTTCCAGATCCAGCCTCGGGTGGCCATTTCCTGGTCGGTGAGCAGGCTGCGGGCGAATGCTGCCTCGATGGCCGTGCGCTCGTCGTCAGCATCGTCAATCCCGGTGACGACGATGCGGGTGAACGGGCGTTGACCGAGTTCCCACTGGCGCGTGCGACCGACACTCGCCTGGCCACCTGCGCCGTCCCAGGCGCAGACGTCATGGGGCCGGGTGGGCAACCAGAAGCATCCACGTGAGCGCCGGGGACCGCTGCCCAAGGTGGCGAGCTCATCGCTGAACCGTTCCGGATGAAAGGGTCGATCCGAGCGCAGATCGAGGCGCCAGACCGCGTCACCGGCGAGCGGCGGAAGGTCGGCTGTTCGGGTCTCACTGACCCAGGCTTCGGTGGCAGGATGACGGTGGATTCCCGGGGTGAGGATCGAAGCATCCAGCAGCGAAAGATCGTTGATCAGCGGAACCTTGGGTCGGGCAAGTGCCCTTATCAGGGCGGTCTCCTCGGCGCGGGGCGGCTCAGTCAGACACAGCAGGTCGGCGTACTCGACCATCGCACACGCCACTTCCGCGACTCCGCGCCGGTCGTCCTCGCCCGTTGCGAGGCCGCGCTCATCCAGGAGATCCTCGCCGAGCAGGTCCTCGGCAACCGTGCTGCCTTCGAGTGCGGTGAGAACAGCCGCGATGCGGATGTGCGGAGCGTTGCCGGGTGCCCATCCCAAGATCCGGCATACCTGGACGGCCTCGGCGGTCGCCGGTAAGCAGGCGATGATCCCGCTCCAGCGCTGCGTCGCGGCCAGCCGTTCGAGGGTCGGCACGATGTCTTCTCGAATAGCGCACGACACGCACGCATGATCCAGGTTGATCTGCTCGCATTCGAGGACACCGGTGAGATCACTGACCGTGCGAATCAGCATGCCGTTCTCGGAATCTATGGTGTGACGCACGGCCACGGCACCAGGCAGACCGAGCTGCACTGAAAGAGATGCAGCCATCATGGCGACCTCGTCGATGCCGCTGATCAGGACGACCGGTGTCTTGGGTTGGCTCAGCCGGCGCAGACCGTCGAAGCCACTTTCGCTTCCCCCTGGTTCCGGGGGTGGCATGACCGTAGCGACGGTTGAACCTCGCGACGCGACCCTCGGTGTCGACCACCCGGCCGCGTCCCGTCCTGAAGGGGTGGCTGGCGCTGGAGACTTCGACATCGACGACGGGGTAGGAGACGCCATCCTCCCACTCGACCCGCGGGTGCTCGGCACCGAGCCGAACGACAATCGTGGAGCGGGTCAAGAACATCGTGTTCGCCGACCGATCCCGGAACACGACCGGTCCGTAGGCGGGATGGGTGTTTTGCTTCACAGCTGTCCTCCTCTTAGAATGAATGATAACGATTATCATTCTATGCACGAGGAAGCCATGTCTCGAAATTGCCAGGTCACGGGAGCGACGCCGTCGTTCGGCAACTCCGTTTCCCACTCCCACCGCCGGACGAGGCGACGGTGGAACGTCAACGTCCAGAACAAGCGTTACTGGGTCCCGCCACTGAGCCGTCATGTCACGCTTCGGGTGAGTGCCCGGGGTATCCACACCATTGATCAACGCGGTATCGACGCGGTAGTGGCCGATCTGCTGGCACGCGGGGAGCGGATCTAGTGGCAAAGAAGAGCCAACAGATTCGTCGAATCGTCAAACTGCGCTCGACGGCGGGCACCGGTTACACCTATGTGACCATGAAGAACCGACGCAATGACCCCGACCGGCTGGTGCTGCGCAAGTACGACCCGAAGGCCAGGCGTCAGGGACCCCCAGCTGGTCACCGACTCGCGCCAGCGGATTGAGGGCACTGGAGCTGTCCTGCTGGACCCAAGCGACGTGGCCTGCGGGGCGCTTGGTCGAGGTGACGTCGACGCGGTTGCCTCCGATCGTCAGGTGGCCGGTGGCGTCCAAGAGCCGGGACAACGAGCCGCAGACCGCAGCCGCTGTGAGCGATTTGCCCGAGCCTGAATGCCCGAGCAGAGCCACACTTCGCCCGGAGCCACCGACAGGCAGACCCCATGGACGAGTTGCGTGGCTCCTGCACGCACCCTGAGGTCGTTGAGCACGAACGCGTCAGTCATTGAGCCATCACTTTCCAGCCACAAGGGGCGCGACGTTCCGAAGGTATCAGAATGATAATCATTATCGACAGTCGGGAGCAAGCCGACGCTGCTGCACGGCGTTGACCGTCCGTGGATGCGGACTCTTGACGCCAGGGACACCATGGATACATGGACGACACGCCGGCGTATGCGACCACGCGGCGCTATGCCCGGATAAGGGCTGTTGACTACGTCGAACGATATGTCGATGTGCCCCGAATGCTCGGCTACTGCGAGCAGTGCCCGATCTACGGGAAGGCTTGGTCATGCCCGCCCTTCGACTTCGATCCGTTGAAGGTCTGGGCATCCTTCGAGTGGTTCGAGATCGATGCGGTGCAGATCGAGTTCGCCGACGAGGAGTTGGCCAAGCAGCGCACCCCCACCCAGATCCAGGCCGCTGTTCGCCGCGCGATCGACCGCGAGAAGAGGCTGGCCGCCCGTGCGCACCGCCGTCGCGCGCGGCAGTATTCGCGCAGTCTGGCGGTGTCGGCCGGAGCGTGCGAGTTGTGTGAGCCGTGTACCCGCGTCCAAGGTCTGCCCTGCACCCATCCCGATCTCATGCTGCACTCGATCGAAGCGCTCGGCGGTGATGTGGTGGCGAGCGCCGAAGAGCTCTGCGGGCTGCCGGTAGCGTGGAGTGATGGCGCGAGAATGCCGGCATCAGTGCTTGTGGTGACCGGGTTGCTGAGCAGCGACGGGCCTCCGGATGACGGATCCGGGAATCCCGATCGGCCGCGCGACGAGATTGCCGGTACCGCTTCGGAATAATTGAGCATTCAACTATGTTCTGTAAGGTGTGAGCGCTACGGAAACGCCGCAGGCGCCCGAGAAGGAGAAACGACCATGGTTGACGCCGCCGCTCTGACTGGCAACTGGACTCTTGACCCCGTACACACCCGCCTCGGCTTTTCGGCCCGGCACGCGATGGTGACGAAGGTTCGTGGCAATTTCGACACGTTCGAGGGGACCGCATATACCGACGCCGACAATCCCGGCGCATCGCATGTCGAGGTGACCATCCAGGCCGACTCGATCAACACCAATAACGAGGCTCGCGACCAGCACCTGCGTACAAACGACTTCCTGGACGCCAAGACGTACCCGACCATCAGCTTCAAGTCGACCAAGGTCGAGAAGCTGGACGACGAGCACGTCCGCATCACCGGCGACCTGACCATCAAGGCCACCACCAAGCAGGTCAGCATCGACTTCGAGTTCGGTGGCGTCGCTCAAGACCCGTTCGGCAACACCCGCATGGGCTTCGAGGGTTCCCTGTCGATCAACCGCCAGGACTATGGCGTTGCTTTCAACGCCGCCTTGGAGACCGGTGGCGTGCTGGTCAGCGACAAGGTGGACATCGACATCGAGGTTTCGGCGGTCAAGCTGGTCGACGCCAACGCCTGAGCCGGCCGCTATGGTTGAGACGGCTCGCGGATCGCAGGCGAACGAGGGTTCCCGTGTCCCACCAGCACTGGTGGGTGAAGCGGGAGCCCTCGTCGGCACAGCGTTGCGGCGGGCCCTCTAGACTCGCCCCATGCCCGTGCAGTTGAATCAGGCCGACTTCGATCGTTGTGTCAACGAGGCGATCGATTCGATCCCGGACGCCCTGGTCTCGCTGATCGACAACTGCGTCGTCCTGGTCGAGGACGAGCCGCCCGAGGGCGAGCCTCTGTTCGGGCTGTACGTCGGGGTACCGCTGACCGAACGTGGGTTCGGCTACGGCGGTGTGCTGCCCGATCGAATCACGATCTTCCGCGGCCCCCATCTGAGGGCCTGTGAGTCAATCGATGAACTCGTCGATCAGATCCACATCACGGTGGTGCACGAGATCGCGCACTACTTCGGCATCGAGGACGAGGCCCTCGACGAACTCGGCTACTGAGCTGGTGGCGGCTTGGCGACCACCGGCCGGTGCCTGGCCCAGATCACCGCGGCCTCGGCAATGAGCGCCACGGTGATGAGCACGCCGACTGCTTTGCCCCAGGCTGATTCCACGAGGAACAGGCAGACCATCGCGATCAGCGTGGGGATCAGGTAGCGGCTCGTCCAACCGATGTAGCCGCCGAACGAGGGCATCGCGACGCCGCGCGACTCGGCGACCGACTTCACCATGAAATTCGGGCCGTTGCCGATGTAGGTGATGGCACCGCAAGTGACCGCTCCCAATGAGATAGCCTCCAGCCACACCCACGGCACTCCGGCCACCCGCGCCATCTCCGGCAGCACAGTCGGGTCGGCGCCCAGCGTGTGGGCCATCTCGAAGAACGTCGCATAGGTCGGGGCGTTGTCGAGGAACGCCGACAACGAGCCCGAGAAGATGAAGAACGTGATCGTGTTCAGCGGCAGCCGGTCGGCAACCTGGGACAGATACTCCAGCGCCGGGATCATGGTGAGGAAGATCCCGATGAAGATGACTGCCACTTCGCGGATCGGCGCCCAGTTGAACTGGTTGAGCTCGAACCGGATCTTGCGGCTGCTGGTGAGATATGAACCGGCGGCCGCGATCAGGAAGACGATCTCGCGCCACGGGATGTAGTTGTGCCAGGCCGCGTGGCCCTCCGCGATGAGCTCCAGGTCGATGGATGGCACCAGCGCCACTGCTGCGATGATCACCGCGAACCAGGCGATGTTGACCAGACCCAGCAGTCTGATGGGGACGATCTCGGTCGCATCTGTCACCAGGTCGGCGGGGTCCTCCTGCGCGTAGGCCTTGGTGTCGAGCGCGAAGTAGATCAGCAGCAACATCGTGTTGATGAACGCCCACATCGGAAACAGATGGAATGTCCACGTGAACGGCACACCGCGCAAGAAGCCCATGAACAGCGGCGGGTCGCCCAGTGGGGTCAGCATGCCACCATTGTTTGCCACGATCAAGATCGTGAAGACGGCGGTATGTACCTTGTTCTTGCGCTCTTGATTGATATTCAGCAGTGGCCGAATGAGCAGCATCGCGGCGCCGGTCGTGCCGACGAAGGATGCGGCGATCGCTCCGATGGCCAGGACCACCGTGTTGGCCTTGGGCGTCGCTTTGATATCACCGGCCAAGAAGAGCCCGCCTGAGACGACGAACAACGCGAACAGCAGCAAGATGAACTGGACGTATTCGAAGACCGCGTGGCCCACCCGTCCCCAGTTGAGGAGAAAGCCGACCCAGATCGCCACCGGGACGCCCAGCCCCAGCGCAACGCCCAGCTGGAATCTCCAGTTCTCCCAGTGACCAGCGGTGGCGCGGATCAAGGGCATCAACGCGATGCTCAACAGCATCGCGGCGAACGGCAGGATTCCCCACCAGGGCACCAAGGCTTCCATAGCACTCTCTTGTGACTCGTTGCGCGGACGCTCGTCGGGTCGCCCATCGGACGCCATCATCCTACCGGATATCTTTCTGCTGCCTTCTCCGCATGCCTGTGGACAACCCGCGCCGGGCCGGGCAGTTATGCACAGATCTACCCACAACCGGCAAGTCACAGGCATGTTACAGCGAGTCGACAAGTGTGGGTAGCGAGCACCTGGACGGGCCGGGAACAGTCGAACAATCGGCGCCGAATCCGGGAAATACGGCAGGAATGGGGCGCATTTCTAGAGAAATCCCAAGAAAGCAGATAGAGAGCGCGATAGAAGTCGAGACGGCCCTGGCCGGCGAGCCAGAGTTATCCACAGATTGTCCACACTCTTGGTCAAGCCCTATATCTGTGGCATAAGGTGCTGTCACCGCGACCCCTCCACCCTGCCGCGGTGAAAGGGACTACACCCCATGGCCCTATCACGACCACGTCCCCCGACGGACCTGGCGCCCCCGCAGCGCCCAGCTGCGGTGCAGTTGCGCGCGCGCCGCAGCAACCGGCTCATCGTTCTCGGCGTGCTGTGCGCCTGCCTCGGTGCTTTGATCATGGCTTGGGTGTGGACCGGCACGCAGGAATCGCAGACCGTGGTCGTGATGGCGGCCCACGTGGCGCGCGGTGAACAGGTCGAGGCAGCCGATCTGACGACGACAACGTTGGGACGAGCCGACGGTGTCGCGGTGGTGTCCGCGGACCAGGCGTCCGCGCTTGTCGGGCAGTATGCCCTGGTTGATCTCCCGGCCGGCTCGCTGCCCGGCCCGGACGCGGTGGGGGTGCTTGTCGTCCCCGCCGGCCACGCGCAGCTGGGGCTGCGGCTTGCGGCCGGGCGCCTGCCCTCCCAGCCACTGCCGCCGGGGACCCGCGTCTGGCTGATCGCCGTGCCGGGTGCGATGGATGCGAACACCGGCCCGGGGGCCCAATACGAGGCCGTGGTCGCCTCGGCCCCGCTGGTGACCACTGATGGCAACGGATGGCTCGTCGACGTGCAGGTCGAGGAGTCGGTGGCCGGGCAGCTGGCTGCGCTGGCCGCGGTCGACCGGATCGCGATGGTACGCCGGGGTGATGCCTGATGCTGATCATCTGCGTATCGGCGGGCGGTTCCCCCGGAGTCACCAGCACCGCCCTCGGAGTGGCGCTCAGCTGGCCGCGTGGGGTGCTGTTGGTCGACTGCGACCCGCATCCCAGCCAGGCGGTGCTGGCCGGCTACCTTCGGGGCGTGTCCGAAAGCGGCCGTGGGCTGGGCGCGCTCGCCGAGAGCTACCGGGCCCAGCGGTCCGACTCGTCCGGGGGACTGCTGGAGCAGACGGTGGCGTTGGACGACGGATCTTCGCCTCAGCGCCGTTTCCTGCCTGGTTTCACTCACCCGCGCTCGGCATTGCTCTTCTCGGGCTACTGGGAGCGGCTGGTCGGCCAGTTCGATGATCTGCAGGCCGGTGGGATCGACGTGATCATCGACGCCGGACGCCTTGATGCCGACGGGCTGCCGTCTGCGCTGGTGGAACGCGCGTCCACCATTGCCGTGGTGACCAGGTCGAACCTGCCCGCCCTGGCGACCCTGCGGTTGGCTCTGCCCCAGCTGGCCGATGCCACGGCCTTGATCCCGGCGAGTCCGGGATTGGTGGTGGCAGGTGGGGGCCGGCCCTACTCCGCGCCGGAGATCGCCCGGCAGCTGGAGATGGCGCTGCTCGCCGATCTGCCGTGGGATCCCGCAACCGCCGCGGTGCTCAGCGACGGTGCCGTCCCGCCTCGCAAGCTGACCAACAGGCCGCTGTGGCGGGCGCTGCGCGGCCTGGCATTGCAGCTCGGCGGGCGGCCGGGCGTCCGTGGTCGGCGGACGACCAGAGGCCGGGGGGTGATCTCATGAATCCGCTCGGCAATACCCGTCCGGCAGCGGCCGTTCCGCGGTTGTACCTCGCTGAGGCGCTCACGGCATTGACTCCGCGTGTGGACAGCGAAATGGCGTCACCTCCGATCAGATCGGGCCGCAGCGCCAAGCGAGGCCAGCAGCTTGATGGTGTCGACTGGCAGGTGGTCGTCCAGCTGCGCCGGCAGGCCTCCGAGCAGATCGCGGAGAACTCACAGCACTGGGCCAACGAACACGGGCGCCCGATGTCCGCGGACGACCGGCGGATGATGGGCCGCTCGGTGATCGGCGCCGTCGTCCGCGAACATGCCGGGCGACTCACCCAGACCGGCGAACAGCTCTGGGAGCTGGCCATCGAACAGGCCTACGCTGCCGCTGTCGAGAATGCGATCTTCGGCTACGGCAGGCTGCAGCCGCTGTTCGAGATTCCCACCGCCGAGAATATTGAGATCCACGGCTGGGACTGTGTGGTCGCCCAGCACGGGGACGGTCGGCGCGAGGAGCTGCCGCCGGTGGCCGACAGCGACGACGAACTGATCGAGGCCATTCGCTTCCTCGGTTCCAGTGCCAGCCCGGCGCGAGCCTTCGATGATGCGCATCCGATGATGACGCTGGCCCTCGGCGACCGCTTCCGGCTGCACGCGATCGGTTTCGGGCTCAGCTACCGGCCGTCGATCGTGATCCGGCAGCACCTGTTGACCACCATCAGCCTCGGCGAACTCGCCGGTTGCGGCATGATGCCCGCCGATCTGGCCGATCTGCTGGAGGCCTGTGTGCTGGCTCGCAAGTCGATCGTGATCTCGGGCGATCAGGGCGCCGGAAAGACCACCCTGTTGCGGGCCCTGGTGGCCGCGATCCCCAGCACCGAACGAATCGGCACCCTGGAAACCGACTACGAACTGCTCACCCATCTGCTGCCCACCCGGCGCAATATGGTCGCCCTGCAGGCCAAGACCGGACTCGGGGAGTACCACGACGGACACAGTGTCGGCGAGTACACGGTCGCTGATCTGATTCCCGAGGCGTTGCGGCAGAACCTCTCGCGGCTGATCGTCGGTGAGGTGCGCGGTGGCGAAGCCGGGGCGATGTTCGAGGCGATGCAGTCCGGCGCGGGAACGATGTCGACGACCCACTCCCACTCGGCGGCCTCCACCATGGACCGGCTGGCGGCCCGGGTAGCCCAGGGCGGCGTGCTCGGGGTGAGCGAGGCCTACCGCCAGATCGCGCTCAATCTGCATCTGCTCATCCACGTCTGCCTGGTGGATGACACCTGGCGCGGCGGCACCCGCAAGCGGTTCATCAGTGAAGTCCGTGAGTTGACCGGGGCGGTGGAGAACGGTCGGCCCGTCACTCACCTCGCCTATCGGGCCGACGAACACGGGCGGGCACTTCAGTTGCAGCCCAGCGCTGAACTGCTGGGCGAATTGCGAGCCTTCCGGGGGCACGGATGAACGCCATCTATGTTGCCATCGCCGCCGCGATGATCATCGCGGGCATCTTCGTCGCGCTTGGTGGCTTCCTGCCTTCGGTTGCCGGCCACGATCTCTCGCTGAGCAGCCGCGCCAGTCGTCGCTGGGGTGGGATCCCGCGGCCGATGCGCTGGCGGCTGGCCGTTGGCATCACAGCGGGCATCGTCGTGCTGGCCTTCACCGGGTTCATCCCGGCTCTGCTGCTGGTGCCGGCGTTGGTGGTGGTGCTGCCCGAATTGCTGCGTGCCCAGCCCCAACCCGAGATCGAGATGCTCGAGGCCCTGGATCGCTGGATCCGGGTGCTGACCGCATCGGTGCGCACCGGCAAATCGGTTCCGCAGGCGTTGCGCGCCACGAGCAGCCAGGCTCCGGCGCTGCTCGTCGCGCCGGTGCGTGGGCTGATCGTCCGGTTGGACGACCGCTGGACGCTGCGCGATGGGCTCCAGGCAATGGCCGATGAACTCGATTCGGCCGATGCCGATGCGGTGCTCGCGGCGCTGATCCTGGTCGGCGAACGCGGCGGGGTCGGTGCGTCCGCAACGTTGCAGGCGCTCAGCGATTCCATCCAGGACCGGCTACGGGCGATGCGAGAAGTCGCGGCCGAGCGCGCCAAGCCGCAGTTCGTCGTCCGCCAGGTGACGGTCATCACGGTGGGCGCGGTCGGCCTCGGCATCGTCTTCGCGCCGAGCTACTTCCAACCGTTCACGACCGCACCGGGGCAGCTGCTGATGCTGGTGCTGGGCAGCTGCTATCTGGGCTCCCTGTACGTCCTGCGGCGGATCGCCACGCCGCGGCGCCGCGAACGCATTCTCGTCCGCCTGCAGCCGCAGGAGGTGATCGCCGATGCCTGATCCCCTGTTCGCGTCCGCCCTGTTGGGCGCTGCCGTCGTCGCCGTTGGTGCGTGGCTGGTCGTGTGTGCGGTGCTGCCCCGGACCATTCGACTCGGCGATGCGTTCGGAGTGCTGGCGGAGGCCCGTCCGGGAACAAGCCTTGATTCCGGTCCGGCACTGGTGGCCGATGCCACCTCCCGACTGGAGCTGTCGGGCGCCTGGCTGTATCAGCACGCCCGTCTGCCCCTGCCGGCCGGAACCGCGCGCACTCTGGTGCTGACCGGCCGCACCGTCGGCGACTACTTCTGCAACAAGCTGGTGCTGGCGGCGGGCGGGTTGCTCATGCCGTGGCTCCTCGCGCTCGCCATCCGCCCCCTGACCGGCGGCATGGGCATGATGCCCGCGGTCTTCGGGCTGGGCGCCGCGGTGCTCGGCTGGTTCTGGCCGGACATCGCGATGCGCTCCCAGCAACAGCAGACCAATGCGGATGCAGAGGATGCGCTCAACACCTATTTCGATCTCGTCGTGCTCGAGAGGCTGGCGAATCTGTCGGCGACGCAGTCGCTGGAGGCCGCCTCAAGAATCTCCGATGTCCCCGTATTCATTCGTCTAGCCGGTGCACTAGATAGGGCAAGACTTGAGCAGAGACCACCGTGGAACGACCTCTACCGGCTCTCCCAGGAGCTGGACCTGCCGGCCATCGCCGACATGGCCGATGTGATGCGGTTGGACGAACAGGGCGCCGCGCTCGCGGACGTACTCAGTTCCCGGGCCAAGGAGCTGCGCGATGCGCACCTGATGCGCGAGCTCACCCGAGCCCACCAGACCAGCGAACGGATGACCTTGTGGATGTCGATTCCGGTGATCGTCTTCGCGCTGATCTTCCTCGTCCCACCGCTGCTGAGCATTTCGGGGGTGGGCTGAGACCATGCTCCCGACCTTCGAGATCCCCGACAACCAGGCACCGATACCCCGAAACAGGAGGACGACATGAACGATATGGAGTTGGCCCGGCCGACCCAGGCCACTACCCCTCGCCTGCTGCACCGGGCGGTCGGCACCCTCATCGTGTGGCGTGCCGCCGTTCACCGCGATCAGCGAGGCCTTTCGCAGTCGACGGAGAATGCGGTGTTGCTGACCGGTGCGGTCGCCATCGCGCTCACCGTCATCGGATTGGTGGGCAATTATGTTGCCACGAAGCTCGGAGAGCTCGGCTGAGCGGGGGCCGGGTCGCAGCCGAGGGATGGTCGGCTCGACCCAGCTGGCCCTGCTGATGCCACTACTGCTGACGGTCATCTTCGCGGTGATCCAGGCGAGCATCTGGTTCGCCGGACGCTCCACCGCCCAACAGGCCGCGATGGCCGGAGCAGAGCGGGCGGCGTTCGCCTCGGCCCTCGCCGACGACGCCGAGCGCGTCAGCACCGAGATGGCCGAGCGCGGCGGCTTGGACGGGATCCACGTCGGGGTCGACCGGCAGACGCAGCTGGTGCAGGTGCGCGTCACCGGGCAGGTACCAGGCCTGTTGCCAGGTCCATGGACGGTGGTCGACGCCTCCGCCCAGCGGGTGAAGGAGGCATGATGCGCGAGCCGGCCGGCAATAGGCCGCGAACCGCCCGGGGCAGCGCCGCCGTCGAAGTGGCGCTGATCGTCCCGATGCTGATCGTGCTGGTGCTCGCCCTCGCCGGCGCATGGCGGATCGGCTGGGCGCGTGGCCAGGTCACCGAGGCGGCGGCAGCGGGGGCCCGGGCGGCGACCCTCGCCGGTTCTGCATCGCTGGCCGTCCAGCAAGCCACCGCCGCCATCGAATTCGATCTGGCAACGGTCGATGTGCATTGCAGCGCACTGACCGTGCAGATCGACACGGCTGCCTTCGGCACCGCGCCGGGCACCCACGGCACGGTCAGCGCAGAGGTCGGCTGCACACTCGATCTCGCCGATGTGCTGGTGCCAGGGCTACCGGGATCGGTACAGCTGGAGGCCCAGGCCAGCGAAGCCCTCGACGTTCTGAGGGAGCGGACACCATGAAAACCGCGATACGGATCGTCCGGGCCCTGGCAGCCCTGGCCCTGATGCTCACCGTCGTGATCGGCGGAGCCTGGGGACTGGTGACGGTCGGCCGCCTGGATACCATCCGGACCACCAGCTGGTCGGAGATCCTCACCCGCCCCGACGACGGAGCGTTGCTGCTCGGCATCATCACGATCGTCGGCTGGATCGCCTGGTCGACGGCCACACTTTCGTTCGTCAGCGAGGCCCTGGCTGCCGCCACTCGCCAGCGCTGCCGGTTGCGGTTCCCGGGCAGTGAGGTGCTGGCACCGGTGAGCACCGTGCTGGTGGCTGCCGTCCTCGGGCTGATCGCGAGCCAGCCGGTAGGTGCAGCACCACACCAGATCGCACCCGCCGCTCCGGTGGCAGCACAACCCGAGGCAGCACCACCACAGATTGTGCGGATGGGCGCAGCACCTGCCCAAGCCCCCGACGACGCCACCGGCCGCAGCGCAGCGCCGAACGCCCGGACTCATCTGGTGCAGGCCGGAGACGACCTGTGGTCGCTGGCCGAGCAGTACTACCAGGATGGTGCCCTGTGGCGTGAGATCGCCGCGGCCAACGACACCCTGCTGCTCGTCTCCACCGACCATCTTGAGCCCGGCATGCTGCTCGTGATCCCCGATCTGGCTGGCAGAGACGATGAGCCGAGCGTGATCGTGCAGTCCGGCCAGACGCTGAGCGAGCTGGCCTCCGAACACCTGGGCGATGCCGGGCACTGGCCCGAACTGGCCGCTGCGAACCCGGGACTGGTCACCGATCCCGATGTCATCGATATCGGCTGGCGGCTGAAGCTGCCCACCCCAGCAGACCTCGACACCCGCACCGCGCAGGCCCCGGCAGCAGACCCCCAGATCGATACGACTCCGCTGAACCTGGAGCCGTGCCCGATTCCCCCGGTCGGCCAGAATCAGCCCGGCGAGTCGGCAGCGGCCGACCAGGCGGGTCCACAGATGACCGTCGCCGCGCTGGGAGCCGGCGCAATCACCGCCTTGGCGGGCCTGTTCTTCCTGCGCAGGCGTCAGCAACTGGCCAAGCGTCCGCTGGGTCACGCACTTCCGGCGCTGGGTCCGGACGCCCGCACCGCGAGCATTGCGCTGGCGCACGCGGCGTCCACACTGCCCGCCGTGCCGGCTGTTGCCGGCGAGCCCGGCGAGCGGGGCGAGACCGAGATCGCTCTCGGCCTGGTCCAGGACTCGAGCGCGGCCACGCCCGGCGGCGAGTTCTACTGCGACATCGAAGGCGAGCAGGTCACCTGGCTGCATGGCGATGAGGAAGCCGCGCTCAGCATGGCCACCGCGATGGCGTTCGCACTGGCGGCAGATCCCCTCACGCGGGTGATCGTGGCGGGACCGGCCTTCGGGTGGCTCGCCGATCTCGACGAACCCCGGCTCGAGGTGTACCCGAGTGTCGATCAGGCGTGTCATCGGCTCGGCAACCTGGCCGATCAGCGGGCGGCCAACCGAGAGGAGGATGTTTCGCTTGGTCAGCTGCGTGCCGACCCGCTGCTCTCGGAAGCCTGGTCGCCGATCGTCGTGATCTTGGACGCGATGCCCACCCGGCTGCCCCGCAGGCTCGCTGGTCTGGGTCTCAGCCTGATCATCTGCGCGGGCGACCGGCGTCCGGCCGATGGCTCCGCAGCCATTCATCTGGAGGCTGGTCGGGCCGTCCATCTGCCCACCGGTGAGACCTTCACCCCGCATCTGGTCGGCGCCCCCGCTCGCCGGGCACTGAGCGAGATCTTCGAGGTAGCGGCGGCCACCGACTATCCCCCGGCTCCGTGGTGGGCCACCTATGAAACGGCCGGCCTGCCTGTCGTACTGCCGACAGCGATCAAACCAGGATCAGTGGAGGGAGGCACTGTGTCGTCCATCGCCGAAACCGAGCATCCCGTGGTGAAGCTGCTCGGCACCATCGAGCTGATCGGCGCCCGCGGCGCGCCACCACCGCGGGCAATGAAGCAGTGCGTCGAGTACTGCGCATGGCTGCTGGAGAATCCCGGTGGTACAGCCATGATGATGTCGGACGACCTGATGGTGGCCGAGGCCACCCGCCGATCGAATATGAGCCGGCTGCGCGGCTGGCTCGGCGTGGACGCCCACGGCGGCGCCTATCTTCCGGACGCCTACTCGGGGCGCATCACCCTGCACGCGGGAATCACCTCCGACTGGGAGCAGCTTCAAGCGCTCATCGGCGGCGGAGTGAATCGGGTAGCCAATGCCTCACTGGTGCACGCCCTCGAACTGGTGCGCGGCGCCCCGCTGGCCGACGCCGCGCCAGGTCAGTGGCACTGGGCCGAGCAACTGCGGCACGACATGATCGCCACCATCAGCGACATCGCGGTCGTGCTGGCCCGCCGGGCTCTGAAAGCCGGCGACCTGGACTCGGCCCAGTGGGCGATCGAGAAGGGATTGGCTGTGGGCTCGGAGGATGAACAGTTCGCCGCAACCCAGATCCAGCTCGCTCATCTGCAGGGCGACGACGCCTTGGCCGACCGGTTGGTGATGCAACTGACCCGCAGGACGCGCACCCTCGGCATCGACCTCTCGGAGGAAACCGTGACTCTCCTCCAGGAAGTGGTGGAGGGCCGGGTCCGGCTCCGCCGAGCCTGAGGTGTCCCCGCCGGAAGGCTCAGTAGCGCCTGGCCACCGCACCCAGCTGGTAGCCCTCCGAATCGGAGCTGAGCAGGCTGAACGCTGCCGCGCAAGCGGCGAACATTGCGGCCAGTCCGAGGAAGAAGGGAACCGAGTGGCCATCGAACGGCAGGAGCACAGCTGCGATCACCGCCCCGACCACATAGCCCAGGTTGTTGATGATGTCGTAGACCACCATGACCCGGCCGCGGACCTCATCATCGATATGAGCCTGCACCACGGTATCGCCGCAGATCTTGACCGATTGCAGGCACAGCCCGAGCATGAAGCCCGAAACCAGCAGTCCCGGACGGACAAGCAGACTGCCCGGCATCAGTTGCACCACGGCCGCGGCAGCGAACGCCGCGATGATCGTCCGGCGTACCCCGATGATCTCGGACGCGGGGCTTGCGATGAAGCCGGACAGGGCGAACCCTGCCCCGGAGACCAGGAACCAGGTGCCCATTTCGACCATCACTCGCTCCAGATCGGCATCCGATCCGAAGTAGTGGCGGTAGAGCATGATGATCGCTGTCATCAGCGCCCCATAGCCCACCCGGGCGAAGAAGACCATGATCATGGACAGTGCGGCGGGACGCTTGCGCACGATCTCGCGGCCGGCAGCGGTCAGTCCGCTGAAGACCTGACGCCACGTCGTGACCGGCGCCCCGGCCTCCGGCCCGAGTTCGCCGCGTCCGAAGCCGAGGGCCGTCACCGCAGCAGCGATGAACAGCACGGAGGCGATCACGAAGACCAGCCCATCGGCCCAGTTGGTCGGCAGCAACCTGCCCGAAGCCAGCCTGGCCAGACCTGCCAGCGCCCCACCGATCATCCCGGACAGCGGGCCGAGCATCGGCATCAGCGCAGCGGCTCCCAGATACTCGTCCGAGTCGACCGTCAACGGCATGCCGGCGCTCAGACCTGCGATCTGCAGCCGGTTCAGGCTCAGGGTGATGAGCAGCAGTACCAGCAGGACGGCCTGCCCGGCGACGCCGGCGTGTCCGGTCACCACCATCGCGGTCATGATGATGGCCAAGACCATCCGCAACAGGTCGCAGACCACCACCACCCGCTGCCGGGCATGCCGGTCCAGGATCGGGCTGACGAACGGGCCGACCACCGAGAACGGCAACATCACCAGCGCGATGACCGCCGTGACAGCCCAGGCGTTGGGCTGGGACTGTGGACTGAAAAGCAGATATGCAGCCATGCCGACCTGCACCACGGCGTCACCGCCCTGCGAGAATGCGCGGACGATGACCAGCCGCCGGAACCCGGCGTGACGCATCAGTCGGGCCAGCCGGCGAAGGGCATCCATGATGAACCATGGTAGGAGATGGCCTCGGCCGCTCCGCAGCCGTCTGGCGCAAACGCATGGTCTGGCGCCCGCGGCCGGTTGTGCCGGTGCGTGCGGAGGCCAACGACACACAGGCGCACAGACAGGCTGTATGGTCGGAGGATGCCAGAGATGAGTCACGATGACGTGACCGCCGACAGACCTGACGCCTCAGCGCGGTCCCGGCGCGAGAATGCGCTGCGGCGAGAGGACCTCGCGAACGCGGCGGCCGATCGCGAGGCGCGGGAGGCCCAAGAGCTGATCGATGAGTTCATCGCACAGGCCGAGCGGGCCGGCATCAAGCCAGAACCCCTGCGCATGCATCTATCCGGCGGTGGTACCGCCAGAACCGACAAATTCGGCTGGTATATCAAGGTCAATCAGACCGTCGCCATCGGCAGCGACGGCGGCTACTACATCTTGACCATGCCCGGTGGACTGAAGGAGCGGCTGTCGGGGGTGGCGCTGGTCGCTTCCCAGCCTTCCCTTCAGGTGAGCAGGGGCGGACGCGACGGCGAGTCGGGAGATCTCTCCGACTTCCTGACCAGAAGGCTGCGTCATGGCGATGGCGGAAAGGAGTAGGTCCACGGGCCTCGGTGCCGCATTGGAGAAGCACCAGGGGGCTGATAGTCACCCCTACCAACCCCCTGGGCCATCTGGGCACTGAATATAGCCTTGTCCGACTGTGTCAAGAAATCCGGCTCGCGTGGTTGCCGCCCTTGTTGCCGGATGGTTATCAAATCGTGTCTCAATTCCGCCGAGCGCGGCCGCTTCTGCCTTGTCGGGGCGAAGATCACGATTCGATCAACGCGGTTGCCGAGTTGCCAACTATCCTTGACCCGTTTTTCACGGCGTTTATACACTCCAGACAACGGGTTGAGCCAGCACCCGGTTCATTCAGGCGATATATGATATCGGATTTCAGTCTCGAAGCCGAGCACCCGAATGGCCGAGCCGGCGGCTGGCTTCACCGCGAAAGACCAAGTCAAGGGGGAACAACCGTGAAGTTGTCCAAAGTGATCCTGACCGGCACCGTCGGTCTCATGTCGCTGAGCCTGGCCGCCTGCGGCGGCGGTTCCGGCGACGGATCCAGCGCCGGCGGCGGCAGTCAGACCGTCTTCAAGCTGGCGTTCAACCAGACCGAGGACCACCCGCAGTACGCGGCCGGTGTCGCCTTGGGCGAGAAGCTGGAAGAGGCCACCGACGGCCGCTATTCGGTGAAGGTCTATCCGAACGAGCAGCTCGGTGGACAGGCCGATGTCATTCAGAACCTGTCGAACGGCACCGTCGAGCTGATGTGGGTCGGCGCTCCCGTACTCGAGGGATTCAACTCCGACTTCGTCGTGTTCAACCTGCCGTACATGTTCGATTCCACCGAGGCTCAGGGCGCCGTGCTGTCGAACACCGACGCACTGGATGATCTGTACCACTCGATCGAGGCAGCCAAGTCGATCACCGTGCTCACCGGCGTCAACGCAGGGACGCGCAATGTGTACAACAGCAAGCATCCGATCCAGACCCCGGCTGATCTGCAGGGTCTCAAGATCCGGGTGCAGCAGTCGGATTCCCAGGTTGCGATGATCGAGGCCATGGGTGCGATCGCCTCGCCGATGAACAACGGCGACGTCTACTCCGCTCTGCAGACCGGTGTGCTGGACGGTGCCGAGAACAATGAGGTGACCTGGGATGCTCTGAAGCAGAGCGAGGTCGCGAAGTACTACTCCTACACCCGTCACCTCATGCTTCCCGACTATCTGCTCATGAGCACCAAGGCTCTCGACAAGATGAGCGATGAGGATCAGGCGGCCCTGCTGGAGATCATTCCCGAGATCCAGAAGCTTGCCAACGATGGCTTCGCCGACTTCACCGAGAAGTCGATCGAACACGCGACGTCCATCGGCGCTCAGTTCAATGACGATGTCGATGTGGCCGCATTCAAGTCATTGGTGCAGCCGTTGGTCGAGTCCAGCGTGAACGAGAACGATGTGCGCAAGGGTCTGTACCAGCTGGTTCAGGACGCGAACGCCGCGCACCCGGCCAAGTAGTCACCCTCAGCTGTCCACGCAGCTGTCGTGATCCATATCAGTCGAGGATCCGGGCTTCCCGAGGGAGCCTGGATCCTCGATCGTCTTGGGCGGTGCTGCACAGGCGATCAGATTCGGGTCACCCAAGATCACGATCTGGTCATGGTTTGTTGCCGGGTTGCCAAGAGGCTTGACCCTGAAAGTTCCCGCTTCTTAGACTCGTTTCGTCAGGCTGAACCGTGTTTGGTTTGACGAACACTCACATAGTCGAGATTGCGGGGCTCCGCTGGCCTGACTTGGGCCACGATTCCCGGTTTCGATGTTGATCATGGGATTGGCTAGGTGTGTCGTGTTTGGGGTTGCGCACTAATTGGGGGGTTGTGAAGCTATCAGTGTGGCGTATGTGCGGACGGTGATCACCGGGTCGGGGGCGACGGCTGTTCAGATCGTGTGGAAGTCGGTGCGTGGGTCACGAGATATCGAGCATGTGGGTTCGGCGCATAGCCCGGCCGAGGTCGAGATGTTGAAAGCGTCCGCGGTGCAGCGGATCGCTGCGGGGCAGGACCCGCTGCCGCTGGACCAGCCGGTGGATGATGGGCCCCGGATTCAGGTGGTGGGGATGAGGATGGGCCTGTTGCTCGACGCGATCGCCCAGGTCTATCGCTGGCTGGGTTTGGATAAGGCGAGTGGCGGCGATCTGGTTTTCGAGCATTTGGTGACCGCGCGGATCATCGAACCCTCATCGAAACAAGACGCTGCCCGGGTTCTGGCTGAGGCCGGTGTCGGGTCGATGTCGTATCGCACGGTGAAGCGAAGGCTCCCTACCTTCGCCGAGCCCGCGTTTCGTCGCCGCTTGTCAGGGGCTGTTTCCGCGAGGTCTGATCTGGGTCCCGCGGCCCTGGTTTTATATGATGTGACGACGCTATGGTTCGAAACCGATACCGGTGACGGGTTCCGTGAGCCAGGATTTTCGAAGGAACGCCGCCTGGAGCCACAGATTACTGTCGGGTTGTTGACCGATGCCACTGGCGCCCCGTTGATGATCGAAGCGTTCGAAGGCAACCGCGCCGAGACCAAGACGATGATCCCGTTGATCCGGGGGTTCGTGGAGGCTCACGGGATCGCTGATGTGGTCGTGGTCGCTGATGCCGGGATGATGAGTGAGCAGAACCTGAAAGATATCGAGGATGCCGGCTGGTCGTTCATCGTGGGCGGCAAGATCCCTGACATCCCGTACGCGATCAGCCAGTGGCGCAAACACCATCCGGACGCTGAGCCGCCCGATCAGCTCGTGGTGTCGCAGAAGCTGGTGCATGGCGTGAAAGCTGATACCCGGCATCGGATGGTGTATTTCCAGTACCGGGCCGCCCGTGCCCGCCGTACCCTGCATGGTGTCGATCAGCAACTCGCGAAAGCCGCGAACGCGGTCGCGGGGAAGGCCCCGGTGAAACGCAACCGGTTCATCACCTTGTCCGGGGCACGTCCGTCGATCAACCGGGAACTGGAGACCAAAGTCCGGACGCTGGCCGGGTGGAAGTCGTATGTGACGAACCTGGACAAGCCGGCCGAGTTCGTGATCGGGGCGTATCACCAGTTGTGGCATGTCGAACACGCGTTCCGAATGTCCAAACACGATCTGAAAGCCCGCCCGGTCTACCACCACAAGAAAGAGTCGATCGATGCTCACCTGGCGGTCGTGTTCGCTGCGCTGGCGGTCAGCCACCACATCGAACAAGCCACCGGCTGGACCATCAAACGCTTCGTGCGTACCTTCCGTCAATACCGCGACGTCACCCTCTCGGTCGCCGGTCAGACCATCACCGCGAGCCAGCCCATCCCCGCAGACGAAGCCGACACCCTCACCAAGATCAAAAACTCAGATGCGCACTAAATTGGCCCAAGTCGGGTCTTAGACTCGTTTCGTCAGGCTGAACCGTGTTTGGTTTGACGAACACTCACATAGTCGAGATTGCGGGGCTCCGCTGGCAGCTTGGCCGGTCCGGGTTTCGCAGTGATCGCCGCAAAGTCGCATTGCTTGTCTGAGGAAGGACATCAACAATGAAGTTGTCAAAGGTGGTATTGACCGGCATAGCGGGTCTTATGTCGCTGGCCCTGGCCGCCTGTGGTGGCAGCTCGAACGGTGGCTCCGGTGGTGGCGGCAGTCAGACCGTCTTCAAGCTGGCGTTCAACCAGACCGAGGAGCATCCGCAATACAAGGCGGCTGTGGACTTCGGGAAGAAGCTCGAAGAGGCTACCGACGGCCGTTACTCGGTCAGGGTGTACCCGAATGAGCAACTCGGTACCCAGTCGGACGTCGTCCAGAACCTGTCGAACGGCACCGTCGAAATGATGTACATCGGTGGTCCTGTGATGGAAGGCTTCAACTCGGATTTCATCGTCTACAACCTGCCCTACATGTTCGCTGGCTATGACGCTCAGCAGCAGATCTTCAACGACGAAGAACTCAACAAGGACCTGTTCACCTCGATCGAGGGCTCCAAGAACATCACGGTGTTGACCGCGCTGTATGCCGGCGTGCGCAACGTCTACAACAGCAAGCATGCTGTGGTGACTCCTTCTGATCTCCAGGGTCTGAAGATCCGGGTGCAGCAGTCGGACTCGCAGGTCTCCATGATCGAGTCCATGGGCGCGATCGCCTCCCCGATGGGTCAGGGCGATGTCTACTCCGCTCTGCAGACCGGCGTCCTGGACGGTGCTGAGAACAACGAGACCGTCTACCATCAGCTGAAGCACGATGAGGTTGCGAAGTTCTACTCGTTCACCAAGCACCTGATGATCCCCGACTACCTGCTGATCAGCACCAAGGCGTTGGAGGGCATGGACGACGCCGACCGCGAGGCCTTCGTCGGTCTCGTCCCTGAGCTGCGCGAAGAGGCCAACACCGGCTTCCTCGAGTTCGCGAAGGAATCGCGGGCCGCATCCGAGTCGGGCGGCGCACAGTTCAACGAGGACGTCGACGTCGATGCCTTCAAGGCACTCGTTCAGCCGATGGTCGAGTCGGCCGTCAGCGCCAATGATGTTCGCAAGGCGCTCTACGACGCCGTTCAGGCCGCCAATGCGGCTCACCCGGCCTGATAGGGCCATTGATCTGAGTAACTCGCGCACGGGCAGCACGTAGTCGCCCGTCCGTGATGCCCTCAACCGAAGACATCGGGTTCCGGCTCAGTGCTGGGCCGGAACCCGATCGGCTTTCGCGGTCTTCACCAATAACACACAAAAAAGGCTCAGTGCATGAAAGCTTTTAGCGTATTTCAGCGCGTGGTCGATGCGATTTTGAGATGGGTTTGTATCGTATTGTTCGCGTTGCTGGTCATTCTGGTCGTGTACCAGGTAGTCATTCGTTCGTTCGGTGGTGGTAACGCGTGGACCGAGGCGATGGCTCGGATCATCTTTATCTGGCAGGGCATCATCGGTGCCGCCTACGTCATCGGCGAGAACGACGACGTCGCGATCGACTTCCTCGTCCGGAAGTTCCCCGCGGCCGTGGTGAAATTCTTCGAGGTATTGGCACACTCGATCGTCGGGTTCTTCGCGGTGTGGGTGATGATCATGGGTGGCTGGAGGCTTGCCGACTCGGCCTTCGATCAAACCGTCGAGCTCTTGCCATTCTCACAGGGGCAGATTTACCTGATTTTGCCGGTGACCGGCATCCTCATCGCGATCTACTGCATTTTGAATATCATCAAGGCGGTTACTTCCGAAGTGAAGATCGTCGCCGAAGAGGACATCGATCTTGCATCCATTCAGGAAGAGGGCATCTGATTATGAGTGACGCAGCACTGGTTGCTCTCATCCTTGTGGTGGGCATGTTCGCCCTGATGGCCATCGGCGTCTCGGTGTCGGTTTCGATCGGCTTGCCCTCCGCGATCTGCTTGGTGATCTTGATGGGTCCCGAATCGGGCATTTTTACCTCGGCGCAGAAGATTTATAACGGCGTCGATTCGTTTGCATTGCTTGCCATCCCATTGTTCGTGTTGGCCGGTGCCATCATGAACCAGGGCGGTATCGCCTCACGATTGATCGATTTCGCGAAGGCGTTGGTTGGGCCGATGCCCGGTGCCCTGGCGCAGACGAACGTGCTCGCTTGTATGCTGTTCGGTTCTATTTCGGGTTCGGCCCTGGCCGGTGCATCCGCCGTCGGCGCGATCATGGCTCCGGAAGAGGAGAAGAGCGGCTATGACATGAGTTTCGCCGCCGCGGTTAACATCGCCTCGGCCCCGTCAGGCATGCTGATTCCCCCTTCGAACACGATCATCGTGTACGCCCTGGTGTCGCAGGCATCGGTGGGCGCACTGTTCCTCGCGGGCTACATTCCGGGCATCCTTTGGGCCCTGACCTGTATGGTTCTGGTCTACTTCTACTCACGCAAGCATCCCGAGCTCAAGGGCGCAGGCTTCCCCCCGTTCAAGGAGGGCCTGAAGGCCTTCTGGCGGGCGGTACCGAGCCTGGGATTGATCATCGTGGTCATCGGCGGCATCGTGTTCGGCGTGTTCACCGCGACCGAGGGTGCGGCCGTCGCCGTGATGTACGCGCTCATCCTGTCCTTGATATACCGTACGGTGCGTGTCCCGGACCTTCCGAGGATTCTGCTGAGCGCGACCCGTACCTCGTCCGTGGTGGTGTTCTTGATCGCCCTGTCGTCGATCATGAGCTACGCAATGGTGTTCGCGAATATCCCGAATCTGATCGCTGACTGGCTGACCTCGGTCACCTCATCCTCGGTTGTCTTCCTGCTTATCATGGCCGTCGTCTTGTTGATCATTGGAATTCCGCTTGATGCGACTCCTGCTGTGCTGATCTTCACCCCGATCTTCCTGCCGATCGCCACGCAGTACGGCATTCATCCGGTTCACCTTGGCATCATGATGGTGTTCAACATGTGTATCGCCGTCATTTCTCCGCCCTCCGCGCCAGTGCTCTTCGTCGGGGCCCGTGTGGCCGGCAAGAAGGTGGAAGACGTCATCGGTCCGCTGATGCCATTCTTCGGCGCATTGATCGTGATGCTGTTGATCGTGCAGTACATTCCTGCGCTGTCCATGTGGTTGCCCACAGTGGCAGGTATGGTCCAACCCGCCTGATCGGTCACCGAATCCACCGGTCGACCGACGTCGGTCGACCGGTGGTGGTGCCCCGTTCCGGATTTATCCCCGATTCACCGATGGCACCGACCTGCACTCGGTGGATTCGGGATGATGCTGAGCTGACTCAAAATCCCACAGAAGGAGGAACGGCGATGAAGGCCGTTTACATCAAGGGCAAAGAAGATCTCGAAATCGCAGAAGTTCCGGTTCCCGAACCAGGGCCCGATCAGGTTCGGCTCAAGGTCGCCTATGTGGGCATCTGCGGATCAGACCTGCACTACTACTTCAACGGCGCCAACGGCACCTTCGTGGTGCGCGAACCGCTGATTCCCGGGCACGAGATGTCCGGCTACATCGACGCGGATCCGCAAGGCGAATGGGCGCAGGGCACCCCGGTCACCGTGCATCCGGCCACCTTCGGACCCGAGGTGCCCGGCATGGAGAACCTGCGGCATCTTCGCCCGGGCGGCTCCTACCTGGGCAGCGCGTCGACCTGGCCGCACACCCAGGGCGCGATGGCCCAGTACATGCTGGTCGGACGAGACATGGTGCGCGTGCTGCCGGAAGGCGTTTCGGTCAAGGCCGCCGCTTTGGCCGAGCCCCTCGGCGTGGTGCTGCACGGCATCAACATGGCCGGTGACCTGACCGGCAAGAACGTCCTGGTGTCGGGATCCGGCCCGATCGGCCTGCTGGCCACCTTCGCCGCCAAGCACCGCGGTGCCAGCAAGGTCACCTCGTCCGATGTGCTGGACGGGCCGCTCGCCCGCGCCAAGCAGATCGGCGCTGACGAGGTCATCAACGTGACCAAGCAGCCGCTGCCGGAGGAGACCTACGACCTGATCCTGGAATGCTCGGCGGCCGCGCCCGCTGTCAACGGCTGCATGAAGGCGATCAAGCCCCGTGGCCGCATCGTCCAGATCGGCATGTTCCCGGGTACCCCGGTGGCTGTCGAGTTGGCGGCGCTCGGCCAGAAGGAGATCACCTGGATCGGCACCTTCCGCTTCGACAATGAGGTGGACGAGGCCATCGAGATGATCGCGGCTGCCCCGTCGGTGGCGGACGTCGTCACGCATGTCATCGCGGTGGACCAGGCAACCGAGGCCTTCGATATCGCGAAGAACTCGGAGATCTCCGGCAAGGTGCTCGTCAAGTTGGACGGTGAGGTCGAGGAATGATCTGTATCCGCGTCGGCACATCGCGAGAGTGAAACCGCCGCGATGTGCAGTGCATCAGTAGAAGTGCCACCGCGCGGGTCACCTTCGGTGTCCCGCGCGGTGGCCATCTTGAACCTGATCGCGCAGCGGCCAGGCGGCTGGTCGTTGACCAAGATCGCGTCCAGCCTCGGGCTGGCGAAGTCGTCCGTGCTGACCATCCTGACCTCGTTGGAGGCCGCCGGAATGGTCAGCCGGACCGACAACTACTACGACTTGGACGTCGGCGTCCTGACCCCTGCAGGCGGCTTCCTGCGCGGCACGGATTCGATCAGCCAGTTCAAGCGCGAAGTCGCGGCAGCACCGGTGCTGTCGGGTGAGCTCGCCCATCTGGCGCTGCTCGCCGGCCGGGAGGTCACCTATATCGCGCGTCATGTCGGACGTGAACCCCTGCCGGTGACCGCCGGAGTGGGCGACCGGTTCCCCGCCTCGATCACCGCGGTGGGGGTGGCCCTGCTCGCGCAGCTCAGCGATGAGCAGATCGTCGAACTCTACGGCGACCTGGAGCGGCTGCCGCGCTGGTCACCGCGCTCGACGACCAATCTGTCCACTCTGCTGGCCAAGCTGAACGAGACGCGCGCTGCCGGCTATGCGGTCGACGACGGTGAGACCTACCCCAACGTCTTCGCCTACGGACTGGTGGTACACCGGGTCGGCAATCATGCGCAGGACTTCTCGATGAGCGTCTCACTGCTGCTGGACGAAGCCACCCCGAAGCGCCGGGCGCAGGCCCTCGAAGAGCTGAAGGGCGTGCGAGACGCCCTGGAGTCGGGCAACGACCTGCGCTGATCGCGCGGGTCGTCGCCCCGATGGGTCAGCCCGGGCCGCCGCCCCGATGGGTCACTCGGCAGTGATCTGTTCCAGGTACTTGTGGACGACGGCCAGGTCGTCGTCGCCGAGTCCGGCTTCGGTGAGGCCCTGGTAGATCTGCAGTGCCTTGCTGCTGATCGGCAATGTCCGCGACGAGGCCGCGGCCTCGCCGAGCGCGATCTTCAGGTCCTTGACCATGAACTTGGCGGCGCCGGTGTTGGAGTAGTCGCGCTGTTCGACCTTGGCGTGCTTCGCGTTCAGCACAGCGCTGCCGCCCCAGCCCTTGGCGAGCATCGAGTACATCAACGCCACATCCACGCCGGCGCCCTCGGCGAGCAGCGCGGCCTCGGCGAGCGCGGCCATCGTCACGCCGACGATCATCTGATTGCAGGCCTTGACGACCTCACCGGCCCCCAGGGGGCCGCAGTGCACCGGCGTGCCGCAGGCCTTCAGCACCTCAATCGCCTTCGCTGCCGGTTCGTCATCCCCACCGACCATGATCGACAAGGTACCTGCCTTGGCGCCGGCCTCGCCACCGCTCACCGGGGCGTCCACCACCTGCAGCAGGTCTTCGGTAGCCACCGCGACACGGCGCGCCAACTCGCGGACATCGCCGGGGGCGACGGTGGAGCTCACCACGAGCACGGTCGGCGTCTCAATGCCGGCCAACAGGCCATCCGGGCCATCGAGCAGCGGCGCCAGTTGGGTGAGATCCTGCAGCATGTCGATGATCACGTCGCAGGTCTGCCCGATGATTCGCGGTGTCGCCTCGAAGACCGCGCCCTCGGCTGTCAGGGCTGCGGCCGAGGCCTCGCGACGCGCCCACACCGTCAGCTGGTGACCGGCGGCGATCAACTGATGCCCCATCGGGGCGCCCATCTTGCCCGGGCCCAGCAGGGCCACACGTGAGGTAGTCATGCCCATAGAATATGGGATGATGCCGTCGTATCGCCGTATGGGAGCACGTGATGAACTCAGCTTTTGACATTTCCGGCCTGACCGCCGTGATCACCGGAGGAGGTCGGGGGCTCGGGCTCGGTATTACGACCGCATTGCTGGATGCCGGAGTCGACGTGCACGTGATCTCCCGGCGTCCGCCCGATGAGAGCGTGGTCGTCCAGGCCGTTGAGAGCGGACGGAGACTCATCCATCACCAGGCCGATCTGTCCGACCGTGAGGCGCTACCGGTGATCGCCGAACAGATCCTGGCCACCGATCAGATCGACATTCTGGTCAACAACGCAGGCACACAGGAACGCCACCCGGCGATCGAGTTTCCGCTGGAGTCCTTCGACCGGGTAATCGACATCAATCTGCGTTCGGTCTTCCAGGCCTGCCAGCTCTTCGGGGCTGCCATGCTGGAGCGTGGGCGCGGCAAGATCATCAACATCGCCTCGATGCTCAGCTTCCAAGGCGGCTTCAACGTGCCGGCCTATGCGGCATCCAAGGGCGGTGTCGCCCAGTTGACCAAGGCGCTGTGCAACGAATGGGCGTCGCGGGGGGTCAACGTGAACGCGATCGCCCCCGGGTACATGGACACCGAGATGAACACCGCGCTGATCGCCGATCCGGTGCGCAGCGAACAGATCATGGTGCGCATTCCGGCCGGGCGCTGGGGCAATGGCGAAGACATCGGCAACGTCGCTGTCTTCCTGGCATCGCCGGCCTCCGACTACATTCACGGTCAGATCGTCCCCGTCGACGGCGGTTGGCTCGCGCGCTAGCCGACCAGCCCGGTCTCGAAGGCGATCAGCACGAGGTTGACCCGGTCACGGGCGCCCAGCTTCGACAGCAGGCGCCCGACATGGGTCTTCACCGTGCCCTCGGCCATGAACAGGTTGGACGCGATCTCCGCGTTGGTGGCACCCTTGGCGATCTCGACGAGCACCTCGCGTTCACGATCGGTGAGCACATCCAGCCGGGGGTCTTCGCGTCCGGGTGAATCGGGCAGCCGAGCCACCACATGTTCGAGCAGCCTGCGGGTGGCGCTCGGCGCGACGACGGCCTCGCCCGCGGCCACCGAACGGATGGCATTCAGCAGGTCGTCCGGGCGGGCATCTTTGAGCATGAAGCCGGATGCGCCGGCCTTCAAGGCTGCGAAGACGTATTCGTCCAGATCGAAGGTGGTCAGCACCAGCACCTTGGTCGGCAGCCCGGCCGCGACGATTCGGCGGGTGGCCTCGACGCCGTCCATCTCGGGCATCCGGATGTCCATCAGCACGACATCGGCCGGGCTGTTGGTCAGTGCGGTGAGGGCCCCCAACCCGTTGGTGGCCTCACCGACCACGGTCATGTCGTCCTCGGCGTCGATCAGCATCCGGAATCCGCTGCGGACCAGGGACTGGTCGTCTGCGAGGAAGACTGTCAGGGGTTGGGTCATGTTGGCTCACCGTTCTGTTGATGCTTGGTCCATTCTTCCCCATCGCGAGGAGCCTTCGCGCCTGCCCTGCGGGTCAGTGGCAGGATCGCTCGCACCACCCAGCCTCCGGATCGGGTCGGCTTGGCGGTCAGCTTGCCGCCCATCGCGGTCACCCGCTCCTGCATGCCCTGCAGCCCGAAGCCCGATCCCTGCACCGAGATCGGCGGGTCCCCATTGACGGGAGTGTCCGGTCCAGGTGCATCATTGGCCACCTCGATGCTGATGGTGGTCGGCTGATAGATCAGTGCCACGGTGGCCTGCGAAGCAGGGCCCGCGTGCTTGAGGAAATTAGTCAATCCTTCCTGCACGATCCGATAGGCGGTCACGCCGAGAGCTGCGCTGACCGTCGGCTGCGTCCCGGTCACGGAGAACTGGACGCGCTCGCCGGCCTTCGCCACCATCGCGGGAATGTCCGACAGCCCGGGTGCCGGCTGGAAGTCCGCGGGCCGCGGATCGTCGGGATCGGCGCGCAGCACTCCGACGATGCGGCGCATCTCGCCCAGAGCCTCGCGCCCGGTCTCGGAGATGGTTTCGAGCGCCTCGATCGCCGCCTCCGGGCGCTTGCGCGCCAGCGCCTTGCCGCCGTCGGCCTGCACGATCATCACCGACAGCGAATGCGCCACCACGTCGTGCAGTTCGCGGGCGATGTCGGTGCGCACCCTCGCCTCGATCATGCGGGTCTGCTGATCGCGTTTGACGAGCTCGGATTCATAACGTTCTCGGGCTGCGAGTTCGCGTTCCTGGCGGGCGACCGCTGTCTCACGATCGCGTCGTCCGAGCAGATAGGGAGTGATCGTCCAGGCCAGGCACAGTGCGATCAATGGCGCCAGGATCGGCAGCAACTCGGGGCTCATCGACCCGATCGGATCATCCACCGACCAGCGCACCGGTCCCAGGATCGATCCGAGGCCTCCGGCCAGCACGATCAGCCGGGATTCGTGGCCGTCCACCCAGCGTGCCACCGAGTAGCTCGCGATGGGTACCGCGATCAGCGCCCAGGTCGGGGCAGGGACGAGGAACAGCTGCGCAAGGCCGCCCGCCGAGATCAGCGCGGTCATGATCAGCGGATGGGTCCGGCGCAGCGCCAGCGGCAGCACGATCGCGATCGAGGTGAGCACCGAGGCCAGGTAATAGTGGCTCCTGAGGCCGGTACCCACCAGGTCTCCCCAGAACGCCGTGCAGCCGGTCAGGATGATCGCCACCGCCAAATCGATGCGCCAGATGCTGCTGCGTGGTGCGTCGACGGGACCGTCCTCCAGCGCCATGGCGGCGTCATCGGTCGGGTCGGACTGCATTCCTCCAGGATAGGACGACGATCTTCGCGGATCCCTGGCAGCGTCGGTGCAGGTGCAGGTGCAGGTGCAGGTGCAGGCGCGGCGATTGGGAGGATGTTTGCGGGGTTTGCTACCGTCGAACCGGGTCACCTCCACCTTGTTAAGGACTGCTCATGGCTGTGTCGTCTGCTGACCAACGCCGGTTGGCACCATGGCCGCGCTTCGGTTCCGGCGCCCTGGAGACAGTCCACGTCCGGCGGCTCATCGACGTCGTCAACGCGCGGCTCTACTCGGCCGATCATCGCGCCTTGCTGTTGCTCAAATGCATGATGTCCAGCGAGCTCCCGGCCCATCTGTACGATCAGGCCGCCGAGGCGATCCTCGGCTTCCGCTACTCGATGCTCGAGTCGGGCAGCGATTCGATGACGCTGTGGACGGAGAGTCACCAGGTCACCGCGGCGGTTGCCGAATATCTGGCCGGGCAGCTGTACCCCACGCGCATCTTCAGCAATGACGGCCGCTCGGGTGCTCGCCATCAGCGAGCCGCGCAGGCGCAGCTGACGATCTGGCTGTCGGACCGCTTCCGCTTCGGCTTCAGCGAGTGGCTGTCCAGTACCTACTACGCCTACGACCTGGCGGCGCTCGCCCTGCTTGTCGATCACGCGGCCGACGAGGCGTTGGTCGAACGGGCCACGATGGTGATGGACATCGCGCTGCTCGACCTGGCCCTGCACAGCTTCAACGGCCGGGTCGTCCCGTCGATGGGACGGGCCTACACGGAGCAGATCATGCATCCCGAGACCGCCGAGATCGCGCCGATCTGGGCGAGCGCCTTCGGGCAGGCCCCCGACATCGACGTCGACAAGGTGACCAGTCTTTTTCTCGCTCGCGAGCGTTACGAGGTGCCGGCGGCGATCTGCGAGCTGGCGACCTGCCAGCCGGAGCGCCGGGTGCTCAGCTCACACGGGCTGGATGTCGAGGAGGTGCGCGACGAACTGCGCCGCCATCCGTTCCACCCCCGCAGCCAGAGCCTGGATCTGATTCGTTTCTGGTGGGGTCAGCAGGCGGTCACCACGCCGGAGACCATCGTCGACTCGGCGCGGGCCATGCGTGTCTTCGATCTGCAGAACTCCCGGATCCTGGCGCCCATGCGCCGCTACATCAAGCTGCCGAATCCGGTGCTCATTTCGACTCTGCGGACGATGAACCCGATCACCAGCGGAAAGGCGCTGAACCGCGCCAACGTGCAGACCATCAGGACGAGCAACTACCAGCTGAGCAGCGTTCAGCGTTACCGGCCGGGCGGTTTCGGTGATCAGCAGCACATTTGGCATGCGTCGTTGCCCGGGGATATCGAGGTCTTCGGGACGCACCCCGGGTCGTCCCAGCTGAACCTGGAGAACCGGCCGGCCACTCCGAGCAACTGGGAGGGTAATGGCATCAATCCCGATGTTGCGCAGCACCACAACGTCCTGCTCGCTCAGTACAACCTGCACGAACGCAGGGGCCGTTTCGAGGGGCCGCGCCAGGAGCTGGTGCACATTCACTTCCCCTTCGTGCAGTTCGACCAGACCCGGTTGGGCGCCGGTTGGGCGGCCGGACGCCGTGGCCGCGGCTACATCGGCATCCTCGGTACGCACACTTTCGAGCTGATCAGCGAGACCGAGATCGTCCAGCGCGGCCAGCACACCGGATACGCGGTGCTGGTCGGCGATGAGGAGGAGCACATCTCGTTCGCGGCGTTCCTGGAGCAGCTGAAGCAGTACCGGCTGCGGCTGATCGGTGATCGTCTGACGTTGACGAGCCCTTTCGGGCGTTTCGACCTGACCTGGGGCAAGGATTTCAAGGTCAACGGCCAGATCATCGATTGCGATTATCCCCGCTATGACGCGCCCGGGGTCCAGGTTCCGCGCAATCCGTCGGAGATGACGGTGACCGGGACCAAGCATCGGTTGCGGCTGGATTGGGCGAGTGGCGTCCGGGAGTCGACCGCTCTCTAGCGCATTATTCGATTATTACTAGATAGTCGTAGATCGCGTTACAGCTCGTCGGTGGCGGCAGCCCAGAGCTCGGCCTCGGCGCGGGCTCGTCGATGGCCCTGCCAGCTGAGGAATCCGAAGACCAAGGCGACGATGGCCAAGATGGTGAGGAATGGTCGCTTCATGGATTCCAGAGTAGTTCGGTGGCCGGCACCGCGTTCTCACTCCCGTGCTGACCGGCGGGCTAGTCTGGGCCCAATCTCTCGGCTGGATGCGGAGGACCCGATGATTCACTGGCTTCGGATCGGCCGGGCGGCGCTCGGCATCGGCGTGGCGTTCGTGCTGGTGTCCTGCGGCGTTCCCGGTGACGCTGGTTCGGACGCCGGACCGCGCTCGGAGCAGCCGGCGCCCACTGCCGCGCAATCCGCGTCCGGGGAGACTGCCGGTGCCGAACTCGCCGCGAAGGTGAGCCAGCAGGATCTGGTCGCCGCGCTCGCCCAGATCGAAACCCTGACACTCGACGCGAGCGGAAGCCGCGGGCCTGGCAGTGCCGGCTATCCGGCCACCGCCGGGTGGATCGAGAACCAGCTTGTGGCGACGGGTTTCTATGATGTCTACCGGCAGGACTTCACCATCCAGATCCCGCACCCCGGCGACTCGCAGTTGACCGATGCCGGCGGCCGGGTGATCAATCAGGCGCCGCTGGGCTTCTCGCCCGGCACCCCGGACGAGGGCATCACCGGTGTGCTGGTGGCCGCGACCGACGGGCACGGCTGCCGGGCCGCGGACTGGCCGTCCGAGGTGGCCGGGCAGATCGGCATCGCCGAGCGTGGCGGATGCAGCTTCGCGGACATGAACCGGGCGGCATCCCAGGCCGGAGCAGCCATGATGATCGTCACGAACGACCGGTCCGGCGGGCTGTACGGGACGCTCGGTGGCCTGCGGGATGGTTTCATCCCGGCCACCGGGGTCACCTCGTCCGAGGGCAACCGACTGCGCACCGCGATGGCCGCCGGTGAGGTGCAGCTGAGCTTCACCTTCGCGCAGAACATCGAGTCGCACCCCACCTACAACCTGTTCGCCGAGACGAAGTCCGGAGATGCCGCCAACGTCGTGATGGCCGGCGCACACCTCGACAGTGTCCCGGAGGGGCCGGGGATCAACGACAACGGTTCGGGATCGGCGATCCTGCTGACTACGGCATTGCAGATGGCCTCCGGGCAACCGCCGGTCAACAAGGTGCGATACGCATGGTGGAGCGGTGAGGAGCTGGGGCTGCTGGGTTCGGCGCATTGGGTGAACACGATGGTTGACTCCGACCCGCAGACGATTCAGCAGATCGCTGCGTACCTGAATGCCGACATGGTCGCCTCTCCGAACGGAGTCATCGGTGTCTATGACGGCGACGGTTCGGACTTCCCGGACGAGACCCTTCCCGCCGGGTCGGGTGAGGTGGAGCAGCTGTTCACCGGCCGCTTCGACTCGCTGTCCCAGCCCTGGGTCCCGATTAGGATGGGCGGCTCGTCCGATCACGCATCTTTCATCAACTCGGGGGTGCCGACCGGCGGCCTGTTCACCGGGGCGGGCGACCTGAAGACGCACGATGAGCAGGCGGTCTTCGGTGGGACGGCCGGGCAGCCGTACGACCCGAACTACCATCAGGCCGCCGATGGCCTCGCGAACGTGAATCAGGATTTCTTGGGGATCAACGGCAAGGCGTCGGCCTATGCGATCGGTCATCTCGCCTGGGACACCTCGATCGTGAACGGGAGCGGTAGCGGCAACTCGGGGGTACCCGCCAAGGCTTCGAGTTTCGGATACGCCGCCGCGGTCTAGCCGACGTGTCGACCCCTGTTCACCGGCTGTTGGCGAGCGGTTCTCCCAACGGTCATCCACCACGCCGCGCACAGCGAGCAGGCGAGTTGTCCACAGTGCTTCTCCACATATCCACAGGACTCGGCGGTTGTCCACATCGCCGGCCGGTGACGTGGCCGGGGTCGACGTGCCAGCATTGAGTCATGTCGACAGTCTTCACCAAGATCATCAGCGGCGAGTTTTCAGGGATGTTCGCGTGGGCGGACGAGGTCTGCGTGGTCTTCGCCACCATCGAACCGATCAGCGACGGACACATGCTGGTCGTGCCGCGCCAAGAGGTGGTGGCTTTCACCCAGGCCGATGATGCCCTGCTGGCCCATCTGATGAAGGTCGCCGCGATCATCGGGCGCGCTCAGGAGCAGGCCTTCGAGGGTTCGCGGGCCGCGCTGATCATCGCGGGCTTCGATGTGCCGCACCTGCATCTGCATGTGATCCCGGCCTGGGGCGAGGCCGAGTTGACCTTCGCCAACGCCAACGGCGACGCCACTCCCGATGAGCTGACCGCGGCCACCGAGCGGCTGCGCGAAACCCTGCGCACCCAGGGCCACGCCGCCAACGTGCCGGTCGAGATCGGACGCCCCGACCTGGCCTGAGCCCTCGTCCGCGTCCCGCGCGGACTCCCCGCGCGTCCCGGGAGTTGCTCGCCGTGGAGCAGATCGACGCGAGCATTTGGAGTTGTGACGAGCGAACTGGGGCGGTGGACGAGGTGCGGGGACGGGTGGGCCCCCGGGGGTGAAACACAAGTGTCACGACCTTGAAACTCGCAGGGGCTTGTTTGGGACGCTGCGACAAGGGACGATTCGAACGTGTCGCGCCAACAGCTGGGGACCGAATGATGTTCGATCGGTCCCCCGAGCCCAGGATCCTGACCACCGTCCGCCCCACAGCGGTGACGGTGGGGTGGGGTTATGAGCCATTGCGCTTCGGGCGAGGCCTGCCGATGTCAGGTTTCGCAGCGCGCAGAGATCATTCGGCGACGGCACTGACACCCGGGCCCGAAGCTATCGCGATGGCTGTCGGTGACGAGGTGATCGTCGCTCTTGATGTGATCGGGGTCGACCGGGAACTCGCCGACATGATCACCGAGTCCGCTCGGCTGCCGAACGACGTGATCCTCACCGCGACTCATACCCATTCCGGTCCCGGAATCCTGCCCGGACGACTGGGTGCGTGCAGCGAGGAGGCCCGGACGCTCGCCGCGAACGCCGCCGCCACCGCCGCCCGGCGGGCACTCGACTCGGCCGGCGGCTGCACACTGGAGTGGCTGGAGCCGGCGATGCCCGGTCTGGCTCATGACCGCCGACGCCGCCGGGTGGCCTGGGACGCTCAGCTGCGCGCGCTGCGCTGGAAGTCCGGCGGATATGTGACCGGCTACCTGGTGAGCTATCCGTGCCATCCATCCATCATCGGTTCGACCAACACGCATCTGTCGCCCGACTATCCGGGCTATCTGCGCACCAGGATTCAGGAGGCCACCGGCTGCCCGGTCATCTTCCTCACCGGGTGCGCGGGTGACGTCAACGCCGGCTATTCGGAGCGTGCGTCCAGCCAGCGCAATCACGACATCGGACGCACCCCCAGCGACGCCGACCTGTTCGGCACCACCCTGGCCGAGGCGCTGCTGGCGGGACGCTGGCAGCCGGTCGACATGTCCGCCGGAGTAGCGACCAGGCGCGCCGACGTCGACGCCTGCCTGGTTCCGATCGATATGGAAGCCCCGGCTCAGCTCCGAAGGCAGTGGGAACGCGAACTGCGCACGGCCGAGGGCGAGGCGCGGGGTCTGCTGAAGCAGTGGATCGCCTGGTCCGACAAGCCGGGAGCCGGACGCCAGGCCGACTATCGCCTGCCGGTCGCCCGGATGCAGCTCGGGGATGTCTCGCTGGCCTTCCTCCCCGGCGAGCCGTTTCTGGCCGCCGACCGTGAACTGAGCGCCGGCTCCGAGTCGCGGACGATCGTGAGCGGCTACTACCTCGACTGCCCGGGCTATCTACCCGACGCCGCGCAGTATCCGCTGGGCGGCTACGAGGTCACCGACGCTCACCGCTACTACGGGATGCCGGCCCCATTCGCCCGCGGGACCCTGGAATCGCTTCTCGCCGTTGTGCGCGGTCTGGCGTAGTCCACGCCCACGGCGCCGGCAGCTCGTGCGCTCGTCCGTTCGTCCGCTCGTCCGGACGCTCACTCGCTCGACCCGCAAACCTCACCCCCGCTGCCCGCAGATCGGCCGGGGCGCTTTTACGGGATCGTCACAGTTGCGTAACCCATGCCGCAGACTGGCGTGATTCTATCTTGTTAGTTCTCATACAACTTCCGGTCTTCGGGCCGGGACCCACGAACTCAAACAAGAAAGGGCTGACATGTCCTCCAGCACTGCCACCAACGCCCCGACGACCGACGCTAGCCCGCGCGAGAACGTCTGGGCGCTTCGGCCCGGCGAGGTCCGCAAGCCAGGCCTTCACCATTTCGTCATGACGGCGCTGTTCACCGGCATCGGTATCGTCGTCGGCACCTTCGGTAGCCTGGCGATCCCGCTCGGCTACATCACCGCCTTCTGGCCCGGTCAGGCCATCCAGACCGTCGGCGGCATCTGGTACGGCGGCTGGGGCGGCATCGCCGGCGCCGTCTTCCCGATCCTGTCGAATGCGATCGCCGGATCGGCTCCGCTGCCCGTCTCACTCGCCTACATTCCCGGCAACCTCGCCCAGGCCGTGGTCGGCGGCATTGCCTTCCGGCTCCTCAAGGCCGATCCTCGCCTGAAGTCCGGGCGTGACTGGATGGTCTTCACCGTCTTCGGCATCATCGTGTCCAATCTCATCGGTGCCGCCTGGGGTTGCCTCGTGCTTCTCGGCTTCGGCCTGATCACCCCGGGCGCCTTCCCCGTCACCTTCATCGGCTGGTTCCTCGGCAACTCGATCGCCTCGTGGGTATTGGGCGCCGTGATGTTGAAGTTCATCTCGCCGATCGTGCTGAAGAGCAAGGCCTTCGTGAAGCGCGTCTGGGCCTGATCCGCCGAGGCCACGCCTCAGCAAGCTCATCCGATCCACCAGTCCACACCGCACCAGGGAGCCGAGCACATGACATCCGTCGCCGTCAGCGCGCCACCCGTCCGGCTGGTCGCCACCCCAGCCAGCACCAAACCGTCCATGCAGAAGACGATCATGGGCTATGTACCGTCCGCCTCGCCGATGTACCGCGTGCATCCGGCGACCCGGCTGGTCATCTATCTGGTCAGTTCGCTGATTCCGTTGTTCATCGAGCGCCCGGAATTCAACCTGGCGGTGATCGGCTTCACGTTGGCGATGTTCTCGCTCGCCAACGTGAGGTTGGGCAGGCTCAAGATGTTCCTGCCGATGCTGGTGACGGTCTTCATCATCCTCAACCTCACCTATGTCGTCTTCCCACGGGAAGACGTCTCCACGGTGGCCTGGCAGGTCGGGCCGCTGACCGTGCACGCCGAATCCCTGCTGTGGGCGTTCTGCACCTACTGCCGGATCGTCGCGTTGGTGCTGGCGTCCATCTTCTACTTCAGCACCAATCGCGAGAGCGACATTCTCGTCGGTATGCGGACGCTGGGCACCCCGTTCGTTGTCTCGTACTTCATCGGGTTGGCGCTGCGCTCGGTCGGCATCTTCCTGGAGGACTACGCGGTGATCAAGGAGGCCGAGATCGCTCGCGGCCTCGACACCCGCGACCTCAGCCTGGTGGGCAAGGTCAAGCATTTCGCGATGAACCTGATTCCGCTGTTCTCGTTGTCGATCAGGCGCAGCGAGGACATCTCGATGGGTCTGTTCGCCAAGGGGGTGCGCATCTCCAACAAGGTGAACGGCAAGCCGCGGCCCGACTGGCTGCGGCAGCGCTTCACCATGGGCGCCCTCGACTGGACGATCATCGTGCTGCTGGTCGTCGCACTCGTCGCGATCGCGGTCATCTCGTTCGCCACGCCCTGGTTGGGCTTGGACGCCTCGGTCTTCCAGGCACTGATCCCGGGAGGCCGGGCATGACCGAGGTGATCGCGATCAAAGACCTCAGCTGGTGCTACGGCGACTCCGAGCACAGGGCCCTCGACGGGGTGAACCTGACCCTGAACAGCGGCGAGTTCGTCGGCATCGTCGGGCCCAACGAGTCGGGCAAGACCACCCTGGCCGCGGCGATGAAGGGCATCATCCCGCAGAGCTTCAACGGGGTCTACCTCGGCAGCGTCGATCTGTTCGGACGCCCGATCGTCGACTACGACGCGGCAGAATGCGCAAGCCTGGTCGGATTGGTCTTCTCCGATCCGGACGCACAGTTCACCACTATGAGCGTCGAGGAGGAGATCACCTTCGGCCTGGAGAACATCGGCCTGCCGATCGATGTCATCGGTGAACGCCTCGAATGGGCCTGCGAGCTGGCCGGGTTGCAGCGGCTACTCACCAAGTCGCCGTTCGAGCTGTCCGGCGGTCAGAAGCAGCGGGTCGCGATCGCCGGCGTGCTGGCGATGCGTCCCAAGGTGATCATCTTGGACGAGCCCACCTCGATGCTCGACCCTGTCTCGAAGGCGGGGGTCTTCGCCCTGCTGGCCCAGGTCAAGAAGATCCTCGACCTGACCGTCGTGGTCATCGAGCACAACCTCGAACAGCTGGTCGAGGTCTGCGACCGGATGATCCTGCTGCAAGACGGCAAGATCGCGGTGGACGCACCACTGGGTACGTTCTTCCAGCAGATCCCGGCATCGGCACGCGATTCGATCCGGGTGCCCGGCACCGTCACCTTCTTCGACCTCATCTCGTCCGCGCCCGGGCGTGCCCCGGTGCGCCTCGACGAGGTCACTGCCGCCTGCAATGAACTTCTGGAGACAGCATGAGCGAACCAATCATCAGGGTCGACCACCTCGGGTACTGCTATCCCGACGGCACCCAGGCACTGGACGACATCTCGATCTCGATCCAGCCGCAGGAGATGGTCGCGCTCATCGGCACCAACGGCTCCGGCAAGACCACCCTGTCGAAATGCCTCAACGGCATCCTCAAGGCGACCTCAGGTTCGGTACTGGTCGACCGGATCAAGGTGGACGCGGGGCTGCGCTCGTCCAAGCTGATCAGCTCAATCGGATACGTCTTCCAGAACCCCGATCATCAGCTGTTCAACAACAACATCTACGACGAAATCGCCTACGCACCACGCAACCTCAAGCTGTCGGCCGATGAGGTCGATCACCGGGTGCGCGAGGCCGCCCGCATCGCCGGCATCGGCGAGGAACTGTTCGGTGAGCATCCCTTCTTCCAGACCAAGGGCATCCGGCAGCGGATCGCGATCGCCTCGATCCTGTCGCTGCGTCCCAAGGTGATCATCGTCGACGAGCCGACCACCGGCCAGGACTACCGGCAGTCGCGAGAGGTCATGGAGTTCTTGCGCGAGCTCAACCGGGAGGGCCACACCATCATCGTCATCACTCACGACATGGACATCGTCGCCGAACACACCGACCGGGTCATCGCCATGACCCACGGCAAGGTGATCCTGGACGGCCCGACCCGCGACGTCCTGACCAATACCGAGGTCATCGCCGAGGCCGATCTGCTGCCCCCGCTGGTCACCCGGCTGGATCAGCGGCTGGCCGGCCCGCAGTTCAGCGGTCAGGCGCTGTTCCCCGACGAACTGCTGGCCGAGTGGAACGCACGCTCCGCCATGCCGACCGCTGCCGAGATAGGACGCTGAGCATGGCGGCTGATCTGGTAATCCGCGGAGCCGACGTTCATACTCCCTCCGGATTCATCCCCGCTGATGTCGTGGTCATCGACGGCCGGGTCGATGGCCTGGTCTCCCGAGGCGCGACGGTGGCCGACGCCGAGACTGTCTACGGTGACGGCTGCTGGCTGACTCCCGGGTTCATCGATCTGCATGCGCACAGCGCGCTGCGCAGCTTCGATGAACCGCAGATGGCCGCGAAGGTCTCCCAGGGCTTCACCACCCAATTGATCTGCCCTGACGGTCTGGGGCCCGCGCCGGTGGACGACGCCCATGTCGCCGCCCGCCGGGACTACCTCGCCGGCCTCGAGCCGAGTTCACTGGTTGCGTGGAGTTGGCGCAGCTTCGACCAGTACCTCAGTGTGCTGGACGCCAGCGCCCCGGCCACCGATCTGATCAGCTGCGTCCCGCACAGCGCGATCCGCCAGGTCGTGATGGGCGATGGCGACCGCGACGCCACCGGCGAGGAGCTGCGCCAGATGCAGGCGCTGACCGATGCGTCGCTGGCTGCCGGCGGCGCGGCGGTGAGCTTCGGAATGATCTACGCACCCGGCATGTACGGCAGGGGCCGCGAACTGCGCGCCTTGGCCTCGGTGGCCGCCAAGTACGGCGTCCCGTTGGTGCCGCACGTGCGCAACGAAGCCGGCGAATCGCTGGCCGCGATGAGCGAGTTCATCGACGCCTGTCGCGAGACCGGGGCCCGGCTGCACATCTCGCACCTCAAGCTGATCGGCAACGAGGACCTGCTCGATCAGCTGCTGGGATTGCTCGAGGCGGCAGCCACCCAGATCGACCTGACCGTCGACCAATACCCGTACGGTGCGGGCTCGACTCTGCTGACCGCGCTGCTGCCGCCCTGGGCCATGGCCGGCGGCCCCGAGGCCGCGCTGGCCCGCGTCCGGGATCGTGCCGCGCGCCGCGAACTGGCCGCGGACATGCGCCACGGGCTGCCCGGCTGGGAGAACCTCTACGGTTCCTGCGGTGCCGAGAACGTAACCATCACTCAGGCCACCGGCCTGGACGAGGTCGTCGGGCACACGGTCGCCGAGGCCGCCGAGATGCTCAAGTGCGAGCCTGCGGATGCGGTCGTCGAGATCTGCGCCCGGACAAGCCTGGACGCCGCGATGATCGACCACTATTCGACCGAGCGGGTCGTCCACGAGATCTACCGGCGTTCGGGATCGCTGCTCTGCAGCGACGGGGTCTTCAACCCGTCGCCGCATCCGCGGTTGTACGGGTCGACCGGACGATTCCTGGGTCGTTTCGCTATTCGTGGCGGGTTGGCTTCGGCCACCGATGCCATCGAGCGAATGAGCGGACGCTCGGCTGCATTGCTGGGATTGACCGACCGTGGCCATATCGCCCCCGGTCAGCGCGCTGATCTGGTGCTGCTGAATCCGCACGAGTTCATCGACACTGCGACGTTCACCAATCCGTGCAGCTATACCGCGGGAGTCTACGGAGTATGGGTGGCCGGTCAGCAGGTGTGGACGGGTCAGTCCTCCACAGCTGCCAGGCCAGGACGCGTCATCCGCATCGGGAAGGAGAATCTGGCGTGAGCACCATCATTCGGGGAGGCACGGTCGTCGGTCCGTACGGGTCGGCCGTCACCGATCTGCGGATCGACGGTGAGCAGATCACCGCGCTCGGCGCAATCACGGAGACTCCCGGAGACCGGCTGATCGACGCCGGCGGCTGCCTGGTGCTGCCGGGCGGCATCGACACTCACACCCATCTCGATCTGGCCACCCAGGGCACCACGACCGTCGACGATTTCAATACCGGCACCCGCGCAGCGGTGCTCGGCGGCACCACCTTGGTGATGGATTTCGCGACCGCGCAGAAGGGCGAGACGCTGGCCCAGGGACTCGCCAACTGGCAGGCCAAGGCCTCCGGTAAATCGTGGTGCGACTACGCCTTTCACATGGCGATGCTGGAATGGCCCGCCGGGCGTGCCGACGAGATGGCAGCTATCGCGCGTCAGGGCGTGACGTCGTTCAAGATGTACATGGCCTACCGCCCAGCCATGATGGTCGAGGACGACGAGATCTTCCAGGCGCTGCAGGCGACCCGTAGCTTCGGTGGCACGATCGGTTTCCACGCCGAGAACGGCCGACTCATCGACGAACTGACCCGGGAGAGGGTCGCGTCCGGCCAGACTCATGCCTACTACCACCAGCACACCCACCCGGTTGAGGTGGAGCGCGAGGCGATCAGCCGGCTCGCCGCGATCAGCGAACTTGCCGGCAATGTGCCGTGCTACGTGGTGCATCTGAGCAGCAGGGACGGGCTGACCGAGGTGCTGCGCGCGAACCGGCGCGGGGTGCCATTGAGGGCGGAGACCTGCCCGCAGTATCTGCTGCTGGACGCCAGTCGCTATGGCATGGCCAACGGAGACGATCTGGACGAGGTCTCCGGCTATGTCATCAGTCCGCCGCTGCGTGAGGTCGCCGACCAAGATGTACTGTGGCAGGCGGTTTCCGACGGGTCGGTGCAGTTCATCGGCACCGACCACTGCGCCTTCAACGTGCACGGCCAAAAAGATGCCGGCGGCGACGACTTCCGCTCCATTCCCAATGGCGCTCCCGGAATTCAGCTGCGGATGGAGCTGCTCTACACCTATGGTGTCGAGCCCGGACGCATCAGCCTGGAGCGCTATGTCGAACTGAACGCGACCAACGCGGCCCGCTACTTCGGGGTTCATCCGCGCAAGGGCATTCTCGCGCCTGGGTCCGACGCCGATGTGGTGATCTACGACCCGCGGGGCACCCGCACGGTGCACCAGACCGATCTCGACGAGAACGTCGACTACACGCCGTACGAGGGTTGGCGGATCTCCGGACGCGTCCGCGATGTCTTCGTCCGGGGCTCGGCCGCCGTGCTCGACGGTGTCGTGGTCGGAGATCAATCGGGGCAGTTCATCGCCTGCGGCCCCAGCGATGGGGCGATCCGATGAGCGTCATCGCCCATCGTGACCGCTCACAGCGAATCGCGGTTGCGCCGGAAGGAGAATTCGAAGGCACCGGGCAGCATCCACGATTCGCTGCGGTCGACCAGGTCACCGTCTCGATTGCAGGTCAGCTCGTTCATCTGCAGGGCCGGGCTGCCGGGTGCGGCGTCGACGTGCTGCGCGAGTGCGGCGGTGACCAGCACGGGTTCGAGCCGGCAGTCGGCGAACTGTGCGAGATCACGCTCGATGAGAATGTCGAGCACCGATCCGGTGCGCCCGAACTCGCGGACGAGCAGTTCTCGTCCCAGCACCTCGTCCGGGACGTAGTCGATGATCCAGGCGACTCGCTGACCATGGCGAGCTTTGGCTCGCGAGACCCGGGCGAGGTTCTTCCGCTGATGGGCGGGGAACGCGTCGCGTCGGGCGTCGTCGTCGGGGCAGTCCTCGATGATCAGGTCGACCGTCTCGAACGATTCGCCGGCCTGGTCGGCGTAGGTATCGAAGGAGACCAGCCGGGTCAGATGGGAAGCGATGGTCTTCGCGCGGGGCAGCACGATCGATCCCGAGCCGCGACGGGTCTGAATGAAGCCCTGCTCGGCCAGCGACTGCAGTGCCGATCGCACCGTCACCCGGGACGCGGCGTAGGTCTCGCACAGTTCTGCTTCGGACGGCAGCTTCTCGCCGGTAGGTATCTCTCCCGACAGAATCAGATCGTCGAGAATCGCATTGCGGATCTCGGTTTGCAGCAGCATGCGCTGCCGGATCCGAGCGGCGTGTGGTTCGCGACTGTCCATGACTCTCCTCGCAGCTTGCGGGTCCCCGCAGCGTTCGGGGGATCGGGGGCAAGCACCCCCACAGTACCTAGCGAATCGACGGTTCGCCATAATCAGTCTGTTATTAGTTGTCCTACAAAGGGGACCGTTTATGTCTCTCACCGCTAGTTCACCAGCGCTGGCCGCGAACTACCTGCTGCACAATCCGCTGGCCGATCGGGCATCGGTGCAGCGCCCCGTCCTGGCCTGCCGCGATTTCCATGCTTCCTTGCCCGGTTTCGCGGCGACTCCGGTACGTGAGGCGCCCACCGCGGCGAACGCGCTCGGCGTGGCCAGGGTCGTGGTGAAGGACGAATCGAACCGTCTGGGCCTGCCCTCGTTCAAGATCCTCGGTGCAGCCTGGGCGGTGTGCCGAGAGCTGGCCGAGCGCTGGGATCTCGGCCCAGCCGCCGAGTTGAGCTTCGACGATCTGCTGATCGCGGCCGGCCGCCACCCGGAGTTGACGCTGGTAGCACCCACCGACGGCAATCACGGCCGCGCGGTCGCCCATATCGCGCGGCTGCTGGGGCTGCCGGCCAAGGTGCTGATGCCCGCCGGAACCGCGCAGGACCGCATCGACGCCATCGTCGGTGAGGGAGCGGAGGTCGCGGTCACCGACGTCGGTTATGACGACACCGTCCGGCTGGCCGCCGCCCTGGCCGGTCCGGCGGCGGCGGTGATCTCGGACACGTCCTGGCCGGGCTATCAGCGGGCGCCGCAAGACGTCATCGACGGTTACGCCACCGTGGTCGGTGAGGTCACCGACCTGATCGACGCCGGCGGGCTGCCCGAGCCGGACGTCATCGCGGCGCAGATCGGCGTCGGCGGGTTCGCCGCGGCGGTGGCCCGAGGGTTCGCTCCTCGTCCGAACCGCCTGATGGTGGGCGCCGAACCGCTCGACGCGGCGTGCGTGACCGCCTCCGCTGCCGCTGGACACATCGTCTCCTTGGAGGGCGAGCAGCATTCGGCGATGGCCGGCCTGAACTGCGGCACTCCATCAGACTTGGCCTGGCCCGATGTCAGCAGCGGATTCGACGCCTTCAGCGTGATCGACGACGCCGCCACCGAGCAGGCCATGCGGCTGCTCGCCAGGGACGGCATCGCCGCAGGCGAGAGCGGGGCCGCGGGGCTGGGCGGGCTGCTCGGCAATCTCGACGAGCTCGGCCTGACCAGCGACGACACCGTCCTGGTCTTCCTCACCGAAGGCCCCACAGACTCAGCAAACTATCGCCGGGTGGTCGGCGGGAATCAGGAGTGACGACGATGACTATTGAGCAGCAGGCGACCGACACCGTCCGCATCGACCAGGACCGGCTCTGGGACTCGCTCAGCACACTGGGTGAGATCGGCGCCTACCTCGACGACGAGACCGGCCTGATCGGGGTGCGGCGGCTCGCCCTGACCGACGAGGATGTCGCCGGACGCAAGCTCGTGCTCTCCTGGTTCCGTGATGCCGGGCTGGAGGTCACGCTCGACCGGATCGGCAACGTGCGGGCCCGGCGGTCGGGGCTGGACGACAGCCTCGCCCCGGTGGTGATCGGCTCACACGTCGACTCCGTCGCGACGGCGGGGCGCTTCGACGGCTGCCTGGGCGTGCTCGGCGGGCTGGAGGTCGTCCGGACGCTCAACGACCAAGAGGTGCGAACCCTGCGTCCGATCGAACTGGCGATCTGGACCGAGGAGGAAGGCTGCCGCTTCGGCACCGACATGCTCGGCAGCGCGGTCGCGGCCGGACGGATCACTGAGGCGCAGGCCCGGTCGTTGACCGACGCCGGCGGCATCTCGGTGGGCGCCGAACTCGACCGGCACGGCCTGGTCGGACCGGTCGCGGTGCCCGTGACACCGCCGGCTCACTACCTGGAATGCCACATCGAACAGGGTCCGATCCTGGAAGCAGGCGGCTACGAGATCGGTGTGGTCACCGGGGTGCAGGCCATCTTGTGGCACCGGCTGACAATCCGCGGACGCGCCGCACATGCCGGCACGACCCCGGACGCGTTGCGGCACAGCGCAACCCTGGCCGCGGCGCTGGTGACCGTCAAGCTGGACGAGATGGTGAAGTCGGGGCGGTACGGTGCGCTGCTGGCCAACGTCGGGCGTTTCGACACCGCACCCAATCTGGTGAACATCGTCGCCAGCGAGGCGGTCATCACCATCGACCTGCGCAATCCCGAGGAGGATGCGATCCAGCGCGCCAGTGCCGATCTGCTGGCCTACTGCCGCGAGGTCGAACAGCGCACCGGGGTGACGATCGCCTCCGAGATCACCGCGCACACCCCGCCGGTGCAGTTCTACGACGAGGTCATGGACGAGGTGGAGGCCACCGCGAACCGATTCGGGCTGAGCAACCGCCGGATCATGTCGGGGGCCGGCCATGACGCCGGCGAGATGGCCGCGATCTGCCCGACCGGGATGGTCTTCGTGCCCGGCAAGTACGACGGGATCAGCCACAATCCGCGGGAGTACTCCACGCCGAAGGCCTGCGCGGACGGCATCAACGTGCTGTTCCAGTGCGCGGTCAGCTTCGCCAACCGGTCGTGAAAATCCTGGTCCTCAACCCGAACTCGTCGCGGGCGACCACCCGGGTGTTGTCCCGAGTGGCCGGCGACTGGGCCGCGGCGAGCGGGAACGAGGTGGTGACCGAGTCGTTGCCGCAGGCTCCGGAACTGCTCGTCACCCAGGCGGACAACGAGCTGGTCGCCGGACAGATATGGCAGCGGATCGCCCGGCTCGCCGACGACGGATTCGATGCGATGGTGATCGCCTGCCACGGCGATCCGGGGCTGCCGGACGGCTGGGCGGTGCAGGACCGGCGGCCGGTGGTCGGAATGGGCTGGGCATCAATGCAGCTCGCCGCGGCCGGTGAGGGCTGGGGCGTGCTGTGTGTCACCGAGGAGATCGTCGCGGACAAGGTCGAACAGGCCGCCGGCTATGGACTGACCGGCGACCTGATCGTGGCTCGCGGCGCACTGCGGCGCGACTACGAGACCGGCAGCAACGCCGCGCTCGGCTGCCTGGTGGCCGAGGTCACCGAGATCGCCGCGGCCGGCGCGGCGTCGGTGGTTCTCGGCTGCGGCGCGATGTCCGGGCTGGCCGATGCGGTGCGTGAGCGGGTTTCGGCCGCGGTGATCGTACCGTTGGCGGCGGCTCTGGATCAGTCGGTGCTGCTGGCCTGCGCGACCGGCTGACGCAGTAGCGTCCGCAGTTTGTCGGGTGCGGTGCGGCGGAAATCGCTGAAGTAGATCTCGTGGTGGTGTCCGATCGGCCGCAGGCCCTGGCTGGGAATGAACTCCTCGTGCAGCTTCTGCAGCACCGGCCCCTCGTCGTCGAAACTGCCGATATGCAGCGTCTGGACGCACAACCCCTCGTCCAGCAGGTCGAAGCGGACATCGCCGAGCCGCGCGGGCGGATCCTTGGCGGCCACCTGCTCGACCGCGGCGTCGACCATGGCCTGGTCGATCCAGTCCGGAACCAGCAGCAGCAGTGTCCAATCCCACTGGGACTTGTCGCGGTTCGAGAACGCGTCCATGTCGTCGGCCCACCACAAGCCCTCCAGCGGCGGGACGACGTAGTCACGCCCGAGTCCCTGCTTGCTGGCGAACTTCAGCTTGTAGGCGATCGGATACAGCGTCTCGATGGCTTCTGCGAAGGCGGGCGAGGTGTTCGGGTCGCCGTGGCCGTCGATCATCAGGTAGTGCAGCGGTGGGACCTCGACGAGGCGAAAGACCCCGCGCTTGGCCTGATACGAGTCGAGGGTCTTCTTGAAGTCGATCTTGTCCATCAGCAGCCTCCTCGTTGTGACAGCACTTCGCGGATGACGCTCACCACGCCGTATTCGTCATTCGACCCGGTAATGAAACGCGCGCGATCGCGGACCGCCTGCTCGGCGTTGCTGACCGCATAGCTGTAGTAGACCTCGTCCAGCATCTCGATGTCGTTGTAGGTGTCGCCGAAAGCCATCATCTGCCCAGGGTTCAGGCCCAGCCGATCAGCCAGCACGCGCAGCCCGCTGCCCTTGGTCACGCCGGGGTTCATGATGTCGACCCACACCACCCCGCCGATGGTGACCGAGAAGTCCCGGTCGTAGGCCGGACGATAGAGGTCGTCGCAGATCTCGATCGCGCCGCCGCCCGGGAAGTAGACCGTGAACTTGTCGGCGTCCGCGTCGATGACGCTGAGGTCGTCGACAAAGGTGATCTCGGAGTAGAAGGTGCGTAGGAACTCTTCGTGCATCCGGTGCGCGGAGGCGACATAGGCGGTTTCGATGCCGCAGATGATCGGGACGCCGGCTGTCTGCTGGTGGGTGAGGGCGATCATCGCCTGGTAGTCAGCCGTGGACAGCAGACTCTCGAAGAGCACCTCGCCGTCGTAACTGACGGTCCCGCCGTTGTCGCCGATGTAGCCCAGGCCGGGGCCGCCGGCCGGGAACATGGTCTGCAGCGTGAACAGCGGGCGTCCGCTGGCTGCGACGAAGACGATGCCGGCCTGATTCAGCCGATCGACGTAGCTGTGGAAATCGGGAGGCAGTTCGCTGGTTTCGGTGAGCAGCGTGTGGTCCATATCGGACGCGATCAGGCGGATGTCTTCCATGGTCGGCGCTCCCGTGGGTTTGTTTGCTTCAAAGCTATTGGCAGCATGCCGGTCGGCGCGCGGGAAATCCAGTTTCGGGGTCTAGGACGTTTCTTGCGCATGCGTGATGCTTGAGGCATGAGCGAGATGACTCTGACCGAGGTGATGGCCGAGCTGGCCTCGCTGGAAGATCCGAAGATCCGGGCGGTCAACGAGCGGTATGGCGACGATCACGGCGTGAACCTCACCAAGCTGAGAGCGCTGGCCAAGCGGATCAAGACCCGCCACGAGTTCGCTGGCCAGTTGTGGGCCACCGGTGACAGCGCTGCCCGCCTGCTCGCGCTCTTGATCTGCCGTCCCCGATCGTTCAGCCAGGACGAGCTGGACGCGATGCTGCGTGATGCCCGGGTGCCGAAGGTGCAGGACTGGCTGGTGAACTACGTTGTGAAGAAGTCGCCGCACGTCGAGGCGCTGCGGGTGAGCTGGTTCGACGATCCGGATCCGGTGATCGCCAGCGCCGGCTGGGCGCTCACCGCCGACCGGGTGGTGAAGAAGCCGGAAGGGCTCGACCTGGCGGGTTTGCTCGACCTGATCGAGGCGCAGATGGCCGACGCCCCCGAGCGGTTGCAGTGGGCCATGAACGCCTGTCTGGCCCAGATCGGCATCGAACACCCCGAGTATCGCGCCCGCGCACTGGAGATCGGGGAGCGCCTGGAGGTGCTGAAGGATTATCCGACCTCGCCCGGCTGTACCTCTCCGTTCGCGCCGGTCTGGATCACCGAGATGGTGCGGAGACAGGCCGAGCAGGCCTGACCGGGCCCGGCTCGATGCAAGAGCGTGCCTGATCTTCTTCACCTGGGGCGTTAGATCGATCCAAACTGGCCAATTCGGCAGTTTGGGGCTCAAGTGAAGAAGATGAGGCACGCTCGGGTCCGCAGCCCCGGTGGGGATGCCGGATTTCCGGGCTCGACCGGGGTGCCATGATGGTGCCAGCTGAGCCAAGGAGGCTGATGACATGCTCGCGATCATCGCAGCGTTGCCCGAAGAGTTGTCGGCGATCGTGGAGGCCGCGCGCGGCGAGGGCGAGATCCGCACCGAGACGGTGGCGGGCATCACGCTCATGCATGCCACCCTCGCGGGTCGGCAGGTGCTGCTGGCGCGCTCGGGTGTCGGCAAGGTAGCCGCGGCGGCCACCGCAGCGATTCTCGCCGAGCGGGTCACGGGCATGATCCTGGTCGGCACCGCCGGAGGCCTCGGGCCGAATGTGAATCCCGGAGATGTGGTCATCGCCACCGAGCTGCTGCAGCACGACCTGGATGCGCGTCCGCTGTGGGACCGGTGGGTATCGCCCGTCGTGGGAGTGGCCCGCATTCCCGTGGACGCCTACCTCACTGCGGCACTCGCGGCGGCAGCGGTCGGCGCCTGTTCGGCGCACCGCGCCGAGCTGTCCGCGCTCGGTTTCGGAGAGCCCGCGGTGCATCCCGGCCTGGTGATCTCGGGGGACCTGTTCGTCGCCACCGCCGAGGGTTCGGCCCAGCTACGCGCAGAACTCCCCGATGCCCTCGCGGTGGAGATGGAAGGTGCCGCGGTTGCCCAGGTCTGCGCTGCCGCGGGAATCCCGTTTGCGGTGGCCAGAACCATCTCGGATCGCGCCGATCACAATGCCACCGTCGACTTCCCGGTCTTCTTGAACCAGGTCGCCGCCCCTTATGCGCACGATCTGGTCGTGGGCGCGCTCAAGGTTCTCACATAGGGTGTGCCGGGGTCTCCCATGCCGGGTTGGTTCTGCTCGCCCCGCGCGGACCGCCTGAGCAGACTCTGGTAGGGTGCACGGAAAGAACGTGCTCCGGGGTCGGTGAAAGTCCGAACCGGCGGTGATAGTCCGCGACCCAGCGGCTCCTCGCGAGCCAATGGTTGAGCCGGTGGAATTCCGGCGCCGACGGTTAAAGTCCGGATGGGAGGCGCACGCGGTTCGTGGCGTTGCTGCGCGCCGGCGGATTTGTCGCCGGCACCAATAGTGCGTCCCCGAATCCCTGCCTGTCCTGCCCCGGAGTCGTCTCCAGAGACGACGGAGGGCAGATGAAACGGCAGCGGCAGCCGGCGGGAATGTCCGGCGAGCACCATGAGGAGTGGATGCGGCGCGCGCTTGAGCTTGCCGCCCGTTCCCCCGAAGTAGACCCCAATCCTCGTGTCGGTTGCGTGCTGGTCGACGACGCCGGCCTCATCCGGGGCGAGGGCTGGCACACTGGCGCCGGAACACCACACGCCGAGGTCGAAGCCCTCCACGCTGCGGGTTCGAATGCTGCCGGCACGACCGCCTATGTGACCCTGGAACCCTGCAACCACCACGGCCGCACCGGCCCTTGCGTCCAGGCGCTGCTGCGCGCCGGGGTCCGGCGGGTGGTGTACGCGCAGGCCGACCCGAACCCGCGCGCGGCCGGTGGCGCGGCAAGCCTGGCCGCGAATGGCGTCGACGTCATCGGCGGCATTCTCGGCGGCGAAGCGACCGCACTCAACCGGACCTGGACGTTCTCAGCGATCCATGGCCGCCCGTTCGTCACCTGGAAGGTCGGCGCCACCCTGGACGGCCGGACCGCGGCAGCCGACGGCACATCGGCCTGGATCACCGGCGCACCAGCGCGGGCCGATGTCCATCAGCTGCGCGCCCGCTGCGGGGCGATCCTGATCGGCACCGGCACCGCGCTCGCCGACGATCCCCACCTCACCGTCCGCGGCCCTGATGCCACACTCGCGCCCAAGCAGCCGTTGCGGGTGGTCATCGGACGCCGCCCGATCCCCGCCAACGCCCGCGTCCTCTCCCCGGAGGCAGCCACGCTGCTGCTGAACGCAAACCCGGACGCCGTCCTCGCGCGTCTGCACGAGCAAGGCATCCACCGAGCCCTGCTCGAGGGCGGGGCCACCCTGGCAGCAGCCTTCCTCACCGCCGGCCTGATCGACGAGATCATCGCCTACATCGCGCCCGCCCTGCTCGGATCGGGTGCGCCGATGATCGGTGACCTCGGTGTCACCTCCATGGCCGGCATTCGCCGCTACGCCCTCGCCGGCGTGACCCGGCTGGGCGACGACGTGCGGCTGACCCTTCGCCCGCTTTCCGACGCATCCAGAACCAGTCAGATCAACCCCAGTAAGGAGTGAACATGTTTACCGGCATCATTGAGGAGCTCGGCGAGGTCACCGAGGTCCGTCATCTGGACGATTCCGCCGTGCTGTCCGTCCGCGGCCGGCTCGTCACCTCCGACGCCACCGCCGGCAGCTCGATCGCCGTGAACGGCACCTGCCTCACCGTAACCGCACTCGACGGCGACACCTTCGCCGTTGACGTCATGGCCGAGTCACTCAGCCGCACCTCCCTCGGCCGGCTCACGCCCGGCGACCAGGTCAACCTGGAGCGAGCGATGGCAGCCTCGAGCCGCTTCGGCGGGCACGTCGTCCAAGGACATGTCGACGGCACGGGTGAGATCCTGTCCCGAACGCCGGGCGACCAATGGGAGGTCGTCGAGATCTCCTGCCCACCACATGTGCGGCGCTATCTGGTGGAGAAGGGATCGATCGCCGTCGACGGTGTCTCCCTCACCGTCTACGACATCCGGCCTGACCGGTTCACGGTCTCGCTGATCCCGACCACGCTCGCGTCGACGAACCTCGGCTCCGCCGCCGTGGGCACCGTGGTCAACCTTGAGGCCGACATCCTGGGCAAGTACGTCGTCGCCCACCTCGACCACCTCGAGCCCGGCGCAGCGCAGGAGGTGACCCGTGGCTGAGTTCGCGAGCATTCCCGCAGCGCTCGACGCCCTGCGCGCCGGGCGTCCCGTCCTGGTCCTCGACAACCCCGATCGCGAGAACGAAGGAGACGCCATCGTGGCCGCGGCCACCGCCTCATCGGAATGGGTCGGGTGGATGGTGCGGCACACCTCGGGTTATCTCTGCGCCCCGATGCCGAACCAGTGGGCCGACCGTCTCGGGCTGCCCCTGATGGTGCCGAACAATGCCGACCCGCTGCGGACCGCGTACACCGTGAGCGTGGACGCCGCGGCCGGAGTCACGACCGGGATCTCCGCGGCGGATCGAGCCACCACGCTGCGCGTCCTGGGCAACCCGGACGCCGAGGCGTCCGATCTGATCCGCCCCGGCCATGTGCTGCCGCTGCGCGCCAAGGCGGGGGGAGTCTTCGAGCGCGTCGGACACACCGAGGCAGCCGTCGACCTGTGCCGGCTGGCGGGGCTGCCACCGGTCGGTGCGATCGGCGAAATCGTCGACGACTCGGGTGAAGTACTGCGGACGCCCGACATCCTCGCTCTGGGCGAGCGCGAGAACCTGCCGGTCATCACCATCGCGGAGCTGGTCGCCTGGCGCGACCTGCACGACCGCGTCGAGTTGGTCGCCACGACGACGCTGCCGACCGCCCATGGCGTGTTCGCGCTGCACGGCTACCGCGACCTGCGCACCGGCGCGGAGCACCTCGCACTGATCAGCCCCCGCGGCCTTGCCGCGTCCGGCGAGGCGCCCTTGGTCCGGCTCCATTCCGAATGCCTCACCGGAGATGCGTTGGGTTCACGCCGCTGCGACTGTGGCCGGCAACTCGACCAGTCGCTGGCGCTGATCGCCGATCAGGGTGGGGTTGTCGTCTACCTGCGCGGCCACGAAGGCCGTGGGGTGGGGCTGCTCGCGAAACTGTCGGCCTACGCTCTGCAAGATGAAGGCGCCGACACCGTCGACGCCCAGATCCTGCTCGGACTTCCGGTCGACGCCCGCGAATACGGCGCGGCCGCTGCCATTCTGGCCGCCGAAGGCGTGCAGCGGGTCGAACTGCTCACGAACAACCCCGCAAAGGCCGATGGACTCCGCACGGCGGGGATCGACATCACCGGTCTGCGTCCGCTTGTCGTGGCGCCGAATCCCGACAACCTGCACTACCTGTCCACCAAACGCGACCGCATGGGGCACCGCCTGCCCGCCACGCCGGTCGTCTGTCAGGGGGCATGATGGCCGGCTCCGGATCCCCGATCCTCACTGTCGACGGCACCGGACGGCGCATAGCCGTCGTGGCATCGTCGTGGCATGACGTCATCATGGCTGCCCTGGTCGACAACGCGGTCTCCACGCTGGAGGACGCCGGCGCCGCGGCCACGGTGGTTCGTGTGCCCGGCACTTTCGAGCTGCCGGTGGCCTGTCGCCAGCTTGCCGACCACTTCGATGGGCTGGTGGCGCTGGGAGTCGTCATCCGGGGAGGCACCCCCCACTTCGACTACGTCTGCGCGGGCGCAACCCAGGGCATCATCGACGTGATGACCCGGACCGGGACGCCCATCGGCTTCGGCGTGCTCACCTGCGATACCGAGCAGCAAGCCCTCGCTCGGGCCGGGCTGCCGGACTCGCCAGAGAATAAGGGACGGGAGGCAGCCGAGGCGGTCCTGGCCACCCTTACCGCGTTCGATGCGATCCGAACGTAGGCGCGTTCTTGGGGGCGAGGGCGGGCGCGCAGCCGCGAGCACAATCAGAGCCTCACCTGTGCCCAGGGTGCCACTCTGCTCGGCCTGAACTGCGCCCTTGGCGGCCACACTCGACGACCACCAAGGCCCATCAGCCCAGCAGCATCCGGACGTCCTCGGCGCTCAGGCGGCCACCGCGTCCGGGTACCGGCACGTCACCGGCAGCCTCGTCGGTGTCGGCACCGAGCACGCCCGAGATCAGCTCCCGCTTGGCGTCCTGCAAGGCCAGCACCTTCTCCTCGATGGTGCCGCGCGAGACCATCCGGTAGACGTGCACCGGCCGGGTCTGGCCGATGCGGTGCGTCCGGTCGACGGCCTGGTTCTCCACCGCCGGGTTCCACCAGGGGTCGGCGAGGATCGCATAGTCGGCCTCGGTGAGATTGATGCCGGCTCCGCCTGCCTTCAGGCTGATCAGGAAGACCGGATCGTCGCCCTGCGTGAAGCCGTCGATGACATCGCGACGGTGCGCTGTGGTGCCGTCCAGATATGAGTACCCGATCTTCTCGTGGTCGAGCCGGGCCGCGATCTTGCGCAGATAGCGGGTGAACTGGCTGAAGACCAGCACGCGGTGCCCCTCGTTGGCGGCCTCCTGCAGCAGGGGCACCAAGGCGTCCAGTTTCGACGACGGCGCCTTGATCTCGGTCTCGCCCTGATCGACCAGGCTGGGGTCGATCGCCAACTGACGCAGCCGGGTCAAGGCAGCCAGCACCTCGATCTGGTTGTGGTCCATGTCATCGGTCAGCTGCAGCACCCGCTGACGCTCCCGCTGCAGCTGCCGGTCGTAGATCCGCCGGTGGGCCGGCGCCAGATCGACCTGGATGATCTGCTCCTGCTTGGGTGGCAGGTCGAGCGCGACCTGATCTTTCGTCCGGCGCAGCAGGAACGGGGCGATGCGGCGCCTCAGCAACGCCAGCCGCTGCCCGTCCGCATCGTCCTGGCGTTCGATCGGACGACGGAACGCCTCTCGGAACTGCTTCGGGCTGCCCAGCAGACCCGGCGCGGTCAGGGAGAACATCGCCCACAGTTCGCCCAGGTTGTTCTCCATCGGGGTGCCGGTGATCGCATACGTCATCGGCGCGCCGACGCCCATCACTGCAGCGAAGACCTTGGACGAGTGGTTCTTCGCGTTCTGGGCCTCGTCCAGCAGCATGCCCGCCCACGACTGGGCGGCGTACTCATCGGCCTCCAGCCGCAACAGCGCGTACGAGGTGATCACAATGTCGGCCTGACCAGCCAATTCGCGGAGCGGGACGCCGCGGCGGGTCTCGGTGGCCTCGATCATCACGACCCGCAGGCTCGGCGTGAACCGTTTCGCCTCGGACGCCCAGTTCGGCACCACCGAGGTAGGCGCGACCACCAGCCATGGCGCCGGCCCGGCATCATCTGGGTCTGCCTGCTCACGTTCGTCGAGAATCATCGCGAGCGCCTGCACCGTCTTGCCCAGGCCCATGTCGTCGGCCAGGACGCCGCCCAGCCCTGAGCGCCGCAACCCGGCCAGCCAGCGGTAGCCGGCCAGCTGGTACGGACGCAGCTGCGCGTCCAGGCCGGCGGGCAGCTCGGCCACCGGCGGCGGGTTGGTCATCGCCTTGCGCAGCGCGTCGAACCAGGCGTCGGTCGATGACTGCACGATGTTGAGCGAGAGCAGATCCTCCCACCACGACATCCGCACCCGCGGAACCCGCACCCCCGAGCGGCGCTGGTCGCCCAGTTCCGCGGCCTCCTCGAGCAGTTGCCGCAGCTGATCCAGCTCGGGATCATCGAGCCGCAGATAGCTGCCGTCGGGCAAGAAGACGGCCTCATCGCCCAGCGTGAGTGACCGGATGAGCGCGGCGATCGGCAGCTCGTGACCGTCCACCTCGACCGTGATCTCCAGGTCGAGCCAGTCATTGCCGCTGCCCTCATTGTCCAGACCGACCTGAATCCTGGCCCCGGAGGTCTCCTGGAAAGCGGGAATCTGGCCGGTCTCCACGATCACGCCGAGTTCCTCGAGCCGGGGGAGCACCTCCTGGGTGAGCCGCACCACGTCCATGCCGGACAGTTGCGCGTCCTGGCGAAGCAGCGGGGTCTGGGGTGCCGTCTCGGACGGCTCCCGGAGCGCCGCGGGCAGGTCCGCGAACTCGGCGGCGACAGCAGTCGCGATGCTGCGCTCCTGGTCAAGATCGCGGGTCGCGTCCCGCGAGGTCGTCTCCAACGGCAGCGGTCCGCGACCGCGGCCCTCGTCGTCACGGTAATGCCAGCCCCAGCGCAGATGGGCCCTCGGCTTCAGGGTGTCCGCGGTGGTCGGGGCGATGCCGAGTTCCAGGTGCAGGCGCGGTGCCGGCGGCGCAGGCGGCTCGAAGCTGCCGTCCGGCGACGTCCATCCGACGCGGGCGATCCGCGGCAGCACCGTCTGGACGAAGTCCTCGTAGTCGTCCGCGGGGATGCTGATCTCGTCGCGTTCTGCCGCCAGCTGCTTCCAGGTCCTATCCGCCGGCAGCTCGAAGCGCGCCAGGTGGACGCCCGAGTCATCGCGCCAGGCGACGCCGTGCGGCGGATCACCCAGCCGCGTCGTGGCGGTGCCGGCGTCCAATTGCGGGTGGCGGACCGCGGCGCGCACGGTCAGCTCGCCCGCATCGGTCTGGGTGATCTCGATGTCGGCCTTGGCCGGCTCGGGCTCAATGCTCACCGGGCGCAGCGAGGTGTCCTCGACGACAGCGATTCCGGCGTCGACGATCTCCTGCAGGACCAGCCACAGCGCAGGGTGGTTGATCTTCTCGAGCGCGATCGGGTCCTGCGCGCCGAGGTAGGGGCCCACATCCGCATACAGCCGCCGCAATCCGTTGAGCGCATCCAGGTGGGCGGGGTTCGCATTCTGCACCTCGCTGGCCCGCAGCCGCATCCAGGAGATGCCGGTGCGCACCCAGGCCTGCCGTTTGCCGGCGCGGGCGGGAATGACATGCACGAACCCCGGCCTGCTGGGGAAGGCGTAGCCGAGTTCGGTCAGCCGTCGTCCGAAGGCCGTGGACGCATAGCGGGACGGCACCCCGGACTGGTCGCCCGGCGCCGGGTCCGGCTCGAAGGTCAGCAGCAGCGCGAGCGGCTGAAGATCTGGGCGGTGTGGGTCGTGGACCGGTGTGAAGATGCGGTCCAGCGTCCGACGCCAGGCCGGCAGCCCGATGATCTGCGCCGGCGGTGGCAGCAGATCCTCGGGAGCCATCTCCGAGTCGATCGCAGGCAGCTCACTGAGCAGGGCCTGCGTGCGACCGCCCGATCTGCCCGGCAGCGCAGACCTGCCGGTGCCGGGACCGGCGAGATCAAGTTCGGTGGCCACCACCGCGACGCAGTGCTTGCAGTTGTAGACCACCGGGCAGCTGCAGGAGCCGTCGATCGCCACCAGCTCACCATCGGGACTGCAGGCGTAGCTGGCGTGCACGGTGTAGTTGCGGTTGCGCGAGCCCCGACAGCGAGCGGTGATCTCGTGGCGCAGACGATCGTGATGCAAGACGTTGACGCGTCCTTCGCGCGCGTAGGCGAGCCCGAGCGCCCAGGTGCTGGGGGTCGCCAGGTCGTCAGGTGGGTCGAGTCGCGTCACATCTGCAAGGTTACGAGCGCCCACTGACATTGCTCGACTCCGGGATCAGCTGGGTGACCATGACGGCGACATCACCCGGTAGTCCGACAGGTCTGGGCTCTGGCGTGGCCGGCCGGTGGCGAAGGGCTCGGTCACGGCCGCCGAGCCCGGCATATGCTGCCGCTATGACGCGCGCCCTGCCCGACGGGGACTCCCAGGTGCCGTCCGGCATCGGCAATACCGCCGCTGGCCGGGACGACCCCGCCATCTCGGTCCACGGGTTGACCAAGCGATTCGGCAGCCGGACCGCGTTCTCCGATGTCTCGTTCGAGGTCGCCCGCGGTGAGGTGTTCGGTTTTCTGGGCCCGAACGGCGCCGGCAAGACGACCATGGTGCGCACCCTCGGCACACTTCTCACCCCGACGGCCGGGTCGGCGACGGTCGCCGGGCTGGCGCTTCGACCCGACAACGGCGCGCGCATTCGCGGCCGGATCGCCATCATGCCCGAGTCCGCGGGTCTGTATCAGCGGCTGAGCGTCAACGAGAACCTGGCCTATTTCGCGGGCCTGTACGAGGTGCCCGATCCCGGCCGGCGCATCGCGCAGGCCTTGGCGTCGGTCGGCCTGACCGATCGGGCCAAGGACCTGTGCGGCACGCTGTCGAAGGGCCTGCGGCAGCGCGTCAGCCTGGCCCGCACCCTACTCAGCGACCCACAGGTCCTTTTCCTGGACGAGCCCACCTCCGGTCTGGATCCGGTCGCCGCTCACGAGGTTCACCAATTGCTCGATGGGCTGCGCAGCCGCGGCGTGACCATCTTCTTGACCACGCACCGGCTGGACGAGGCCGAGCGGCTGTGTGATCGGGTCGCGATCCTCAATACGACCCTGCGGGTGATCGGCCGCCCTGCCGACCTGCGCGATCGGCTGTTCGCCAAGACCTTGCGGGTCGTGACCCGGCTGCCCCTCGACCGTCCGGACGTGGTGTTGAGCGGTCTGCCCGGCGTTCGGGCCTGGCATGATCAGGGCCCGGGCGACTACCTGCTGACCGTCACCGATCCCGCGGTCGCCGCGCCCGCGGTGGCCCGGGCCGTGGTCGCCACCGGTGCGGACGTGCTGTCGATCGGTGAGGCACCGCACAGCCTCGAAGACGTCTACCTCCTGCTCGTCGACCCCGGCACCACCGGCACCAGCGGCACCACCGGCATCGACGGTCAGGAGGACCGATGAACCCGATCAGCCTGCGCCGCGTTCGCGCCGTTGCCGGCAAGGAACTGCGGGACTACCGGCGCAACCGTTCCCTGGTCGCCGGGATGACGATCATCCCGTTGGTGTTCTTGATCACACCCCTGGTCCAGGTGTTCACCATGACGCCGGCCGATCTCCAGCACGGCGCCTGGCTGGTCTACATGCTCGGCATCCCGGCCGTCGCGCCGACCGTGATCGCCGCCCACGCCATCGTCGGCGAACGCCAGCAGGGCACCCTCGAGCCCGTCCTGACCACCCCGGTGCGCCGCGACGAACTCCTGCTGGGCAAGGCACTCGCTGCCCTCGTCCCCTCGGTGGCTGTCTCCTACCTCGTCTTCGGCCTTGTCGTCGCCGTGATCGCAGTGTTCGCCGAGCCACAGTCGGCAGCGGCGGTGCTGCGGGGCCCAGCGATCGCCGCTCAGATCTTCTTCACGCCGCTGGTCGCAGCATGGTCGATCTGGATCGGCATCATCATCTCCACCCGGGCCAAAGACGTCCGCAGCGCACAGCAGATCGCGATGCCGATCAGCCTGCCCTCGTTCGCCGTCGCCCTCCTGGTGGCCATGGGCGTCATTCCCGCAACGCTGCCGGTGGCCTGCCTGCTCGCCGCCATCCTCGCCGGACTCAACATCGCCGGATGGGCGATGAGCGTGGCCGCGTTCGACCCCGAACGTCTCATCACCAGATGACCGGCGACACCGTCAGCGGTGCTGCGCCATCTTGGCGAGAAGCCGGTCGAGCGCGTAATTCCCGTAGCCGATCGTCACCAGGACGATGCTCAGCGCGCCGATCCACAGCACGACACCGCCCAGCCCGTTGACCTCGATGTCCATGAAGGGATACGGGTAGATCCGCCCGACACCGAAGTCGGCGCCGAGCGCGATGCGGGTGAACGCGAAGACCAGATAGGCGTAGGGCGGGATCGTCCACATCAGCGGATCGAACCAGCGCAGCCTGCCTTTCGGCGTGAACGCCAGCCAGTCCGCGATGATCAGGCAGGGCGCGACGATGTGCACCAGATCGCTGGTCAGGCCGAACGGCCGGTATGCGCCGCCCGACTGCTGGAAGGCGTTCGGAGCCAGCAGCACGAGATAGACCCCCATGGTGACCGTGATCGTCATCATCACCGCCGCGCTCAGCCGCGGTGACGGCGCCGAGACCCCTCGCGCGCCCTGGCTCGCGAGCTGCGCTGCGGTCACGACCAGCAGCACGAGCATCCACGCCAGGCAGACCACATTGCTCTGAGCCGTCTAGAACAAGAACACTCTCCAGTCCGGTGCCCCGGACAGCAGACGACCGAGCCGGACGAGGCCCGTCGCGATCAGCGCGCATGCCAGGGCACGGAACACGAGTGCTGCCGGCCGGAAGGCGATCACCATACGCAGCAGTCTAGGGACGCTGCCGCCACGGCTCGGGCGCCGCGACCGGCGTCGCCTTGGCGGCCAGAGCCGTTGATCGATGAGCAACCACGTGTGGCGCAGGCCATCTCGTCTCCCATTTCCCTCACGAACTGGCGGGGCCGGGGCGGCAACGACCCCGCCGCGTGCCTGGTCTTCTTCACCTGGGCCCTTGGATCGATCCAAATCGCCGATTTCGGGCTGAATGGCCCCGACTGAAGAAGACCAGGCACGCCGCCCCGCGGGGATGACCCTCTCCGTGGGATGCCCGCGTCGGTGGGCCCTCGACTATCGTCGAAAAGGTCACCACTAGCAGGAGGAATGCCGTGCATATTGATATGCCCTCACGCGCCGACATTGAGCGCCTGGCCGCAGCCCGAGATGACCTGAGCATCACCGTCTATCTTCCGACGAGCCCCATCCCTGTCAATGATGAAGAGAATCGGCTACGTGCACGGGCACTGTTCGACGAGGCGATCAGCCGCGTGGAGCAGCTGGCCGACAAGCAGACTGCACGCGCGCTGACAGACGATCTCTACGCACTGCTGGACGACCTCGAATTCTGGCGTGATCTGGGTCGCAGCCTGGCCATCTTCGTGACCCCGTCCAGCGTGCTCGAGTTCCGGCTGGCCAATGAGCTCACCGAGTACGTGGCCGTGGCCGACCGCTTCGCTATCACCCCGTTGCTGCGCGCCGTGACCTTCCCGCAGGCGGCATTCGTGCTCGCGCTGTCGCAGAACGGTGCCCGCCTGATCGAGGTGAGCGCCGATGCGCCCGCGCAGGAGATCGAGGTACCGGGGATCCCGCCGAACGCCGAGGCCTTCCTGTCGCCGCGTTCCATCGGAGGACGCTCACCGTACGGCCGCATCCAGGGCGACGAGGGACGCAAGGTACGGCTCACCCAGTACGCGCGCGCTGTCGATCACGCTCTGCGGCCCGTACTCAACGGCGAATCGTTGCCGCTGATCATTGCTGCCGCTGAGCCGCTGTCGTCCATCTATCGCGGTGTGGCCGGCTACGCCCAGGTTGCCGACGAGGTCATCGGCGGAAACCCGGACGATCAGAGCCCCGCGCAACTGGCCCAGGCCGCGCGGTCGGTGCTCGACGACATCTACGCCGCCGAGCTCAAGGAACTCGCCGAGGTCTTCGCTGATCTGCGGGGTAGCGGTCGGGCGGTGTCCGATCTCAGTGACCTGGCGCGTGCAGCCGCCATGGGCGCTCTCGACACCCTCGCGGTGGACATGGGCGCCGTCGTGCCCGGCTTCGTCACCGACGATGGCGCGCTGGTGCTCGAGGACGCGAGTAGTTCGGTGGTGCCGGGTCATGACGCTCTCGAGGAGATCGCCCGCCGTGCGCTTGCCACCGGTGCTCGCGTGCTTGCGTTGCGCAGGGCAGACCTGCCCGACGGCGTTCAGGCCGCCGGTATCTTGCGGTACGCGTTCATCTCCGGGCGGGCCACGAACTGACAGCCGACCCGGCCGATAGGCCGGTTCGGGATACCCGCAACGGCGTCATGCAGCGCCCCGGCCGCGTGCGCGGCTGAATGGGCGGGGCGCTGGTTTCCACGGACGACTGAGTTGGGCGTGGCGTGCGGGGGTACGGTGGCGGGCGTGTCAAATGGCCAAACCCGACTGGTGGACCGCCTGCGCGGCATTTTCGCTGACACGCGTCCGCTCACCTCTCCCGACTTCCGGCGGCTGTGGACAGCCAATATCGTCACGGTCATCGGAGCCCAGCTGACCGTGGTGGCGGTGCCCGCGCAGATCTACGCGATCACGAGCTCGTCGGCAATGGTCGGCCTGACCGGCGTCTTCGGACTGGTGCCGCTGATCGTGATGGGGCTGTGGGGTGGCGCGCTGGCCGACGTCATGGACCGGCGTCGGCTGCTGGAGATCACCACCGGTGGCCTGATCGTCACCTCCGCGCTGTTCTGGGCGCAGGCCGCGCTGAGCCTCGACAACGTCTGGCTGCTGCTGGGCATCTTCGCGCTGCAGCAGGCGTTTTTCGCCGTGAACCAGCCGACGCGCACCGCCATCTTGCCCAAGCTCGTGCCGGCCGATCAGTTGCCGGCCGCCAATGCTCTGAATATGACGGTGCTGTCCGCCGGGGCGATCGCCGGGCCGCTGGTCGGGGGAGCGTTGATTCCGGTGCTCGGTTACTCCTGGCTCTACCTGATCGACACGATCACCCTGATGGCGACGCTGTATGCGGTCTGGCGGTTGAAGCCGATGCCTGTCGAGGGGACGACAGGTGCACCCGGGCTGCGTTCGGTGATCGATGGGCTGATCTACCTGAGCGGGCACAAGATCTTGTTGCTGAGCTTCGCGGTCGATCTGATCGCGATGATCTTCGGCATGCCACGGGCGCTGTTCCCCGAAATCGCGCACGTCTCCTTCGGCGGGCCCATCGAGGGTGGCGTCCAGTTCGCGCTGCTCTATGCCGCCATGCCGGCCGGCGCGGTGCTGGGCGGAGTCTTCGGAGGCTGGGTCTCGCGCGTCCACCGGCAGGGTGCGGCGGTGCTGTGGGCCGTGACTGCGTGGGGCGGTTCGATGGCGCTGATGGGTCTTGCGGTCGGCCTGTCCGGCTGGCAGACCCGGGTGGCGCTCGGCGTTGCGCTGGGGATGCTCGTGGTCGGTGGCGCCAGCGACATGGTTTCGGCGGCGTTCCGGCAGTCGATCCTGCTCAGCGCGACCGACGATGCGGTCCGCGGTCGGATGCAGGGGGTGTTCATCGTGGTCGTCGCCGGCGGTCCCAGGCTCGCCGACGTTCTGCACGGCGCCGCGTCCGATGTCGTCGGCCCTGCCTGGGCCACCGGAGGCGGTGGGCTGCTCGTCGTCGCCGGCATGGCGGCGATCGCGCTGGCCTTCCCCGCGTTCCGGAATTACAGCATCGCCAAAGCCAAGGACGAATAGGCCGCCTGCTCTGCGGGCTGGACGAGGACTCGGCGCGCCGCCGCGTGTTAGCTCACCCGCTTTGCGCTAACGGGTGGCCTCCCGGTCGCTGTCCAGCAGACGCAGCCACAGCTCGCTCGCGGTCGGGTAGGAGGGCACCGCGTGCCACAGCACGTCTATGGGCACCTTCGCGGTGATGGCGATCGTTGCCGAGTGCAGCAGTTCGGCCAGGTCCGGCCCGACGAAGGTGGCCCCCAGCACCGTGTTGGTCTCGTCGTCAATGACCAGCTGGGCCGTCCCGGTCGCGTCGTCGCGCAGCAGCATGACGCCGCCGGTCGAGCTGACGGGTACCTGCACGGTCCGGATCCGGTGACCGGCCTCGCCTGCTTGGGCAGCGGTCAGCCCGACGGTGGTGACCTGTGGATCGGTGAACACGACCTGAGGAACCGGCACACCGGGGGGCTCGGCGGGTGGTGTGCGACCCTCGGCCCGCGCGGCGATCCGGTCTCCGACCAGTCGCGCCTGGTACTTGCCCCAGTGGGTGAGTGGTGCCGCGCCACTGATGTCGCCGGCGAGGTACAGCCACTGCGGGAGCGGGCCGTCCAGATCGGCGGGGGACAGCCCAACACTGTCCAGCCCGAGGTCGTCGCGTGCCGGCGTGCGTCCGGTCGCGACCAGCACCTCGGCGTGGATCGATTCGCTGCCGTCGGCTGCCGCCAACCGCACCGGTCCGCCATGGACGCGTCCCAGGCCGGTATCGCTGGCGTCGGGTCGGTCGGCAGCCGTGAGTCGGACGCCGAAGCGGATGTCCACCCCCTCCGCGGCCAGACCGGCTGCGACGAGGTCGGACACGAAGGGCTCGAACCGCGTCAGCAGTCGCCGGCCGCGGACCAGCATCGTCACCCGGGCGCCGAGCGCGGCCAGCCAGCGGGATGCCTCGCAGGCCACCACGCCACCGCCGACGACGGCGACCGAGCTGGGAACCTCGACGATTCCGGTGGCATCCCGCGAGCCCCACGGCAGGGCCGGCCTCAAGAACTCCGGGACGACCGGGCGCGAGCCGGTGGCGAGCACTACCGCGTGCCGGGCGTGCAGAGTGCGCGTGCCCTCCGGGCCGGTGACCTCGACCGTCCGTTCGCCGACCAGCCTGCCGGTACCACGGACGACGCTGATTCCCGCCTCCTCGGCCCAGCTCACCTGGCCCTGGTCGACGTAGTCGCTCACCCACGAATCCCGGCGGGCCAGTAGGGCGGCCGTGTCCACGTCCAGGTGGTCGGGCAGCCCACCGAGGTGGATCGCGGCGGCGCGGACGTCCAGTGGGCGCAGCAACGCCTTGCTCGGCATGCACGCGTAGTAGGAGCACTCGCCGCCGACGAGCCCGGATTCGACCAGCGCCGCCGTCCGCGAGCTGCTCCTGATCGCATAGTCCGCCGCATTCTCGCCGGCGGGTCCGGCACCGACCACCACCACATCGAAAGCATCCATAGCTTCCAGTCTCGTCGAGCGGGTGTCGTCCGTCGTGTCGGACGGACGCACCGCGCGGGCCTTTTCAGGCGGAGACGCTAGCCCTGGATCGGGACATCGTCCGGGTCGGCGAGCAGCTCGCCCCTGGGAGCGCCGACGCAGCGCCAGCGCGAGTGCCGGGAAGATCAGTACCGACAGCATTCCGGCCCCGACCAGCGCGGCGGCGAGACCGGCGTCGAGCTCACCGCGTTCGACTCCGATGCCGGTGACCGCGACGATGATGGGCAGCCCCGTGGCCCCGAAGAGCAGCATGGCCGCGCGGTCGGCAGCTGTTGAGCCTTGCGGTACGGCCAGCAGCGCCGGGATGCCGCGGATGATCAACAGCAGCACCACCGCAAACCCCAGCAGGCCGATCAGCCTGGGCGCGGCGATCAGGGCGTTGAGGTCGAAGGTGACACCGGTCATGATGAAGAAGACCGGCACCAGGAAGCCGAAGCCCACGGCTTCCAGCTTCGCCTCGACCATCTCGCGGTCGGCGGGCGCCGAACCGGCCAACAGCACTCGGCTGAGGACGCCGGCAGCGAAGGCACCCAGCAGCATGTCCAGGCCCAGCACGATGCTCAGCACCGACAAACCGGCGAGCAGGAAAATGACGGTGCGGATGGCGAACTGGCCGCTGGTGTGCAGGGTCAGCGTCATCATCCGATTGAAGACCGGAAGGGACGAGCGTGAGGCGAGCCAGATCGCCACGCCTGCGATGATCGCGAAGACGGCTACCACCAGCATTCCGGCGAGCGGACTGCGTCCACCCAGGAAGATCGAGATCGCGAGCAGCGGACCGAACTCGCCGGCCGCGCCGGTTGCGGTCACGGCCCGCCCGAATGGTGAATGCAGATCGCCCTCGTCGCGCAGCACCGGAATCAGGGTACCCAGCGCGGTGGAGGTGAAAGCGATCCCGATGAACACCCCGGTGATCGCCGATGGGGCGAGCAGGATGCCCACGACCACACCGACGATCAGCGAGATCAGCCAGCCACGCCAGCCGTGATGGTCGCCCCGGGTGAGCCATTCGGGTTCTGTCACCGAATGCCGACCAACCCGAGCGCGCCGGGAACCAGCAGCCAGAACGCGGAAAGAAACTCACCATGGCGGCCGGACCCGACGGCCCCGGTCGGCCGGTCGAGGCTACTGTGGGCGTCCGAGGATTGATCAAGGGAGATGACGATGTCGATGAGTCCATCCGTTGCGGTTGTGGGTCCGGGCGCGATCGGTACGACCGTGGCTGCGGCGCTGTACGAGGCCGGCCGTCGCCCGAGGATCTGTGGGCGGACTGCGCGTGATCAGCTCGAGCTGCAGACGTCGCACGGCCGCATCGTGGTGCCGGGACCCGTGCAGACCGACCCGGCGCAGGCCGGTGGAACCGTTGATCTGGTCTTCCTCGCGGTGAAGGCGACTCAGGTCGAGGGAGCAGCGCCGTGGCTGAAGGCATTGTGCGGCCCTGACACCGTCGTCTGCGTGCTGCAGAACGGTGTGGAGCAAGAGTCGATCGTCCGGCCTTATGCCGGTGCGGCCAGGGTCATCCCGGCTGTCGTTTGGTTTCCTTCCGAGCCGCAGCCCGACGGTTCGATCTGGTTGCGTGACGAAGCACACGTGACACTGCCGGACAGGCCGGAGTCCCGTGTGGTGCTGGATGCGCTGCGCGGCAGCTGGTGCGCCGTCGAACTGGCCGGCGACTTCACGTCGGTGGCGTGGCGCAAGCTGCTGCAGAACGCGGTCGCGGGGTTCATGGTCCTCACGGGCCGCCGCTCCGGGATGTTCACCAGGCCGGATATCGCCGAGCTTGCCCTGGCATATCTGCGGGAGTGCCTGACGGTGGCGCGGGCCGAGGGCGCAGTACTTGGCGACGACGTGCCGCAGCAGATCGTCGAAGTCTTCCAGACCTCCCCGGCCGACATGAGCAGCTCCATCCTCGCCGACCGCGAGGCGGGGCGGCCGCTCGAGTGGGATATCCGTAACGGCGTCATGCAGCGCCGCGGACGTGCCCACGGCATTGCGACACCGATCAGCGATGTGCTGGTGCCGTTGCTGGCGGCCAGCAGCGACAGCCCCGCCTGAGGTCGAGTGCCTCGATCTGCGCACGGGAGCCTTCGAAGCGAAGCCGGAACGGCAGGCAGCCAGGTCGAAACGGGAGGGGGTAAGCGGAGTAGAGTCGCTTGGACTAACCGGGGCTTCAAGGGCGAGTTTCGACAAAGGAGCCACATTCCAAAGGGGGATCTGATCATGGATGACAAGACCGTCGTACTGAACGCCAGCCTGGTGGACTATGACGGAAAGGTCGATTACAACCAGATCGCCTCGGACGTGGTGATTTACGACGAGACACCGGAGGACAAGATTCTGGAGCGGGTCGACGGTTTCACCATCGTCGTCACGAAGGAAATGAAGGTCGCCGGCGACATTATCCGTCAGTTCCCCGACAGCGTGAAGATGATCTGCGAGGCCGGCACCGGGTACAACAACATTGACCTGGACGCGGCGCGCGACAAAGGCATCATGGTGTGCAATATCCCCGCGTACAGCAGCGAACGCGTGGCACACACAGCGATTCTGCTGATGCTGAGCCTGGCCAGCTCGTTGCAGAAGCAGATCCGGATGCTCGCGCAGGGAAACCACGACAACTTCCACAAGCACCTGATGGTCGACCACGTGGAAGTCAACGCAAAGACGCTCGGCGTGATCGGCTATGGGAATATCGCCCGGCAGATCATCAAGGTTGCGCAGGCCATGGACATGAAGATCCTCGTTGCCACCAGAACCGCACGGGACGATGTGGACGGAATCCACTTCACGACCAATAACGAGGTCTTCGAGAAGAGCGATTTCATCTCGCTCAACTGCCCGCTGAATGAGTCGACCAGGCACATGATTAACAGCGAGACACTGGCGATGATGAAGCCGAGCGCCTACCTGATCAATACGGCCCGGGGCGCGCTGATCGACGAGAAGGCCCTGATTCAGGCGCTGAACGACGGTGTCATCGCCGGCGCCGGTCTGGACGTGCAGGAGGTGGAGCCATTGGACGATGCGAGCCCGCTGTACACGATGGACAACGTCATCATCACGCCGCACATGGGCTGGCGTGGCCTGGAGACGCGGCAGCGTCTGGTCTCCATGATCGGCGACAACATCCGCGCATTCGCTTCAGGGCGTCCGATCAACCGAGTGGACGAAGTCCGCGCCTAATCCCTGCGTGCGAACCACCGCCGAGCTGTCTACATCCCTGGGCACCGTCAAGGCGTCGGCCTTCTTCGAACCCAACAACGTCGACGGAGTCGAGAACCTCTACCGCGTGGAGTCGGACCCCGGACTGCAAGCTGGCATCTGCGCGACAACGCAACTCGACCTATACAAGGCCGGCGCCGTTCTCGGCGATCTGGCCGACCTGCGGCTGGACGCGCTGGATCGGCCTACCGGCTTCCCTTGACGGCGCTCCTCACCAACGCTTCCGCATCTTCCCCCTCGCCCGGCGTACTGTTCCGCCCCGCACTGGCGACGGACTCATCGCGCGGCGGGAGAACGTTCGACCACCTGCGAGCGAGACGAGGGACAATCGCACTGTCTCTCCAGATCATCGACTTCGCCCTCCACGGACAGGCTGGCTCGCCGAAGAGGAGAGCCGAGTCGGAGACCCTGTGGTCCCTAATCGACGGGCTGTTCAGCGCTGGGGACGCTACGCCGACGCCATCGCCCGCTGGGAACACATCACCGGACGCCCGGCGCCAGCGCCACTGCCCTCCTGAACGATGCCGACGGCCCCCGCCCAGCACCGCGTTCGTGGAGTGGCTGATGGGCTTGCAGACTGGATGGGTCACCGATGCCAGCGACCTGACTCAGAACCAGCAAGTCACTGCGCTCGGCAACGGAGTCTTGCCACTGCACTCCGCACGGGCACTCGATCTTGTGGGTGCCCGCTCAGCCTCCGTCCGTCCCCTTCAACGTTGGTGACCGGCCAAGTATGGCTTGGTACTTCTCGGCAGTATCGATCGCTCCGACTATCCGCTCGACGAGTTTCGGCCGGTAGACGAACTGCTTGAACGCGGGCGAGTAGACGCAGTAGCCGTCCGACTTCGGCAACTGCTCCTTGTCACCACTCTTGGCCGGGCCGATCTGCCACGCCTTCCGGATGGCGGTGAAGTCGTTGACTCTGAACTTGAACGGAATGCGCTGCTCCACCGCAGCCGCAGCCGCCTTAGGCAACATCTCATCGCCATGCACTGCTTCGCGGTACTTCTCGGCAACGATCACGCTGCCTTCCTGCCCGAGGAGCGCCTGAAGTTCCTTCTCGCTGAGGTCTTCCTGTCGCACGAAGTTGAGCGCGAGGTCTGCCTCCGTCTTTGGTCCCTTCATCCGAAGCAGCAGGAGTCGGTAGGCGAATCGCTCGTCACTGCGCACCTCGTCGGGAAGACCGGCTTGGAACTCAGTGATGAAGGTAGAAACCGTGGTCGGCAGTCCGCGTCGGAGGTTGTGTTGTTCCTCGTACCTCGAAGGGCTGAGCGACTGCACGAAGACGGGGAACTTCAGTTCCGAACCCAGCGTCTCGCGGGAGCCGAACCTGCGTACGAGTTCCGCCTCGAAGTTGATGATGCAGGCGTGTGCCTGTGCGGCTGTAGCAACCAAGACCGAGTCCTGGAAGCGGTGTTCGACGTGATTGCGCAGCCCAACGACGAACTCGACGTTGGCCCTGATCGGGTCGTTGTCCTTGAACTCGTGCCTGAGGCACTGGCTCAGGTCCCAGGTCTTCTTCGAGCCGTCGGGGTTTCGCTTGAAGAGGCGCCGACCGCCTGACTCACGGTAGAAGATTTCAGCCTTTCGGCGCATCCGGTCAGCGTGAAGCAGGTTCTGCCACGCGAGATGGATGTGGACGATGAAGTCGCTGAAGCTGCGTCGATCACCGGGAGTCGATCGCGACAAGCGCCTGTCGCCGAGCCTCGTCGAGCGGTGCCTCCACGCGGGTGGACGTGCCATCTCGATCAGACATCCTCGGCTGCGGGTAACGCCGGTGTGAGGAAGTTGCGAAGGAGTCTTAGTCGTTCAAGAATCTCGTCGTAGGTCACGATGGTCACGCTGCGAGAGTTCGCACGATACAACTCGAACGACTTCTGTCTTGCCGGATCGCTGGCAGACGGTGTGCGCCCGGCAACGACGAAGCAGGAGACTGCGTAGGACTCCAAGTCCCATTGACGCGAGCTCTCCTTCAGGCCAGTGAGGTTCTTTGTCAGGTTGTACGCCTGATCGAGCACCTGGGAGACCGCACCGTTGAGCTCCTTCGAAGGACCGAACACACCCTGGCGGTACTCACGTGCCTCTAGCAACTGCGTCGTCGGCTTCTTGATCTCCACCAGGGCGACGTTGTTCGTGAGCGAGTTCTTGAACAGGTAGTCCGCGATCTTGTCGCCGCTTCCCGACAGGCCGCGACCGCCTACCGTCGCTCCGGAGCGCACACTGACCATCGGGGCTCCGAAGACCTGTTGCAGCGCGAAGGCGTTGTCATCGAAGAAGGCTTGCCAGTACGGCTCGGCCTTGCCCTGTTCCAAGGCCTCGACGTACGCCTCGATGAGGCGGTCAAGGCTGACGAGCTCGATGTCTCGCTTGAGCTGCTGAAACTTCTGGGGCGATCCTGCTGCTATCGCTGCCGACTCGGACGCGACCGCTTCGACCAGAGCATCACGTTCAACGCTACTGAGTTCTTCGATCCCGTCGGCGGCCTTCGCGATCACGCGCGAGTCCGGGTGTCGCCCAAGCGAGAACTCTGCGCTGGCGAGACCAAGCGTCGCGGCGAGGTTGTTGTGTACGAATACGTCCTTCACTCGACCCGCCGCACGATTTCCCCGGTCATTGATCCGACCGATCTCGGCCCAGATCGCAGCGAAGCGCGATAGGCCGAGGTGGAACCCTGATCCGCTGATGGCGGCACTGTTGCCGTCGGTGAAGATGATCTCTGTGCAGGGAGTGTTGGTCTCGATCAACCGAATCAGCCGGTTGCAGTCCTTGAGTAACCCGAGGCCGTAGGCGAAGTCCTTGACGAATCCGGGCGGTAGCGTCTCAAAGATTGACTCCAAGTCGGAGCCCTCGAAATACTCATCCAGCAAAGAGGTTTCCAGGGAAAGCGTCTGCACCTGTTCGTACTTCGGGCCAAGGTACTCGCTGTGGGTTGAGAGTGTGTTGATGGGGTGAATCTGCAGGATGCCCGTTGCAGCGTCGAACTCCACGAGCTTCACACCTTCAGCCAAGCGCCGGTGTGCCGAGGACTCTTCATGTGGTGGCTCGGTCGGAATGAAGAAGGCCTCAACTCGACCGCCTTCGTCCACCGTGCGGACATCGAGGCGACCGATGTTCGTCTGATCGTTTCCGAATCGAGCCACCGGTGCCCTCAGCTCTTCTCGAAGCCGGAGCTGGGGTCGAACTTGAGGACGCGTGCGTTCTCGCCGATCGTGCGGACCTCGGACTCGTCGAAGCCTTCGGGCTTGGTGGCCTGGATGTCGATGGTGATGTCGAGCCGGGCGCCCGCGCCGGCAAGGCGGTCGATCACTTCGCGGGTCACGTTGCCGATGTCGCGCGCGTAGCGGTCGGAGTCGATTTTCACCGATCCGAAGAACCTGGCGAGCACTGCCTTCAGCGCGGACTCGGCCTCTGACTGCTCGCCTCCCTCCACGGACGAACTGCCCGTCCACACGAAGTCAACCGGACCGACACTGGCCGAGTCGCTATCCGCCGTTGCAGCGCTTGCGGATGCTTCCCGTGCGGCCGCGATCCGGTCTGCATCGACCTGCTTCTGGGCGCGCTCGGTATCGATGAGCAGGGTGCTGTCGGTGACCTGAATCCGGGTGTTCGGGTTTGGCGCGACGAGGAGGCCGCGGTAGCGGCCAGTCTCGGCATCCTTGCCTGACGCGATGGCGAACCGCTCGTTGTCAACGAGCACAGCCGAGAGCGACTGTTCGATGGCGCCGTCGAGCACCTCGCGTCGGACGAGGCGAGGCAGATAGGTGTAGCGGGTGAAATAGCCCCACAATTCTCCAACGGTGATCTCGCCAGCGTCGCGCCAGAGAGCGCCGAGCTCGTGATGCAGCGTGGCCCCGAGGATCGGTGCGCCGAAGTCGGTGACGAGCTGATCCTCGCGCCCGAGTTTGGCGCTGACGCGCTCGGCCAGCGAGCGTCCGCCGGAATCGGGCACTCTGTCGGCGACCAGCTCGAACGGCTTGGTCGGGTCGAACTGCTCGGGGTAAACCGCCCAGACGAAGGTGTCGCGGATGCGGTCGGAGACGGTCTGATCGAGCCGGGAGACCCAGTCGTCGGTCTGCTTGCGCTGTTGCGCAGACAGGTTGAGGCTGTCGCTGGTGGCCTGGACTCGCTTCCAGCCGAGGTAGCTGCGGGTTGCGGCTTCGAGGCTCTCCAACTCGCTCTTGTCGGCGAGGAGGAAGATCAGCGTGTTGCGATGGATGCGCTGGCTGGCACCCTTGCTCTCGATAGCGTCACGGACCCACGCATGCGCGGCCGAGTCGGCGCCGTCCTGCTTGCGACGGGCGTGCCGCGGGTGCGCGATCACCAGGCGCGTGTCTTCAAGGTCGGGGATGTCGGCGGACGACGATGGCGCGATGTGGACCCGGTCGAACACACCGCGCACGCGCTCCTCTCCTTGGAGGCGGCGGGTGATCTCGTTCCACACCGTCTCGACATCCTCACGGAGACGCTCGGCGTAGTCGTTCGCAGTCTTCGTGACCGAGGGCTGGGTGTCGAACCAGTAGTGGCCCTGCTCCTCGTAGAAGTAGGTCGAGCGCTGCGCGAGCAGTTCGACGGCACTGCCGAAGTTCCCGAGAGTGTCACCGGGAACTGCGGTGCCGAGCCAGAGGTACTGCTTGTCGAGACCCTTACGGCTGCTCTTGATCCGAGGTGCTGCGCCCATGAAGATCGTCCGGGCGATGCGCTGGGTGACGAACCGCTGGCCGAGGTTGGGGCGGTCGAGGTCGATCTGCTGCGCGGTCGAGCCTGGGCCGTCGATGTCGGAGTCGATGATCGGTTTCCACTGATCTTCGAGGTACTGCGTCAGGTCCGTGTTCACGGTCGTTGCATCGAGCGGCACGTTGCCGGGCAGGATCAGCGGCGAGGCGTCGTTCGATGCCCACAACTCGTGCACGATTGACGAGACGAGCTTCAGCACGCCACGGGTGCGCTGGAACCGCTCCAGCGTCGACCAGTCCTCATACAGACGATCCAGCAGCTCGGGATGCAACGGGTACGAGGCGCGGATGCGCTTCTCGTAGTCGTCGTTCGGCGACGCTGCATCGCGCGGGAACAGTGCGGTGTTGTTGCGGTACAGGTTCGTGAAGCTGCGCGCCACGGCGGAGATGGTCGTAAGGCCGTCGGCGTTCGGTGCCTGGAACAGCCGGCGCCTGACGATCTCGAACGACTCGTCCTTGCTCGACGGCCGCCACTGATCGGCGACGCGACGGATCACGTTCTGGAGGCGTTCGAGCGCGAGCTGGCCGTTTGCGCCACCGATCTCAATGTCACTCCCGCGTCCCTCGGTGCCAGTGTCGGAGGCCGGGATCGAGACCACGAGCATCACGCCCGGCACCGAGCGCACGATCTCGGTCAGAGACTGCGCGAAGGTGAACTGCGTCTCGAACGAACCCGAGGGCAGTTCCTTGTCCGTGACGAGCTGGCGTGCGTAGGCCACCCACTCGTCGATCAGGATCAGCGACGGCGAGTAGCGCACGATCAGGGTGCGCAGCGCCTCACCGGGGTTGGTGCCGGCGCGGTCGTCCTCGGCGATCAGGTCGTAGGCTTCACGCCCGCCGAGCTGCCAGGCGAGTTCACCCCAGAGCGTGCGAACCTCGGTACCGTCGTCCTTGATGAGCGGCGACCCGGCCTTCAGGTAGGTGCCGACGAGCGCCACCCGTCGCACATCGAGTGCGCCGAGATCGGGGTTGCCGTTCGCGGCGATGAGTTCCTGAAGCTCCTGCGGGAAGTCCTTGACTGGAGTGCCGCTGAAGAGGTGGTACAGGGCCAGCATCGAGTGGGTCTTGCCGCCACCGAAGTTGGTCTGAAGGTTTACCACCGGGCTCGCCCCGGCCTCGCCGTTCAGGCGCCGCAGCGCCCGCGACAGCAGGTCGCGCAAACCCTCGGTGAGGTAGGTGCGGGTGAAGAACTCGACCGGATCGCCGTACTCCGGGCTCGTCGCCTGACCGGTGTGAACCAGGTGCAGGTCGGCCGCGAACTCCGATGCGGTGAACGCGCCGCGCGCCACGTCATCGTGGGGACGGATCACCTCACGCCACGGGCGCAGCCCGGAGCCAGGTTCGAGCGACACCTTCGTGCGCTTGACCTGCTTGCGGGTCTGATCCTCGAACACCGTGCGCTGGAGATCGACACGCAGCTTCCGTACATCTTCGGCGGAATCGACCGCGCCGACCGCGTGTAGCAGACGCTCGATCGTGTCCAGCGCGCGTGATGCGTCGTCGGAGGAGAAGGGCTCGTTGTGTGCCCACAGGTTCCGGGTCTCGCGCAGCTCGGACGCGAAGCCCTGCTGGGCGCGGGAGAGCACGTCCTTGAAGTGGTAGCCCTGCTCCGTGATCGCGCGGAGCTGGACCTGCACGTCATGCTTGGTCAGCGTGCGCAGCGGCCCGCCCCGACGCTGGGCATCCTCCTTCGCCCACGCGGCCGGCCAGTCGGCGGTCTTGTAGGCCCGCGTCATGACCTCATCGACCTCGTCCAGGAGCCCTTCGGAGAGCAAGTCGAACGCCTTGCCCACTCGATCTCGGTTGTTCATCGCCATCGTGTCTCCTAGAACTCACTACTCGCTGCCGACGAGGCTGCACCCAGCGCCGGCCAATCTCTACTCGTCAAAGTCTTCATCCGCCGCTGCGGTGAGCTGCCTCCGGGCGATCCGCTCCTGTGCCTCCCGGTAGACCGCCTGGATGCGGGCTTGGAGCTCCGCCTTGGGCGGGAGGGTCGTCCAGTACTCGGCGACGACGATGCCGTCCTTGTGTAGTTCGAGCAGCTCGATCTGGTCACGGCTCGCCGTAGTGCACAGGATGAGGCCGATGGGAGGGTTCTCGTCGGCCTGGCGTTCGTGCCGGTCCAGCCACTTCAGGTAGAAGTTCATCTGCCCTTGGTAGCTCGGCTTGAACTTCCCGACCTTGAGTTCCACGGCGATCAAGCGACGCAGCGGGCGGGAGTAGAACAGTAGGTCGAGGTGGTAGTCGTCTCCATCGAAGACCATGCGCTTCTGGCGTTCGACGAACGCCCACCCGCGCCCGACCTCCAGCAGGAACGCCTCCATGTCGTGGACCAGTGCTGATTCGAGGTCGCGCTCCAAGTAGGTGTCGGCCAGGCCCAGCATGTCCAACAGCATCGGGTCGCGGAAGGCATCGAGCGGGACGGCTGATCCTTCGGGAATCTGGGAGTCGGCAATCTCGCGACGCTCGAACGCCTTGCGTTCGATGGCGTGCTGTAGCTCACGAACGCTGAGTCGGCGGTCGATGGTCTCCTTCACGTAGAACGCTCGCGCCTCCGCGTTCGCCAACGGCAGTAGCGCCTTGAAGTGGGTCCAGCTCACTTGTTGCCCCAGTGAGGCAACAAGTTCGGGCTCGGCGAACTGCTGAGAGAACCGCACCATCCGGTAGAGGTTGGTCCGGTCAAAGCCGCGTCCGTACCTGGAGGTCAGTTGTTGCCCCAGTGAGGCAACAAGTTCCTGATCGTGTCCCGCGCGGCCCTCACGCAGCACGGCCACGTCGATCATCCGCCCGATGTACCAGTTCCGGAGAGTGAGCGTCGCGTCCACCTGAGTGGCCGCGAACGCCTGCGCCTGCTCAATCAGAGCCGACACCTGATCGACGAGCTCACCACCCGAGGTGCTGACCGACTCTGCGATGGCCCGGAACGGAGTCAGGTCCGCGCCAGAGCGGCGCGCGGCTGCGCCGCGGCTCTGCGCTTGATCTCGCTTTCCGGGCATGACCTAATCCTCGTCCTCGTCGAAGTCGAACGCCTGCTGTGACGAGCGCGGCGTCGAGGCGTACTTGCGCGCCTGTTCGTTCACGTCACCCCATGCACTCACCAGACCGTTGAAGAGGATCGCGTCCTTCGTGTCCTTCTTCTTCTCGGCCTCGTGGAACAACAGGAAGCCCAACTCCTTCACCGCATCCAGGTTCACACGCGTCTGCACCGACGGCAGCAACTCCGCCACCTTGTCGGCGCCATCCTTGGCCATCACGGCGGCCAAGCGGACTGTCGCTTCCCAGACGCTGACTCGCTCATCGGCTGCTGCGTCCCAAGCTCCCTCAAGCTGGGCGGGCGGGAGCAGACGGGCCTTCCCACCCTTCGCTTCGAAGATGCCACCTCGTTCCAGTGCGCCGATCGAGGTGTCCGAGGAGCGTGCAAGTTGATCCGCGATGCCGGCGGTATCTTGGCCCCAGCCGTACTGCCGATACCACTTCACCGCGAACCGAGTGTCGGAATCGAAGTCCGACTCTTGCTCTCCGATGACCTCATCAAGAGTCGCGTTCACTAGCAGTAGTGCGTCTCGAACCGTCATGTCCGAGCCATCGGCCTCACGAACCCGGGAATAGCGGGAGAACACAGAGATGCCTGGTCCGATAGCCGCCTGCGCAAGATCGACCGGTGCGATTGCACCTTGCATCAGCGTGCGCAGCGCCACGGGCAACTCTTGTTTGAGTGTCGCCACAAACGCTCGTCGGGTTGTCGCGGGTGCGTCGAGAGGTCGGGGACGACAAGCGAGAACGATCGACGACGCGAGTGCGTTCTTCGCCTGGGACATCATCCGGCTGGACATCTCGCTGCGCATCGGCCAAGTAGCGGTGATCTCCCATCCCGCCTCAATCAGCCCACCTAGCAGCGTGTGCCAACCAGTAGAGCTCGTGCCTTCGCCGCTCGCGTCCTGCTGTTTGTAGGCGTAATAAACGGTGAGTGGCACGCTGGAGTTGGCTCCTTCGCGGACTTTCGCGAAGACCGCGTTGAACCCATCGATGAAGAACCTCTCGGCTCCCGACCTGCCATCGTGGCGGTATGGGTTCGCGACCAGTTCCTCCATCTTTGGTGTCTGAAGCGTTGCGACAGCTTTTGGTTGTATGGTGCCAAGCGTTCGACGGAGCCAGACGTAGAAGAAGTCAGAAAGATCCGAGTAACCGATGTTGTCGTAGTACGGCGGGTCGGTAGAGATTACGAATCCGGAGTATTGCCTTGCTGCGGCGTCGGCTTGCGTGGCGATGCCGGCGCCCGAGTGCGGAGACTTAGCGAGAGCTTTTGCTACCCACTCGACTTGGCCCAGGAAGTTCCCTGACGATGATGAGAACGGGTTGCTTTCCGTATAGTCCCAGGCCATCGGAATTGCTTGTCGACCGAAGACATTACGCATCTTCTCCCCAGTGTTGTGCCAGCTGCAGAGGTTCGAGGAGTAGTCAGTCGTGCGACTAACTCCCAGCGCGAGATACGTGGCAACGGCATCCGCGTACGCTTCCGCACCGGTACCCCCGTCCTCAAGACTTGGGCCGGGCATGAGCCCCGCGACAACAGCGTCTCGGAGCACACGCTCCCGTGCCTCCGCGACGAGGTCACTCAGTGTGGTGAGCGCGACCAACTGGCGATTGGTGAACAAATCCGCCCACTCGGTCATCCCGTACGTCTGGGTCTTGATGTCGCGGGGATAGTAACCGATCTTTCCATCGGGCACGTTCTCTGGGCGCGCCACGGTCGCAGCTTCCGACTGAAGAGGCGAAGCAGATACGTAGAGGCGACTGCGAGGTGTCTCCGCAACAACCGCGATGAGTTGTGCGCCCATGCGTCCCGCGCGGCCTTCTTCGCGAATGTAGTTCAACGACATTGGGGTGCCGTCCCCAACAGCGAATCCTCCCTTGCGTCCCACAGTGCCATCTGCGTCCCCCTGGGGTCCGTGAGGATCATGCCGGACTTCATACTGAACGCTTCCGTTGACGACACTGGCGTAGACCCACGCCTCCTTGCCCTTCTTCTTGCTGAGCCACCAAGACTTGACGAGAGGCACTTCGATCGGATTCGCTGGGTTGGGGCTTCTCACCGTCCTCGCCCATATCCAAGCGATTACGGTGTGTTCGGTGCCACCGGGCGCGACGACCTTCGGATACAAGTCGCCGATTCGTCTTTGGGCTTCATCGCGCATCCACTCTCCGTAGGCGCGGACATCTTCCGCCATTCCTTCTGCGAACTGCCAAGCGTTTCTGGTTCCTGCGGCCTTCGGAAAGACCGGTGCTCGGTCACGGAACTTGGGGGGAATCTCAATCAACGCCTTGTTGATTAGTACAGCCAGCGGGTTGAGATCGCTGGCATGCGCCTCAAGGCCGAGGCGCTGCGCTTCGAGCGGGATTGCTCCACCGCCGGCGAAGGGATCAAGCACAGCGGGCAAGTCACCGTTGTTGCTCTTGCGAATCTCCTCGCGCGCCTGCCGTAGGAGGGCCTCGTCGTTGCTGTTCTCCCAGACAACGAGCTTCTCCAGCAACGCATGGAGTCGTGCGCGCTCAGCATCCTGAGCCTCGACAGTCGGGAACTCGTCAGGGCGTGATGACGGGTCATCGACGAGTTGAGCGAAGAGAACTGCGCGCGCTGCTGCGAGCGGCCGACGCGCCCAGTACAGGTGCAGTGTCGAGGGGTGCCCGTGCCGGATCGACTTCTCACGCGATGCCTCCGCGTTGATTGCTTCGAGTGGCAGCGAGACTTCGATGAGCTTCTTCTTGGGTGCGTCGGTCACTGTGCTTCTCTCGCTGGCAATGGGCTGGTTGGTGTCGGTGTGGTGGGTCATCGCGGTGGCCCTCCGCGTTCCCAGTAGTCGCGCCAGACCTCGTTATAGGAACGGGTGGTCGCGGATGGCTCCAGGTGGGTGAAGGCGTTGCTCACGTAGCGCAACTGATCGCTGGCGGCACCGCTGGTTGAGACCTCGACCAGGGCGAGTCGGTGCCGGTCGCCTTGGGTCTGGGCGAACGTGATCTCGTTGGTGGTGATGGTGAAGGTGTCGGAGCCTTCGATGCGGCCCTTGACCTCGATGTAGTGGACGAAGCCGCTCTGGTCAGTGGACTGGATGTCGTAGCCGGGGTTGTTGCGCGGCATCTCGACGGGTTCGCGTCCGAGTGCTCGCTCGGCGGCGAGCACGGCTTCGACTGCTCGTCGCTCGACTTCCGCGGTCTGGCGGGCGAAGGTCTGCGCTTCAGGCTCGACGTCAGCTACGAGGAGAGCACTGGGAATGACGAGGGCGGCGCCGCGGATGACGGCGGGTACAGCGACAAGGTTGGTGGCCTCGTCGAGCTGTTCGAGCCGGTGGTTCAGGCGTTCATCGAGCTGTCGGGCACGTACGAGTGCGGTCTCGGCGCGGAGCCTGCCGACGGTGCCTCCTCGTTCGAGGGCTTCGAGTCGGTTGTGTTCGCGGTCCCAGTGGTTGATCTCTGCGAGCAGGCGATCCTTCACCTGCGCGCGGGTCCGAGCGGACTCGATGTCGAGGCGGGTCTTGATCTCGTCCATGCGGGGCTGGAGCCCTTCGCGATAGGCCCAGGCACGCACGAGCTTCTCGTGGTTCTGCCGTGCCCAGTCGCCGCCCGCGATCTCAGCCACGGCTTCGGTCTCGGTCGAGTCGGGTCGGTCGTAGTCGAGGTAGGGCGGTGCTGCGGAGACTGTGACGGTGCCGTCTTGTTCAAGGAGTGGGTAGTCGAAGTGGTGGGAGACGGTGTCAGCGTCGGCTGCGGTGTTCTCGATGCGCTGCTCGACGCTGAACATCAGCATCGGCGCATCTGTCTGCTTGGTGCGCCGATCGACCAGCACCGTGCCTTGCTTGAGGGTCGGGCCGAGGTCGTCGATGGTTGCCTCGATCACGGCGTGCAGCAGCGGGTGACCCGGTGCGATGAGGGAGGCGTCGGCGAGACCGTCGGGGTGCATCCGTGAGAGTTCGAAGGTGATGCGCTCGTACTGCTCAGCAACGGGCGCCCACCGGTTGAGGCGACGCGCGGTGTCGATCACGCGGGCCGGGACACGGGTGATCTCATAGCGTCCCTTCTCGCGCTTACGGATGCGCCCGCCAAGTCGCTCGAACGCAGGAATAAAGAATGCGGCGATGTAGCCGGGCTGGAGTCGGCGTTCGCGGGCCTTCTCCATTCGTGCCCGGACTTCGTTGAGGTTGAGTGCGGAGAACATTTCGGGGTGGAGTGCGCGCTCGCCGAGCATCTCGTCGAGGCCGTGGGAGACGCTGGCGTCGATGATGCGGTCGAGCTTGGCCTTGGTCTGGGGTTGGTCGCCGTAGCGGATTGCCTCGATCAGGAGGTCGCGCAGCGAGCGCTCTTGGAAGGCGTCAGCATCGCCGAGGACGTTGAACAGGTTGCCGTTGTAGGCGATCGACATCTGGTCGATCTTCGCCAGCAGCCGAGTGAACACGTCGCCCTCGCGAGTGTCTCGGGCGACCATGTTCCACAGGTGGCAGACCTCGCGCTGGCCGATGCGGTGGATGCGGCCGAAACGCTGCTCGATGCGGTTCGGGTTCCAGGGCAGGTCGTAGTTCACCATCAGGTGGGCGCGCTGAAGGTTCAGCCCTTCACCGGCTGCGTCCGTAGCGAGCAACACCACGGTGTCGGGGTTGTGGGTGAAGCGCTCGCGGGCGACCTTACGATCCTCACGGCGAGTCCCCCCGTGGATCGTGATCACCGAGTCGGCCCGGCCTAGCTGCGCGGCGATCTTCTGCTGAAGGTAGTCCAGAGTGTCGCGGTGCTCGGTGAAGATGATGATCTTGCGCGGAGTACCCGAACCGTCCTTCGCCAGCAACTGCTCATCGAGGATCGTGCGCAGCTCCACCCACTTCTTGTCATGATCCTGAAGACGCACACGCCGCGCAGTGCGCACGAGGTCTTCGAGGATCGCGATCTCCGCACGCAGCTCAGGAATGGTCTGCGCCGCGGTGGCGAGATCAACGACCTGGTCAACCTGGTTCTCGAACTGCGCGCGCTCCTCGTCGGTCGTTTCCTCGTCGAAGTCCTCGAAGTCATCGACCGACAACGCGGGTAGTGCGTCGCTTCCGAAGTCGAGCGGGGTCTTGCCTGTGGACCACTCGTCGATGTGCGAGGAGGTAGAGGTGCTGAAGCGTGCGTCGTCGGTGATGATGCGCTGCATGTCGCGCAGTTTCGTGTCGAGGCGCTGCTGGCGTCGTTCCAGAGAGCGCAGGATCGCTTCCGGGCTGGAAGCCAGACGGCGTTGCAGCACGGTGAGCGCGAACCCGACGTTGTTGCCGCGCTTCTTGTCACCGGCCTGGGCGATCCGTTCGGCCCTACCCATCTCGGTGCGGACGTAGTCAGTGACTTGTTCGTAGAGGTCCCGCTCGGCCGGGCTCAGCTCGTACTCGACGGTGTAGGCCTTGCGTTCGGGGAACAGCGGCTTGCCCTCGAAGGTGAGCAGGTCTTCCTTCACCATGCGGCGCATCAGCCCGTGGGTATCGGTCCGGTGCACGCCCTGCCGGTACTGGCCCTCGAAGCGGTCGCGATCCAGCAGCGACATGAACAGCTGGAAGTCCTCTTCCTTGCCCGCGTGCGGGGTCGCCGTCATCAGCAGGAAGTTGTGCGCGGTCTCCGACAGTAGGCGTCCGAGCTTGAAGCGCTTGGTCTCATCGACCTCGCCCGCCCAGGACGAGTAGTGGGCCGACATGCGGTGGGCCTCGTCAACGACGGCGACATCCCAGGTGACCTCGCCGAGCTGCTCGGTCAGGTCTTCACTACGGGAGAGCTGGTCCATGCGGGCGATCAGGAGCGGGTGGTCAGCGAAGACGTTGCGACCCTCGGCGTCATCGACCATCTGACGGCTGAAGATTTCGAAGCGCAGGTCGAACTTCTGGCTGAGTTCCTCGCGCCACTGCTCCACGAGCCCGCCGGGAGCGACGATGATTGCTCGCTCGCAGTCCGAGCGCAGGATCAGCTCCTTCAGATAGAGCCCGGCCATGATCGTCTTGCCTGCGCCGGGGTCGTCGGCCAGCAGGAAGCGCAGCGGGATACGTGGTAGCAGTTCCTCGTAGACGGCGCGAATCTGGTGCGGCAGGGGGTCAACGTCCGAGCTGTTGACCGCGACCATCGGGTCATACAGCGCCGCGTACTTGATCCGCAACGCCTCAGCCGCGAGCCGGAACTCGTCCGGGTCGGCATCGTAGGCGGGAGCGGAGTCGAGGTCGCCCGCGACCTCGAAGCGTGCCGCGTCGGCGTCGGTGATCGCGCGTGCGCCGCTGCGACCGGAGTCGTCGCGGTAGAAGACCTCGAATAGTCCGGCGTCGATGGGATCGATGGCAATCAGGGTGACCGTCTGCCCGGGCACCAGGCCACGGAGGCGCTGGCCCGCACGAAGCGTCGCGAGTGTCAATGTCGCGTCGGTCGTCGCTTCTGTCACGACGTGCCTCCTTCCGGTTTTGGGCAGTGGATCAGGATATGGGGTACCACCGACAAAGTGTCAGCGGCGCCTGGAAGAGAGCGAAGCACTCACCCGGGCGGGGAGGGTTCGGAGTCGGCGGCAGCGTCACCTCGTCGCACCCAGTCGTCGATCTCGCTGGCTTGGAACTTCCAGAGGCGTCCGACCTTGTGGGCGGGCATGGCCTTCTCGGCGATCCACGTGTAGACGGTGTCTTTGGTGACCCCGAGGTGGGCGGCGATGTCGTCGGCAGACAGCCAAGGCTCAGCCACGTTGGTCCTCCTCGCTCAATGGCCCGGGCAGGCCAACACACACGATGTTACCGGCGGAGGTACGGCTTGAGTTGGGTTTCTCCGGGCGTGGCCGAACGAGATGGAGGCTCCGCTCGCGCTATCAAGTGTGAGACTTGCATCGGAGCCAGGTGGTCACTGCGTTCTGCCAGGGCCGGGGTTGGTATTTCACGGCGAGGGTGTGGGCGGCGTCGAAGACCTCCAACTCGACGAGGCCCGGGGGAGGTGAAGGCCAGTTCGGGTGTGGCCAGCGCGCCGTGGATGACGCCGGCGCGGTCGAGCAATGGCGTCCGGTTCGGGGCACACTTGACATGCTCGACGAAGCCGCTTGGCTTGCCTCAAGGAGGTGAACGATATCCAACTCATGGTCCGGTCACCGATGTTCGCACCTATACCACCGTCTCCGTTACCACCGTCTCCGTTGGCAAAGGGTTCGAGCCTTGTGACGACAGTGGACCTCCGTAGGTGCTTCTCAAACCGGAGTAGGCCGCTCGGAACGCTGATTTCCCGTGTTCTCCGAGGCTCGAAGCCCCGCGGGCGGCGTCCTGAGCAGGCTCGGAGGGTGGATCAGCGTGGTCCGGTCGTGGAGGAAACGCGTCAGTCTCAAACCCGTTTGAGCGCCTCGAATCGCCGTGAGCTGCTCGTCGCCTACACCGCTGGGGTGCCCGTGCACCGTAGTGACAACGCATACCGCATCTGGTCTCCGGAGCTGCGCGCAGCAAAGCTTCATCAGCGTTACCTGCAATGTTCGAAATAGGCTCTCCCGCCTACGGCAAGATCATTACCTCACGATCAGGTGCGTACGGTATGATTCGCTCGACACGCTCGTTGCGAATGTGGAGAATTTGTGAGGGTCGTTCAGCGCCAAAATTGAGAGGTGCCAATAAGAGGCACGTTCTGACGTACTCCGTCGACCGCTTCCGGTGGAAGGTCACCTCGTTTGCGAAGCCTTCAAGCCCTACGGCTGAACTCAGTGACTCAATGAGGTTGATGTCACCATCCACCCCGGTTCGGCTAACGCTCATCTGGAGAGGGGGCTCCGTCGCCGACTGCGGTGAAGATCGCCACTCCTCGGGAACTCCGAACGCCAGTAAAACGTCTCCATGCGTAAGGTGATTCCTTCTCTGGTTGATTGACTTGAACTCAGCCCGCAAGCGCTCTGCAATCGCCATGTCTTCGTTGCTATGCGCGAACAGTTCAGCACACAGTTCAAATACGCTAGTCACGGATCTTCCAGCTGTATCGGAGATCAGCGACTTGAGAACCCTGCGTTCGGCAACGAAAGGGCCTTCTCCACCGATCTTCAGATCGATTCGATGCCGCACGTAAAACCGAAGCCACCAAATCAGCCGGGAAAACTCGTAGTGAACCCTGCCAAGTGCCCGGTACTGCGCGTCACTCTCTGTTATTGCGATGTCGCTCGCCCCGGCAGATCGCAGCAATGCATGGTGCGGGAACACCGACTGCCCCGGCCGATACTCGCCGCTTCCCGCTTCCACATCGTCGTTCATCAATCAAGCTCCCATCGTCACCTTCTGCTCGAGATACAAGGCCGATCATTGAACGACACTTGGCGAGCGCCGCTTGAACCCGCTTCGAGAAGATCACCCTCTCCAGCGAAGACGATCTCCACGGTCAAGCCGGACCGCCATTCGACGTGTTCCTCAACCCCGAAGTTCATGCCCTTGCCCTCCGTCGCGAACAAGACTGAGCGGAAGGCAGGACTCAGACCGAGAACGTCGAGGGTTTGAACAGCGATCTTCTGGTGGGCGCAATGGAGCACTACGGGAACAGGCGACCACGGGTTGAGCGGCTAGTTTCCGCGTGGAATCTAGGCATTTGCGAGGATCCCGCCCCTGTCGGAGAGTCGGACGACCCGCTGATTGGCGCGGCGGCGGAACCAAGTAGACGACCTCGAACACGCCTCACGGACAGCGAAGTGGACGCTATGCGAACAGCCCGAGCGAGCGGCGTCAGCGTGAACGCGCTGGCGAGGCAGTTCGGCATCCACCGTGGCACGGTGTGGGCCAGGATTCGTGAGCATTAGCCGGTCGAGCGGGATGACTTCTCACAAGGCGTCGGAGCCGAGGTCCTCGATTTCAGTGGGATCCTCATCGAAGTCCCCATCGGCTTCCGGAGGTTCTGTGATGATTACAGGCTTTCCAATTGCCTTCTCGATCAGAGCCACAAGCTCATTACGGCGCTTTCGGAACGCCGACTCGAAGTCGTCGGTGCGCAGCAGAGCCGGGTCTACGAGGTGACTCCGCAGTCTGCTATTGACTTCCTCGGGCTCAGCACCGTCGCCTTCGATACGCGCGAGGTACTCGCTCGGTGCGACGCCTCCGATAATCCGATTGGTCCGGGCCGTAAGTGGGGTCTTGTTGATGATCGAGTCGTAGACCTGCTTCGAGATGCCCGTCTTCTTGCACCAGTCCTGCGGGAAGATGTGGTGGATGTCCACGTTCTCATCAAAGAAAATCGTGTGGCTGAATGTCTGTCCCGAACGAAAGTCCTCTGCCCCGCGGTTCATGAGCAGTGCGTTCACTCCCTTATAGGCGGCAGAGAGTCTCATGCGCATCGTATCCAGACGATCAGCTCGCACCGTTGCGTCGCGCACTGTCGAGGGCTCGGAGCCACCGCGCACCCAGTCCACAACCTCGATGAAGTCCTTCGCGATTCGCGTTTCTGTGGACGAGCCGTATAACTCACCGAAAACGCCATTCCAATACCACCGACGAATCTTCTCGATGGCTGCCGGTGAGTCGGCATCTCGGCCAAGCTCGGCGAGAATCGCAGCAAGTGGGACAACTTGGCTCTGGTAGGGCAAGTCCTTCACTCGGTAGATGTCGAGCTGGATCAGGAACTTGGCGGCTGAGAGGAAGCCCTCTTCGACGCGGTGCTGGTACTGCTTATACGCGTCCAACGGGAGATTGAGCAGGACCTGCCTGGTCGCGGAGACTTGAGGGAGCTCTCTGCCCGTCTTGCCCTCTCCCTTCGCGGATTCACGCAAGTCTCGTGTGTGAAACAACGAGATCGCTTGCAGGAAGTCGGTGTTCCCGACCCCGGAGAGCACGCCCTCCGCCGCTGACGGCAGCCGCATTGCTGCGCGCAGTCTGCCATGCCGCCCTTCGCCCTCTTCTGTGCCAAACCAGTCTTTTCGCAACTCATAGCCGTCGGCTGCATACATAGCGGTGATGAGTTCGAATGCATCGAGCGCCTTACCGCCGGTATTCACCTTCTCGAAAACGACGCAGACCGCTTCTTTACTTGTAGACGCCGAAAGTTCAATCTGCGGCACGAGGTACGCCGTGAAGTTCTTGATGACCCTTTCATGGAACTCGTTCAGTCGCTGGAACCGAGCTTGGAAGTCCGCAGTGCCGCTGTATTGCATTACGAACGCCGTTTGCCAGTCGGCGTAATCGAGGACCGAGGTCAGTGGGAACATCATGTTTTCGAACTCCAACTCACGCGTGGAGAGATCGAGTTCGACTACCCGCCCGAACTCTGCCGTCACCCGTCGGCTTTCGGGAAGGATGACAACGGCCTCATCACGATCCCCGGCTTCGTCCAGGCATTTCTCAATGTCGAGATAGAACCACCTTCTTACCCGCTGGCGCCTCGGAGTCAAGGTCGCCACGACCTGCTTGCGGACCAGCACTTGGTACAGCGATGTGAGACGTTGCTGACCGTCAAGCAAGAGGGAGTCGGGCGTCTCATCAGCCGCAGCCGCGGGTGCTCCCTCCAACGGCCGTGGCTTGAAGTCCACTGCACCGCCTGTACGCAGGGTCATGACGGCACCAACTGGAAACCCCCGAGAAATGGAAGCAATCAGGCCCCGGATACGCTCTTCGTCCCACACCCAGCTGCGCTGAAAGTCAGGCAGCTGAAGTCGCCCCTCTTTCGCATTCTCAAGGAGGGTCTGTAGTCGGACAGAGCTGGCGGTGAAACTGGTATCGGGGTTGGTCACTGTTTCCTCGTTCGATGCTCAGGCGTAAGGCCCAAGGAAGCGTTCGCCGTTGTAGTGGATCATGTGGGTCGGGTGGTCGGCGCACCAGACTTCGGACTCCCACGCGACCTTGTCGACGTACTTGCGCAACTCCGCCCGGTCAGGGAAGCACGACACGTAGACGAGACCTGCCGTTGACTCGGCGAACAGGTCGGCGAGTTCGGCATGTCGTTTGGAGTCGACGGGGCCGTGGGAGCTTGCTGCTTCCAAGAGCACCAACCAGTTGCGGTCTGGAATGTAGATGACGAGGTCCGGCATCTTGCCGTGCTCGTTGACTTTCACGTTGAGCGCCGCCAGGGCTTCGCGTTCGAAAAGTGCCCACTTGTCGCCCGCATCACCGATGTAGAACACCTGACCGCCTGGGGTGAAGCGGGGGCAGAAGTCCTCGACCATCGCCTTGAGAAGTACGTTCTGCCCGCCGGGCGTCAAGGTGAAGGTCGAGCCATCCGGAAGCGTGAGCGGGATGCGATCCATCTCGCGCGCAGCCGCGTAGCGGGCCTTGAGCCCCGGCAGCTCCGCGAGGTACCGATCGACGGCCAACTGCCAGTAGTCGGTACCGTATGCGCGCAGGACTTCCAACGCCTCGGCCGTGACCTGGTAGTTCCACTTCGGAGAATTGACCGGGCGTTGCGGCTCATCGGGGTTCTGCACTACGAGCTGGACCTCCACGAACTGATGGAGCGTGAACCGACGGACAGTCTCACGAGTGTTCGGCGCGTAGTCTTTGCCGTACTCGTCACGGATGAAGTTCATGATCGCCCGCGTGCCGAGCATCGGGTTGGCGGCCTCTGCCCCAGACTCGGATGGTGCGAGGCGCAGAAGCGCCAGGAGCACAAGCGCCGATCTTTCATTGCTGCGCTCCGCGTCCATGCCGAGCGTTTCGAGGACTATCCGCGCATCTTCCACTCGCTCATAGGCGGTCTCGCTCAACTCGCTCACGCGGCGATCAACTCCATGACCAAGAAGTCCACTTCGACCTGGGACGCGGCACCGTTGCAGCCCAGTTCGCGCAGTGCGGCCGCTGTGGGGAACCGCAAGGATCGTAGGTCGGTGGCGTTGACCTGGGTGTGCCCGGAGAAGGTTCGGAAGAACTTGTCGATGACGGAGGAGTTGAGCCACACGGCGATTCCCTTGGCGAGGTCTTCGTCCAAGCCGTGGCCTCCGATATGGAAGACGTTGAGGTGGTTCTCGAACGCTACCTCGCCGGGGTTGTCCGCGGGCGACCAGACCGAAGCAACGATCCGACGGCGCTCTTCCTTCGCGCTGAAACGCTTGACGACCGCGTACCAGCCCTCTGGCAGGAGCATGCCGCGGTCCTTGTCATCACTGGGTCGGAACCACTGGGGCTTACGAATCTCTCGTGGCCAGAGCACGCTGCCGTCCCGGAGATTGCCGGGATAGACCAATGGCACGGCGTCCGGCTGTTCGACGGCGCTCAGAGCATGACGCGACCGGAAGTCCACCACCCGACCAGTGGAGACTTGAACACCAAGATCGGTCAGCGAGCACGGCTGGGAGAGCACCACGTCGGCGACAGCCGTGTCGTCGGCATTGGTCGCCAGCCGGATGAATCGGTGGGGGTCGTTGGGGAAGACGACCTCTTCGTAGGCAACGGCACGGGACGAGATGTCATCGGTATGGCTGCGGCTGACCGAAATTTCGACGACCCCAGGCGTCGCACCTCGTGTTCCGGCGAAGACCACGTTTTCCTGGAGGACCCCGGTATCTGCGAAGACTGTCGAGCGGGAATCGAAGACGTGCACTCGGTCGAGCGCGATTGAGTCGAGCAAGTGGGCACGGAATGCGCCGAAGTATGGGCCGTTGAAGAAGGAGCGGGGGGTGATCGCGACGACCTGCCCGCCTGCCCTGAGTGCCGCGACGGACAGAGAAAGGAACGCCGCATACAGGTTGGGCGCATCGACTCCGGCAGCACGCATGGCCGTGCGATGTGCGCTGGACACCGCCAGCTTCCCGTATGGAGGGTTCTCGATCACGAGATCGAACTGGCCATCAAGGCTGAGTGACGCACCCAAGCCGACGGAGTCGAGAATGAAGTCCGCTTCGACAGCCTCGGCGTGGACTCGGCCACCGCCAGCGTGCTCGCACGCAGAGAGCGTGGCCCGAAGACTCGGCAACACAGCGGGGTCGCGCTCAACCGCAACGATCTCAATCGACAGGCCCGGTCGCTCCGATAGCGCGCGGCTGACGAGTGCTGCGGCAAGCACGCCTGAGCCCGCGCCAGGGTCAAGCACACGCAGAGTTCCCGCCTCGGGTAAGCGGGGCATCGAAGCGATGAGCTGAGCCGCAGCTGCAGGCGTGAAGAACTGACCAAGCTCGCTCTGCGTGCGCGCATCGAGCCCACCGAGGGCGGCAACTCGCTCGACCTCGGCGACATCCAGGAGGTCCGCCATCAGCACCATCCCATCGTATCTGGGCCCACTGACACGCCGCCGGGAACACGCAGACCGCGAGCAGAGTACCGCTCCTCCCCGGTCGTCACGCTCGTCAGTTTCGCTTGTTGCTACTGACCTCGTTCGAGTGATCACGCGTCTTGCAGATCAAGGTCCGTACTAGTCTGTACGAAATTGCTGATGCGACTGGCGGGGCCGTCGAGTGAGGAGTGGCTGGGATGATGGAGAGGCGGCGTGGGCCGGGTCGTCCGGCGTATGACTCGAAGCAGAAGCTTGTCGCTGCTGCATGCTCTCTGCTCGCAGAGCGGGGGTTCGAGGCGACGAGTCCGCAGATGTTCCAGCAGCGCTCCGGGGTCGGCCACGGGAGCATGTATCACCACTTCCCTGGCAAGGGGAAGGAAGGGCTCGCACTGGACGCGATTAGTCACATGCGGGCCAGCACTCTCGCGTTCCTCGACGGCAGCCCCACACCCAACGGCTCCGAGGTTGAAGAAGTACGGGCCAGCATCGTGGCGGCCCTGGATCGGCTGTTCGCTCGCCTGGAGGGCCAGGCTCTGGCCAGGCTCCTCGCCGACGCGGTCGCTGGAGCGATCCCGTCACTGGCCACCGCGACCCAGGATTGGTGCGATGACATCCGTGCTGTCATCGTCCTGCGACTGCGCGCCGACGAGCCGGGCACGGACCTTGACATCGCGGACGCGGCAGCACGGTTCCTGGCGCCAGAGTTCGACGCTCTCGCGGAGGAACTGTTCACGGCGGCTCTCGGGCGCGGCCTGCTACACCTGCCGAAGTTCGCTCTGCCCGAGGTCGCCGAAGAGCGGTAGTCTGGCCTCAATCACAATTCCATACGGACTAGTCCGGTCCTTGATCTGCAAGAAGCGTGTCATCTCGAACAGGGTCTGTCTGGCGGGCAGTAATTCGGTTCGGTCGTCCGCGTTTTGGGAGGTGCTGCGCACCTACCTGCCATGAGGACAGACGATCGGCATCTGCGGCTGAGGTCGACGCGACGAGACACGCCTGACCTGGGCAAGCTCATCGAGTGGGTGCTCGGGATCGCGGAGGCACGGCATCGCGCCTGGGTCAACGGCGAGCCAGACCCCTACGGCCTGGGCCTGCCGGACGGCATCGGACCTGAAGCATCGGGACGCCTTGGCGGTTCCGGGAAAATTCCGGGACCGTCAGCCCCCGAAGGCGACCGCTCCGCACGGCATCACGGTGGTGGACATCCTCCACCACCGTCGCCCGGTACGACCCCAACCTGTTGACGATCCTTTCGAGGCGAAGGAGGCCACCATGAGCACCACAGTCACCACCGACACCGCCGTCGAGGCCGATGTCCCGGTGCTGCTTGCGGTGTCCTACCTCCGTGTCTCGACGCGGGAGCAGGCCGAACGCGGTGGAACTGAGGAAGGTTTCTCGATCCCCGCGCAACGTGAGGCCAACGCGAGGAAGGCCGTCGAGCTGGAAGCGCGGGTCGTACGCGAGTTCGTGGACGCGGGCGAGTCGGCCAGGTCGGCAGACCGTTCAGGGCTGCAAGACATGCTTGCGTTCATCGCGGCAACAAGGGTGGAGTTCTGCATCGTGCACAAGCTCGACCGGCTCGCCCGCAACCGCGCTGATGACGTGAGGATTCACGAAGCCCTTCTCGCCGCAGGCGTCACCTTGGTATCGGCGACGGAGTCGATCGACCAAACCCCATCGGGGATGCTGGTCCACGGAATCATGTCGTCCATCGCGGAGTTCTACAGCCGCAACCTCGCCACCGAAGTCACCAAAGGCCTCACCCAGAAGCTCGCGCAGGGCGGAACCCCGATGCGCGCCCCGGTCGGCTACCTCAACGTCCGTCGCACCGACGAGCACGGCCGCGAGGTTCGAACGGTCGAGGTCGATCCCGAGCGCGCACCGTTGATCCGGTGGGCGTTCGAGACCTACGCCTGGGGCGAGACCTCGGTCACCGGGCTGTTGCGTGAACTCACCGCCCGGGGATTGACGACGGTGCCGTCGCCGAAACGGCCATCGAAGCCGCTGGGGAAGAACACCCTCTACAAGCTACTCACGAACCCGTACTACGCCGGAGTGATCCGCTACAAGGGAGCGCTGCATCCCGGCGCGCACAAGCCACTGGTGGAGCCCGCGCTGTTTGACCAGGTGCAATCGCTGCTGAAGGCGCGCAACGCCAGGATGACGCGACACGTCACCCACGCCCACCACCTGAAAGGCCTGCTGCACTGCGGATCGTGCGGGTCGCGGATGCTGCTGGACTTCGCGACCAACCCGCGCGGCACGACCTACGCCTACTTCGTCTGCTCGGGTCGAGCCGCGAAGAAGACGAGTTGCACTCGGCGCGCGGTTCCCGTGCAGGTTGCGGAACGGCTGGTCGAGGACTCATACGCCTCGATCACGATCAGCGAAGACGACTATCGGCACCTCGCCGCCGAGGTCGACGCTGCCTTCGACAAGCGCAGTGTCGGGCGGGATCAGGAGTTCGCCGACCTCACCGCGAACCGGGCACGTCTGGAGGCCGAGAGCGACAAGCTGCTGGGCGCGCACTTCGCCGACGCCATCGACCTCCCGACGCTCAAGCGGCACCAAGACCGCATCCGGACCGGCCTGGCCGACATCGAGCAGCGCCTCGCCCAGCAGGACGAACAACACACCGGTGGGCGCGCGTTCCTCCACGACAGCCTGAGGCTGCTGACCGACGCGCACCGGGCCTACGCGCGCTCTGACGACGGCAGCAGGAGGCTCGCGAACCAAGCGTTTTACACGCGGCTGGAGATCACCGAAGACGAGCAGCTACGTCCACGCCTCGCAGAGCCATTCGCAACGATCGTCCGCGAGGCGACCAGAGGCAAGGAAGCCGAACGGGAACACTCCACATCTTCCGATGTCGCGTGTTCCCGTAAGACACATTGGGTGGAGCATAGGGGGCTCGAACCCCTGACCTACGGCTTGCAAAGCCGTCGCTCTACCAGCTGAGCTAATGCCCCGACACCTGCGTGAACCCACGCGGGCTCGCTCATCCTACTAGCCGCTGCCGCCCGGCATCAACACGGCCGAACCGGCCTGGTTGACTTACCGGTTTAGGCTTGTGCGCATGGCTTCGCAGCGCTTCCGCACCCAGCGTGAGCAGGTGAGCCATGCCCTGCAACGGCGGGCGACCCTCGAAGCGATGCGTCATCCACAAGCCCTGCTGGCTGGCCTCGACCCGTGTGACGCGGACCCCCTCCTCGTCCGATCGGCGCTGCATCATGGCTCGTTGGCGGGACGCGACTGCCCGGTTTGCGTCTCCGACCGGCTGACGCTGCTCAACTACGTTTTCGGCGATCAACTCGGGCAGTTCTCGGGCCGCATCAAGTCGGACGAGGAGCTCGCGCAGATGCAGGACGAATTCGGTGAGTTCAAGGTGCGTGTCGTGGAGATTTGCCCTGATTGCGGCTGGAACCATCTAATAGAGACGTTCGTGTTGGGCGACGGCCAGCGTCGCCGTCCGCCTCGCAGACAGCAGACAGTTGAGGACATCTATGGCTGAGAAGGCAAAAAGCCCGAAGCGTGCGGCAAAGCCGGGTAAATCCGGCAACTCCGCGAAGAAGGACAAGGGCGGACCGCTTGGCCGTGTGGCCAAGATTGCGGGCATCGTCGTACTGGCGTTGCTCCTGATCGCCGCCGTCATCGGCATTGTCTTCTACGAGAGGACTGAGCTGCCCGATCCCAACGCCGACTTCACCACTCAGACGACCCGGCTCTACTTCCGGGATGGCACCTCTGAGCTCGGCTCGCTGGCCATCCAGAACCGCACGAACATCTCCTACGACGACATGCCGCAGTCGATCAAGGATGCAGTGGTTGCTGCCGAGGATCGCACCTTCTGGACGAACCAGGGCGTCGACCTCAAGGGCATGGGTCGCGCATTCTGGGGCATCCTGACCAATCGTGAGATCAGCGGCGGCGGCTCGACGATCACTCAGCAGTACATCAAGATCCGGTATCTCACCAGCGACCAGACCTTCTCGCGCAAGTTCACCGAACTGGCGTTGGCCATCAAGATGGACAACACCGCGTCGAAGGAAGAGGTGCTCGAGGGCTACCTCAACACCATCTACTTCGGACGCGGCGCGTACGGCATCGAAGCGGCAGCTCAGGCCTACTTCAACGTGAGCGCCGCAGACCTGACGATCGACCAGTCCGCAGCGCTGGCCGCGATGGTCAACACGCCGTCCACGCTCGATCCCGCCAGCGGCGACAACGCCAGGCAGGCGCTGCTACAGCGGTACAACTACGTGATCGACGGCATGCTCGACCCGATAGGATCCATCACCCAGGAACAACACGACCAGTACTACAACCAGCTTCCCGAGTTCCCGGACATCCCGGTGAGCGATGTCTACGGCGGCCCGAATGGGTTCCTGATCGAGATGGCCACCAGCGAGCTCGAGGCCCAGGGCTTCACCCCGGAGCAGATCAACGGCGGTGGCCTGACGATCATCACCACAGTGGACGCCCGGATGCAGCAGGCTGCCATCGACGCCGCCGAGTCCACCGTGCAAAGGGCTGTTGACAACGCCTACTACATCACCGACGACGAAGGCAACCGGGTCAAGCCGTCCGCTGACGATCTGCACGTCGGCCTGGCTTCGATCGATGTCGGCACCGGCGGGATTCTGGCTTTGTACGGCGGTTCCGACTTCGTCTCGAACTCGCGCAACTGGGCGACCACACCGCGCTACGCCGCGTCCACTTTCAAGGTCTGGGGCGCTGTCGCGGGTCTGCGCAACGGCTTCGGGCTGAGTTCGACGCTGCGCGGGTCCACCTACACCCCGGAGGGCGACACCGAACCCGTCCAGAATGACTCCGCCTACAACTACGGCACGGTCACACTGCAGAAGGCGATCCAGGACTCGATCAATACCTCGTTCGTTGACCTGATCGCACGCATCCCGAACGGCACCGAAGAACTCATCCGAGCCGCCAATGATGCGGGCATCCCTGAGGACGACAGCTGGGCACCCCAGGTGAACCGCATGGTGCTGGGCGAGGGCGAGGTCACCGCACTGGACAACGCGACCGGCTACGCCACACTGGCCGGCAACGGAGTGCGCAACGAAACCCACATCGTTGCCGAGGTGCGCGACGCGTCCGGAAACGTGGTCTACAGCGGCAATTCCGAGGGCGTGCAAGCGATCGAGACACCGGTCGCCCAAGACCTCAGCTATGCGCTGTCGGGCGCGGTGGCCGGCTCGACGGTCAGTGCGGTCGACGGACGCGATGTGGCGGGCAAGACCGGAACCGAGGGGATCGCGGTGGGCCAAGACGGCGCCACCAAGCAGATCACCCGTTCGGCCTGGCTGTGCGGCTACACCAAGCAGATCGCCACAGCAGTGGTGATGGTGGCCGGTGACGACGGAAACCAGAACCTGGACGTCTACGCACGTCCGGGCAGCGGCGCGTTCTACGGCGCCGGCTACCCGACCGATGTGTGGAATTCGTACATGGCAGTGGCCACCGATGGCCTGCCGTTCGTCGACTTCGATCCGCCGGCCAATATCCAGCCGACGGTGCGTAACACGTTGCCGGTGACCAGCGCCACCTCAGCAGCCCCGCAGCCGACTGAGACGACCGAGCCCGAGGAGACATCGGCCCCGGAGACCACGCGTCCTGTCGAGACCACCGAGGAGCCCGAACCGACTGGTCCGGAGACCACGGCTCCCGAGACGACCGAGGCCCCGGAGCCGGAGGAACCGACCAGGACCGGGCGTTCTGGCTGACGTGCGAGACAATGGCCGGGTGAGCGAACCGGTCGATTTCACCTACCGTGTGGGCGGGCCCCTGGGGTCACGGGCCCGCAGGGTCGGCTTGTGGTTCAACCCGGCTTTCTTTGCGTTCACCGCGGCGACGCTGACCTGGTTGATCTTGGTCTGGCGTCAGGTGCCGTGTCGTCCGCTACTCGGTGATGCGTTCCCGAATCCCTTCCTACGGATGTGTTACAGCGACATCCCGATTCTCTATCTGAATCGCGATCTGAGTATTGGGTCAGGGATATACACCGATATAGCGCTCGAGTATCCGGTGCTGACTGGCGGCTTTCTCGCTGTGACCAGGGCGATTACCGGCCTGCTCGGGGCGGTTATCTCGCCGGAGGCGACCTTCGACGAGCAGCTGGCGGCCTCCCAGCTGTTCTTTCAAGTGAATGCGATCGCGCTGTTCGTCTGCTTCGTGGTCACCGTCTGGGCGCATCTGAAGATGGGCCGCGACTCACCCCGGGTCGGTTACGCCGGCCCGGTGCGAGTCTGGGACGCGCTGCTCATCGCTGCATCGCCGATCGTCGCACTGAACGGCCTGATCAACTGGGACATGTTCGCGGTCATGCTGACGTCGATCGGCCTGCTGATCTGGAGCCGCAAGTACCCCTTCATCGCCGGCGGCGTGCTCGGCCTGGCGTTCGCGGCCAAGTTCTATCCCGTGCTGGTCTTGGTCGCGATCACCCTGATCTGCGTGCGATCGGGCCACTACCGGGCGCTGGCGCGCGCCTGGATCGGCGCCGTAGTCGCCTGGCTGGCGGTGAACGTGCCGGTGATGATCTTCGCCTGGCAGGGCTGGAGCAAGTTCTGGACGCTGAATGCGGACCGCGGCGCCGATCTCGGCTCCATCTGGTACGTGCTCACGCTGGCCGGTCTCAAGCTTCCCGCGGTCTCGGCCATCGCGTTCGTCTGCATGGCGATCAGCGGCGCCGCGGTCTGCTGGCTGGTGCTCAGCGCACCCCGCCGGCCACGGCTGGCACAGGTCATCTTGCTGGTGATGCTGTGCTTCTTGATCTTCAACAAGGTCTACTCACCGCAGTATGCGCTCTGGTTGCTCCCGATCGTCGTGCTGGCCCGCCCCAAAGTCTTCGATGTGGCGATCTGGACGCTGGGTGAGGCGATCTACTACGCCGCGATCTGGGGATTCCTTGAGGGCGCGATCGGACTGGGCAGCCAGTGGGAATGGATGTACTGGATCGCGGTGATCATCCGGGTCGGCATCCAGCTGTGGTTCGCGATGCGGGTGATCGAGGACATCAGGTCTCCGTGGAACGACCCGGTGCGATTGCCGATGGTGGACGATCCGCTCGGCGGGGTGGTCAATCACGCCCCGGATGCGGCCTGGCTGGTGGCGATGCAGGATCGGGCCCGGAGGGCCGCCGAGGCCAGGCGGATGGCCGAGGACGACGAACTCGATCCCGTCGACGATTCTGCGAACGACACCGCTGCTGAGACTGCGGCGATCGTCCGGTGACGCGAACCCATCGCCGGGGTGCGCGCCTGGTCATCATCACCTGGCTGGCTACCCGGGCCATGCTCCTGGGCGTGGCGGCCTACATCATGACCAGCACCGGCGCCTCGCTCGACCAGGTGTTGACCCGCTGGGACGTCGAGCACTACCTGACCATCGCGATCAATGGCTACCGTGACCCGCTCGATGTTGCCTTCTTTCCCGGTCTGCCGCTGCTGATGGCGGGTTTCGGGGCGCTCGGGTTACCCATGGTGATCTCGACCGCGATTGCGGCGCAGGCCGCGTCCGGGCTTGCCGCCTGGGCATTGCACCGCATCGGCGGGGTGTGGATGGCCTGCCTGTGGCTGTTGGCCCCGATGACGGTCTTCACCGCCGTGCCCTATACCGAACCGTTCTTCTGTGCCGCAGCCTTCTGGGCCTGGGAACGTGGCCTCAAAGCCCGCTGGGGACAGGTCGCCGCACTGGCCTCGATTGCTTGCGCGCTGAGGATCTCGGGACTATTCCTCATCGCTGCGCTGGGCATCATGGTGGTGACCCAGGGCTCCAGACCGTTCGTGAAGAAGCTACGGGACTGCGCCTGGCTGCTGGTGCCGGCCGCTGTGCTGGGCGCCTATGCGCTCTTCTTGCATCAGCACACCGGCTCGTGGTCGGCCTGGTATTCGGCTCAGGGGCAGGGCTGGCAGCGTAACCTGTCGTGGCCTTGGGACGCGCTGAAGGCGACCTGGCCATTGACTGCTGAGTCGCACTGGCCCGATCGTCCCGAGGTGCCGGTGATGTTCCGCTTCGAAATCGTGTCGGTGGCGCTCGGCTATGTGGCCGCGCTGTGGTGCCTGACGAAGCGCCGCTGGGCCGAGTTCACCTGGGTGGCGGTCAATGTGATCGTGCTCAGCAGTTCCGGGTGGTTCATGTCGGTCAACCGAGCGGTGCTGCTGTGGTTCCCGCTGTTCGGACTGCTCGCACTGGCACTGAGCTGGCGTCCGAAGTCATCCGGGGCGCGGTCGGTCTGGAACGTGCTGCGCCTGTTGCTGCTGGTCGCTGATCTGGCGCTGATCTGCTGGTGGGCTTACTTGTTCGGCACCGGCGCCTGGGCGTCCTGAGGTGCGTTGTGAAGGTGCCGCGTTGGCCGGCTATGGGGCGGTCACGATGACCAACGCTCTGACGGCGACGATGGGGTCGTTGCCCGCCGAGTTGGCCCGGTCGCTGACCTGGGACCGTGGAAGACAGATGTCGGCGCACGCCAAGTTCACAGCCGTCACCGGCATCCCGGTGTTACATGATCTTCGACGGCGAACTGCGTCGGGATGATGTGGCGAAGATCAGCTTCGTGCTGAACCCGGACCATTTCGAGGCGGCGGTCCAGGCTTTCGGCGATCGGCTAAAGGTGACCACCTGGTCGGCCTCCGGAAATCGGCCGGAGTTCGGCGAATTCGCGGTCTCCGGGGTCGATAAGGTGCATGCGGTTCGGGACCTTCTGGCGACGTTGCCGGAAGTCGAGCGCACCTACGCATTCGGTGACGCAGCAAGTGACCGGGCGATGATCGAGTTCTGCGATGTAGGCGTCGCGATGGGCAACGCGCCCGAGGAACTCAAGGCCATCGCAGACCACGTCGCTCCTTCGGTGACCGAGGACGGGCTCGCCGAGGCTTTCAAGTGCCTCGGGCTGACCTGATTCCTGCCTCGCTCCAGCCCGAGGAGCCCTTTCTCGACCGCCCACCGGAGCAGACCAATGCCTATCTGGGAACTGGCACCGTTCCTCCGCGCCATCTGGCGTCGACTGTCTGGCGTCCAGCACGGTCTGTCATACGCTGCCCTGCTCGGTACGCAGCGCCAGGTCAAGGCCGAGATACCCGGAGGCGTACAGGACTGCTGTCTACGGATGACGAAACACTGCTGACAGACTGCCGGGCTTCGGCACTTCTGCAAATGTGGGCGACGCTAGAAGTACCTCGACAACGCGCCAGCCACCGCCCACCACGGCCGCGCTGGAGCGTGGTCACGGTGTCGACGGCGGGGTCCAGGCCTGTGACACGCACGGTCTCGGTCAGCATCACCCCGCCCGCATGACCAACCGCCGGCACATCGGCACTGTCAACACGGACACGTGGATACAAGCCGGTATTGTTCACCTTGAAGGTGCTCCTCGAACTGGCCGAATATGAACTCTAGACAAGTCCTATTCTCCCAGGTCAGGAGCACTTTCCACGCCTACGCCATACCCGCCCCAGCCCTCAACGATGAAAGCCCGAGGTTAGTGCCTCAGAATTCCTAGATCGCTGAGGACTTCTCGGACGTCTTCGGGGCCCACGAGGCCCGGATAGCATCCATCAGAAGTTTCGACCACATTCCGGCGCTCACCGCGACCGCTGCTACCGGCGCACCGTGGGGATCGATACCCGACTCGAAGGCGGACTGGCCGGCATGGAGCCTGTCTTGGCCGGCCCGCATCAACGCCGCCAGTTCAGCATCGGTATGGACCGACCCCAGATGCTCCACGATCACCCGACGGCCGTGCCTCTTTTCCACGATCTGCACTGCAGTCGTACCCGACCGGGTCTTCATCTTTGGCAGATACGGGCCCACAGCCCTGACTCTAGCCGCCCGTTAGCCTCGAGATTTCGTCGTTGGGGGTTTGAGGGCTGGTTGCGGGATTAGGTGAAGATGCTCCTGGCTTGGGAGAATAGGGCTTGTCAAGAGTCGCTGTTCTGCAAGATCAAGGAGCACCTTCAAGGTGAAGTCTATCGGGTTGTATCCCTGTGTTCGGATTGATACCGCATCAGTGCCGGCGGCCGGTCAGGCCGGCGCGGTGTTGCTGGCTGAAACGATCCGGGTGACGGGTTTGGACCGGGAACTGTCGGCGGCATTGTCGCCGTGGCGTAAACCGTTGTCACACCATGATCCGGGCAAGATCATCACTGATCTGGCGATCAGTTTAGCGGTCGGTGGGGACTGCCTTTCCGATCTCGCGGTGATCCGGGCCGAGCCCGGGCTGTTCGGGCCGGTCGCCTCGGATGCGACGGTATCGCGGCTGATCACAGTGCTGGGTGCCGATCCCGACACGGTGGTGAAAGCGATCGCCATGGCGCGGAAGACCACCCGGCTGCGTGGGGACTGGCTGGAGACAACGCCCCGACTGCGGGTATCAACCCCGCTCATCCGTTGATCATCGACCTGGACGCCACGCTGGTCACCGCGCACTCGGACAAGGAACACGCCGCGCCGACGTTCAAGAAAGGCTACGGGTTCCACCCGTTATGCGCATTCGCCGACCACGGCAGCAGCGGCACCGGCGAGCCGTTGGTGATCATGCTGCGGCCCGGTAACGCGGGATCGAACACCGCCAGCGATCACCAGCAGGTGATCGCTGCCGCACTGGACCAGGCCGGCCTCGGCCCGCGCCCGGGCCGCAAAGTCCTGATCCGTATCGACGGGGCCGGCGCCACCCATCAGACGGTAGAAACGTTGGTACGCCGCCGCGTGTCGTACTCGGTCGGGTTCACCCTCCCGATGGACACCGCCAGCCTCTACCAGCTGATCCCCGACCACGTATGGACACCGGCCTACGACAGTGCGGGCGGTATCCGCGCCGGCGCGGACGTGGCCGAGTTCACCGGCATCATGGATCTGTCGGGTTGGCCTGCCGGGATGCGGGTCATCGTGCGCCGTGAGCGCCCCCACCCCGGAGCCCAACTCCGATTCGATGACGTCGACGGCTACCGGCTGACCGCGTTCGCCACCAACACCAGCCACGGTCAACTCGCCGATCTGGAACTACGCCACCGCCGCAGAGCCCGCTGCGAAGACCGCATCCGCAACGCGAAAGACACCGGCCTGACCAACCTGCCCCTGCACGGGTTCGGACAAAACCGGATCTGGTGTCAACTCGTCGCGATTGCCGCCGAACTCCTCGCCTGGACCGGACTCCTCGCACTACCCGACCACCAAGCCCGCCGATGGGAACCCAAACGCCTACGACTACGCCTCTTCCAAACCCCAGCAGTCCTCGCCCGACACGCCCGCCACACAGTCCTTCACATCTCAGCCCGACACGCATGGGCCTCGGTGATCATCTCAGCGGCCACAGCGCTCCGTGCACTGCCCGCCCCAGCCGGCTGACCCGCCACAACCAGCCCTTGACCACCCACCACCCAGAAACCCCCGGTCTGGACAGCCCGCCCACCGCGAACGACACGCGGCGATCCATCACACCCACATGCCACAATCAACAACAGACCAGCGGACAACCCACGGTCCGACCATCATCAGACCACCAATGAAAGATCGAGGCTAATCCCAGTTCCCTTCGGGCTGCGGATCAGTAACGACCCATGACTGACCCGATAGTCCCATATCTTAAACTCGCGATCCGAATATACTGCAATCACCGGAATGGATTCCCAGCTCGCTGAACACCTTGCCGGAATTCAAGATTCACAAAATCCCCTTTCTGAATCTGAAGTAGTTCCCAGTCTGTCGCACCGCCCTTACCTGGAGCGACCCGACTGACTGCCGACCATACGTCGATGCCCTCGAGATTGAAAAACACTCGCTGGGCCAGGTCTTGGAGCTTCTGCAAAACTCCAGACTTCATTGTCTACGATCGTCACTGGAGGAGGTAGCACGACAATGGACACACCACCAACCAACCTGCTGGAGCGCCTGGCCGCCATGAACTCCGCCCGCCTCGCCGTCGCCATCGGCGTCCACGTCACCCAGCTCCGACGCTAAGAAGCCGACACCAACCAACCTACCCTCGAAGTCGTCCGCGCCCTCATCGAAGGCGCAGTCCTCCGCCACCAAGCCCGCGAACTGGCCGCCAGCTGACATGGCAGGCCTACACGACACCGAGGTGATCGACCTGGTCGCCGAGGAACCCGACGGAAGCGCACTCCTAGTGATCGTGAAGGAAGGCGCCTGGGCACTCGACGACATCGCACTGCTGAAGGCCAAGCTCAACACCTACGCCCAGTTCGTCCTCGACGGCGGGCTCGCGAGCCACTATCCCGAACTGCTGAACCGCCCGGTCCGGATCCGAATCGAGAGCGCAGCACCGCCGTCGACCACAGCGCAGGACATCCTCGCTGTGGCGCAAACAAAGCTCAAACCCTACGGCATCGACGTGACCCACAAGGTCAACCCTCGGCTCTGATCGCCTCCTCCACCCACGCGGCGAACTCTCGAACACCCGCTCCCGCCGATCCTCAACAGGAACCAGATAGCGCAACGGTTCCGACGTGGTAGGAGGGACATACGATTGCAGCCGTTCCCCTCGCCCCTGCGCAACCCGGGCCTCCACAGCCTGGCATCGGACCCCGACGACCGGATTAACAAGCAGATCCCCCGGAGCACCAGCCAAAGAAGCAGTATTCAAGCCCAACCAGCTTAACAAGCGCCCGAGCAACAACGACGCTCCCGTACGCATCGCCATCTACGGCAGGTACACAGTTCGCACCGGCATCGGACCATACGCCGCCCCTGGATTAAGCCCGGCAAGAACCTTGCCACCAGCAGCCTCAATATCCGCAGCAAGCTGATTCGCACGCGCCTGGCCCTTTGGGTAAACTACTCAATTTCACATCACTCTTATGCGCCTGGGGACTTCAGGAAGATGTCTGCTTACTGGCCTCATCGAAGCAAGCTCCAGATTTGACTCTGCAAGCTCAGAACCTCCGCCTGAGTCGCGCCCATCCTGGTTTCAAACTCCCAATCGTCAAGTGCTTCGAGAGTCTCGTTTATCGCTCCAGCAGAACGCTCAACTCACGCCGCGTCAGAATAACCGAAAACTCTTCGTCACTTATGCCCTGTTCGTCACATAGCAAGTCCGATTCAAGAAAACGCACGCTGATCACCTCATGGCAAATGTAAGAAAATAATGGTATCGATACGTGGCGACAAAAGCGGTGCCCCCATCGGGCTCCCGGATTACGAATTATTATTGTACAGTGCTCGTGGTCGAAACGCGGGGAAGCTGCTCCGATCCGAAGACTTATTCGAGGAATCCCGTGTTGTCGTCTGGCCGGCGTCGTGTGTTGAGTGTTTCTTATCTGTTCGCTGTGCTGTTCCCGGCTGATGTCCGCAGACACCTGCGAGGAGAAAACCTCAGTCTTCAGCGAGTACGTCAATGAGTGGGGCCCGAAGAAGGTCCGCGGCCGCGTCTCGGGTAGAGAGGGCGGCCCCGCCCAGAATGACGAGGATCAAGACCAATCGCATGCGCTCTCGGTCTACACCGCGATTCCCAGCAGCGAGAGCCAAAAGAAGCCGCAGATGCTCTCGATGATCGGTACTCAAGCGCTGGCCTGAGTTGGCTCTCCCAGACCGATAGCGCTTCGTCAGCCCTGCGTCTGTGCGCGGCGCGATCGGTGGCCGTTGACGGGATGTTCCTTCGAACGATCGTCCGGTCTCAGGGACGAAGCCCTCCTGCGCGGACCAGGAGCGAACATTTGGCAGAAAATACCCCCAGGGGTATAGTTCCGAGGCATGGGCATACGCAAGATCAGTGAGGCGACGCTGAGCGAGACGGCGGCGAGCCGCGACGTCGTCTTGGTGGGTTTCTGGGCGCAGTGGTGCGCTCCTTGCCGAGGCTTCGCCCCCATCTTTGAAGAACAGGCTGACGCCGCAGATCGAAAGGTAGCGCGATGAGAATAGTCGTAGTCGGCGGCGTGGCCGGCGGTATGAGTTGCGCAGCACGCGCCCGTCGTCTGGATGAAGACGCACAGATCGTTGTCTTGGAGGCCGGCGAACATGTGTCGTTCGCCAATTGCGGTCTGCCCTACTACGTCGGCGGCGAGATCGATGACGAGCAACGCCTGCTGGTGCAAACCCCAGCATCGCTACGCGCGTCGCTGAATCTGGATGTGCGCACTCGAAGTGAGGTCATCGGGCTCGACACCGCACGACATAGCGTGAGCGTGCGATCGGCGGGCGCCACTACCCAGCTCACCTACGATGCGCTCGTCCTCGCGCCCGGTGCCGTTGCACTGCGACCGCCGATCGACGGCCTCGATTCACCGAGAGTCCGCACCCTGCGAACCGTGGACGACGCGATCGATCTGCAGGCCATCGTGAGCGGCGGCGCTCGCCACGGGGTGGTCTTGGGTGCAGGATTCATTGGACTCGAGGCGGCCGAAGCCTTGGCGCGACAGGGTCTCGATGTCACCGTCGTCGAACTTGCCGAGCACGTGCTGCCTCCGTTGGAGACTGAGACCGCCCACTATGTGACCGCAGAGCTTCGTCGTCTGGGTGTCACAGTGCGGGCAGGGATAGGTGCTACGAGGATCGAACACAACGAGGACCGCGACACGGTGGTGCTCACCGATGGCACGCGTTTGCCGGCAGATGTCGTGGTCGCCTCGCTCGGTGTTCGGCCCGATACCGAGGTATTCGAGGCTGCAGGTATCAGCTGTGAGCGCGGCGCCATCGTCGTCGACGAGCACGGACGCACATCGATTCCGGATGTGTGGGCAGTGGGTGATGCCGTGGTGAGCATCGATGCTGTCACCGGTGCCCGCCGCCCGGTTGCGCTGGCAGGCCCAGCTAACCGGGCCGGTCGACAGGTCGCCGACGACATCATCCGTCCCACCGGCGCGCGAGCGATTCCCGCCGCGGTGGGCACCGCGATCGTTCGGGTGGGCGAACTCACCGCCGCCATTACCGGCGCAAACAGAAAGTCCCTCGATGATGCGGGAATCGACTACCAGACGCTTCATCTGCACCCCAATCAACACGCAGGATACTTCCCTGGAGCAGTGCCGGTGCACCTGGTGGTGCACATGGCCGCATCCGATGGACGACTACTCGGCGCTCAAGCCGTGGGCAGTGATGGCGTCGACAAACGTATCGACGTGCTTGCCACCGCGATTCGAGCCGGACTACGTGTTCCCGATCTGATCGATCTTGATTTGGCCTACTCGCCGCCCTACGGACAGGCAAAAGACGCCATCAACCTGGTGGGCATGGTCGGTGCCAATCTGCTCGATGGCACGCTTCGGCTGTGGTATGCCCAAGACCGTGATGAGGTGGCCGAGACCGCCTTGATCTTGGATGTTCGCAGCCCGGCCGAGTTCAGCACGGGGCACCTCCCCGGCGCGTTGAATATCGCGCACACTCAGCTTCGTGAACGGCTCGATGAGGTACGCGCCGCGGCAGCCGGTCGTCCGGTGCGGGTGCTGTGTGCCTCAGGTGTGCGGTCGGCCATTGCACATCGCATCTTGGCCCAATCAGGCTTCGACTCGGCATCGTTGTCCGGAGGCATGAGCAGCCTACGTTCTGTACTCGGCGATGCGGCCAGCGACGTGTTGGTGGGCGGAGGTGCCGGCCATGAGTAACTCGGCAGATCCGGCGGCGCAGCGGCGCGTTCTCAATCGTCTCAATCGTGCTCGCGGTCAACTCAACGCGGTCATCGCGACCGTCGAGGCGGGTGGATCGTGCCGCGACGTGGTCACTCAGCTGGCCGCAGTCTCGTCTGCATTAGATCGCGCGGGATTCGTAATCATCTCCTCCGCGATGAAGGACTGCCTTGTAGATCCCGACTCCGATGACTCCGATGGCCTGTCCATCGGTGAACTCGAAAAGCTGTTCCTCACTCTCTCCTAAAGAAAGAAGCCACATCATGTGCCGAGCGATTACCTGTAAGACCTGCGGAAAGACCACCTGGGCCGGTTGCGGCCAACATATTGATGACGTCAAACGATCCGTGCCCGCCAGTCAGTGGTGTGCCGGTCATCAGGGGCAAAACGAAAGCCCGTCGTCCAGTGCAAACATCTTCTCTCGACTCTTCAGGCATTGATACCCTTTGCGAGGAGTCAGCGGACGATTCAGATGATGTGACCGCCGCCGCTTTCGACCGCAGCGTCGTACGTGGCGGAGATAGCCCAGTACTGGCTTCCCGAAGATCTAGAGAACCCCGTAGTGGGTGACCGATTCGGAAGCCTGCGTGATCGCGTTCCGAAGTGCGGCGGTGAAATCGATTCCGCCGGCGAGCTGGGCGATCAGCGACCCGTGCAGCACGTCGCCGGCGCCGGTGGTGTCGACCGCCTCGACCTGTGGGACGGGGAAGATGCCCAGTTGCTCGCCGATCATCGCCTGCACGGGCTCTGCGCCGCGGCTGCGTGCCAGCCGTGGGATTCCGAAGCCGGCGAGATCGTCCAGGGCCTGGTCCGGTGTGCTGCCGGGAAGCGCGAAGTCAGCCGACACGACGGCCACATCGAGCAGCGGCAGCAGCAGTTCCAGGCCCGGCTTCCAGGAGCCGCCATCGAGCACCTGAATCGGTGCCGGGTTCTGGGCCAGCAGCAGCGAGGCCTCCAACAGATGCCCATCATGCAACACGACATCGACATCTTTGAGCACCTCGGCGCCCGGTGACCCAGCGGACTCAAGTGCGGCCGCGTTGCGTGAGACCACCGCGCGGCTGCCGTCGGGGGTGATGAAGATCGTTGACACCGGCAGCTGGCAGTCGGGCGGCGCGATGTCGATGATCTCGATGCCGTCGAGTCGCTCGCGGGCGAGCATGGCCAGCGAAGAATCGCCGAGCGCGGTGACCAGGCGCACCTGGCAGCCCTCCCGGTGAGCCACCCGCGCCGCGTTGGCGGCAGGCCCGCCTACATCCAGCCAGGCCCGGTCAGCAGTGATCTTGCTGTCCGCAGCGGGCAGCGCGTCCACCACCTGAGCGATATCGATGGTAGTCAGTCCGACGCAGACGATCACAGGGGCCATGCGGCCATCGTAGAAGATCGGCTCAGCGGCGGCCGAACTTGCCGTGCCGACTCGCCTCGGAACGGCCCTCGTCGGCCGGACCCAGCAGCGCGTTCACGGCGGCGCCGGCAACCTCGGCGCGGTCGGCCTCCGGACAGCCGCGCTCGATCCAGACCCGGCAGGCCGCGTCGACGAACCCCAGGAAACCCTGAAGTGCATACTCGCTGACCGATTGCGGGGCCGCGATCGCGCGCAGCGCCGCCAGCCGCTGATCGCGGATTTCGGCGCGCACCGGCAGTGCCTCGGCCGGGTCGTTGCTGCCGGTGAGGATCGCGGTCGCCCACGCAGGTGTGCGCTCGGCCAGAGCGTCCAGGTAGACCTCCACAGCGGTGGTCAGCTGTCCACGAGCCGAAGGTTTGGGCGCCAATGCGGCGACCGCTGCCCGGCGGCGATTCTCGATGGCCTGCAGACTGGTGCGCAGCACCTCGGCATACAGGGCCGGCTTGGAGCCGAAATAGCGGTAGAGCAGCGCTTCGGACGCCTGCGCCTGCCGGGCGACCTCGGCCATCGAGACCTGTTCATAGGGTTCGGACGCGAAGGCCTCGGCGGCAGCGGTCAGGATGTCGCTCTGGCGGGTCGCAGGATCGAGACGGCGGCGCGGGTGGCGATCTGTCCTGCTCATGGCGACATCGTAGGCTTAAGTGAGCTAATCTCACTAGAAGGACGCGCGGCGACACGGCAGCCCGTGCGTGACCTGCGAGGAGGCGCACCATGACCGCACCCGGCTGGACGGATACCGCTGTTTGGTATGCCGTCTATCCACTCGGGATGACCGGCGCATTGCACCCTACTGACCCGTCCGAGGGTCATCGGCTGATCCGCGTGGAGGGCTGGCTCGACCACCTGGTGAGCCTGGGCTGCAACGGTCTGCTGCTGGGCCCGATCTTCACTTCGCGCTCGCACGGCTACGACACTCTCGACTACTTCAGCATCGATCCGCGGCTGGGCGACGATGCCGACTTCGATTCGCTGGTCGCGGCCTGCCATGCCCGAGGCATCAGAATCCTGCTGGACGGCGTGTTCAACCACGTCAGCCAGGACTTCCCAGCGCTGCAATCAGCGCTCGCCTCACCCGATGCCCCGACTGCCGACTGGTTCTACATCGACTATTCGACCAACCCGCCGACCCGGTTGAACTTCGAGGGCAGCGACGATCTCGTCCGGCTCAATCACTCCAGCCCGGGGGTGGTGAAACTGGTCGGCGATGTGATGCGTCACTGGCTGGCGCGCGGTATCGACGGCTGGCGGTTGGACGCCGCCTATGCGGTCGAGCCGCACTTCTGGGCGACCGTGCTGCCCGACGTGCGCGCGCAGTACCCGGACGCGCTGTTCACCGGAGAAGTGATCCACTCCGATCTGGACCGCCTCAAGGCGTCGACCCTCGAGTCGGTGACGGCCTACGAACTGTGGAAAGCCATCTGGAGCAGCCTCAACGACGCCAACTTCTTCGAGCTCGACTGGACGTTGACCAGGCATGATGAGCTGCTGGATCTGACTCGTCCGCTGACCTTCATCGGCAACCACGACGTCACTCGCATCACGACGCTGGTCGGGCCGCAGGGCGCGGTGCTGGCGATGGCCGTGCTGTGCACGGTCGGGGGGATGCCCTCGGTCTATTACGGTGACGAGGGCGGTCTCGAGGGGACGAAGTACGAGCGGCCGGGCGGCGATGACGAGATCCGCCCCGAACTGCCCGCCAGCGCTGACCAGTGGCGGCCGCCGCTGCCGTGGCTGCTGGACGAATACCGCGCGTTGATCGCGCTGCGCCGACGCAACCCGTGGCTGGTGAATGCCCGCCACAAGATGACCGAGCTGACCAACCAGCGACTGGTCTATCGCAGCCGGGCCGGAGACGATTGGCTGCAGGTCGACCTCGACCTCGAGGCCGGATGCAGTGTCGTCATCAGCGGTCCACAGGGCGAAAGCTACCGATACGAGAGTCCCCGGCGGCCCGACTGAGGGCCGAGCGCCCGGCCGTTCTCAGTGCAGCCGCTGCACGACGATGTCGTCGTAGTCGGGCGCATGAAGTGAGATGAACGATGCGGTGAACGGGCACAGCGGCACCACCCTGCGTCCGTTGGCGCGCACGTCATCGAGCGCCCAGCGGGTAAGCCGGTCGGCCAGCTTGCGGCCGCGATGCTGCGGGGGTGTGCCGGTGTGGGTGAACGTCATCACGTCGCCGTCGATCGTGTAGTCGATCTGGCTCACCAGTTCGCCGTCTTCCAGTGCCTCATAGCGGAATCCCGCCTTGTTGTCACGGAACTCCAGATTGGCCATGATCGGTCGTCCTCTCTCAGCTGTGGATCAAATGTAGATCATGCAACCCTCATGATCGATTCTGTCCGCGTCCGGGTCATCGAACCAAGTGCCGTCTCGACCTAGGTAGCGGAAACGAACGACGGCTCCCGTTGAGAAGAGCACAGTGGTGCTCAGGGTGCCGTCGGGGCGCTTGATCATCGGATGCCGGTGCGGCTGCCACTGGTTGAAATTACCCACCACGCTCACCGGGGCGAACGGGTGATTCTTCGGCAGGAGAAATGTCACGGCGACTGCCTCTTTGCGGGGCTGCCTGCGAATCACCTTTGTGCTCCACCTTTGCTCTGGCTCGGTAGATCAAAACGTTATGCGACGCAGGGATTACGCCGAAAGGCGCTCCGCTTGGTGAGACAAATGATCATGCGTCGCCGCCGTAATGAAGATCAGGGCGGAACGAAGATCAGGCCATCTGGGCTCGAAGATAGCGCCCGAAGTGCGGCACCGTGAATGCGACCTGGCCGCGCTCGCAGGCGTAGACGAGCCCCTTCTTCAGCAGGGCATCGCGGGCGGGGGACAGGGACTGCGGGGTTCGGTCGAGCTTCTCGGCGACAGCGCTGGTGGCGACACCCTCGGTCGAACTGTCGGGGTCGGCGAGTTCGGCGATCGCCCGCAGGTATTCGCGCTCGGCCGGGGTCGCCCGCTCGTAGCGGCTGCCGAAGAAGCCGACCGCCAATTCGGCCTCGGCCTCGGGCGTCGCGACCGCGATATCGTCGGCCGTGATCGGTGAGGCCGGGGCGAGATCCCAGACGACCTTGCCGTAGGCCTGAATGAAGTAGGGATAACCGCTGGTCACCTGGTACATCGCCGCCAGCGCGCCCTCGTCGAAGCTCGCGTCTTCTTCCTCGGCGGGGGCCTGCAGTGCGAGATCGGCGGCCGCCCGGTCGAGGCGGTCGATGCGCAGATAGCGGAAGAGCCGCTCGGAATAGCTCTTGGACGCGCTGAGCGCCGTCGGCAGATGCGGCAGCCCCGCCCCGACGATGATCAGCGGCAGCCCCAGCTGGCTGATCTCGTGGCAGGCTGCGCACAGCGCCGACAGGTCGTCGGCCCTCAGGTCCTGCATCTCGTCGATGCAGACCGCCACGCCCACGCCCTTGTCGGCGGCCAGGCCTCCGACGTCGGTGAACAGCTCGACGAGGTCGATCTCGATGTCTCCCGAATCCGCGCGGCCGGGGGTCGGGGGTACCTGGATGCCGGGGTTCCAGCGCTCGGCCAGTTTGGCGCGGGGGCCCGCGTCGCGTTCGATGAACGAACGGATCGTGCCCAGCGTCGTGTTCGCGTCCGGATGAGCCAGCTCGCGCACCGCGGTGTGCAGGGCGGCCCCCATCGGACGCCGGATTCCCTGATCAGGACGCGCCTCGAATTTGCCGGTGCCCCAGCCCGAGCGCACCGCAGCCGATCTCAGCGCATTCAGCAGCACCGTCTTGCCGACCCCGCGCAGGCCGGTGAGGATCACCGACCGTTCGGGTCGGCCGCGTGCGATTCGTTCGAGCACGACATCGAAGGCGTGCAACTGCTCGTCGCGTCCGGCGAGTTCGGGGGGACGCTGACCGGCGCCAGGGGCGTAGGGGTTGCGGATCGGGTCCATGCGAGGACTCTATTCGGCTGTCTAGTGCTGATGGAAGAGGCGCGCATATCCGGATCGAAAGTTCATTCCTCGATCCTGCGATTGCTTCATCTAGGTCACTCTAGAATCAGCGCTAGACAGCTATATAGTCTCCTCGTTCAGCGGGTCTTCTTGCGGCGTGGCCCGGGCTGATCACTGACCGCCTGCAGCACGCGCTGGAGCTGCATCCACCACTGCTTCTTCGGACGGCGGTGGCGCACGTCCATGTCGTCCATCATGTGCGACATCGGTGAGGTGGTGATCTTGGAGAACTGCAGGCCCACGTACCAGCCGTCCGGCTCGCCCGCCTCGAGCGCTTGGGCCATCCGTCGCAGGCCGGTACTGACCACCCGCGCCGCCAGCAGGCGGTCCGCCGGCGTCGGCTCCCCGCCCTGCTGGAGGTGACCGATGATGTGGGTGCGGACGTCGTAGTTGCCGTTGCTGGCCCCCTCGAGCATCTGGCCCATGAACTCGGTGGTGTACGAATCGGACGCTTCCTCGTTGCGGATGGCCAAGAAGAGCCGTCGTCCGGCGGCGAAGCTGCGCTGCAGCCAGGCCACGTCGTAGGCCAGCTCACCCAGTTCGACGCCTTCCTCGTTCAGGTAGACGCGCTCTGCGCCGCCGGCGATTCCGCTCATCAGCGCCAGGAATCCGCAGTAGCGGCCCATCGTCTCCACCACGAAACAACGGGTGGTCGCCGCACCGCTCATCTTGATCATGTCGATCGAGGCAACGTCGACGTTGAGTGCCGTGTCTGCGCCCACGGCCAGCTCGGTGCCCGGGAGGTTGTTGTCGATGGACGCCGGCACCGCCACGATCGGAATCCGGAAAGCGGGGTAGCGCGATCGTTCCGAATGCAGCAGATAGGCGGCCTGGTAGGCATTCCACCCGCCGATCACCAGCAGTCCGTCGACCCGGAGTTCTTCCAGCGAACGGCTGAGCTTGTACAGGTCTTCAGGGGTCGGTACCGCCCGGCGTAGCCCGAGTTCGGCGCCCCCCGAACCGATCCAGCCCTCCACGTCGTCCCAGCCCAGATCGCGGGCATCGCCCTTGCGCAAGCCCTCGAAGCCGTTGCGGATGCCCACCATCGCGAAACCCCGCGAGATGCCGAGCCGCACCGCTATCGAGGCAGCGGTGTTCATGCCCGGGGCGAGCCCACCGGCATGGATGATCGCGATGCGCTTGGCCCCGTCGGGCGCCACGAAGCGGGCGGGCTTGGTCAGCTCGCTGAAGATGGCGTCGAGTTCGTTGAACGACGGGCCACGCGCGTCCATCGCCCCGATGTAGTCGCCGGACGCAATCAGGTCGGGAACCCGCTGAGTTGCCTGCACCGCGCCCGCCAACGGCAACCGGACGACATCGTTGCCCAGCATGCCGATCACCTTGGCTTCGCCGGGAACCGAGGGGTTCAGCAGTTCCTTGACGGCCTCGTAACCCAGCCAGGTCGACGCCCAGCGGTCGTAGGCGCTGGGCGTGCCGCCGCGCTGCACATGTCCGAGGATGGTGGTGCGGGTCGCCTCGTGCAGGTGGTCCTCGATGACCTGCCGGACGTACTCGCTGCGAATCGGATTGCCCGCCCGGTCGGTGGCGCCTTCGGCCACCACCACGATCGAATCGCGCCGCCCGCGGGCCCGCGCGGTGCGCAGGATCTGGCACATGTCGTCTTCCCAGCCCTCGGCCGGCGGGTTCTCGGGAATCAGCACGTAGTCGCAGCCGCCCGCGATCGCCGCAGCCAGCGCCAGATAGCCGCAGTGCCGCCCCATCACCTCGAGCACGAAGCTGCGCTGGTGACTGGCCGCGGTGCTGCTCAGCGCGTCGATGGCGTCCATGATGCGGTGCAGCGCAGTGTCGGATCCGATCGTGGAATCGACGCCGACCAGGTCGTTGTCGATCGATCCGACCAGTCCCGCGATGATCAGATTCGCGTGCTGAGCGGCCAGTTCGGCGGTGATGTCGCCGTTGGCGACCAATTCGTCGAGCAGGCCGGGCCATTCCTGGCGCAAGGTGTCGAGGCCGGTCAGGCTGCCGTCGCCACCGATCACCACCAGCCGGTCGATGCCGCGTTCGATCAGATTGCGGGTGGCCTTCAGGCGTCCCTCGCGGGTGCGGAACTCCGTGCTGCGGAAGGTTCCGATGACCGTGCCACCGCGGGCGAGGATCGAACCGACGTCGTCCCAGCCGAACGGCCGGATGCCGTTCCCGCCGTCGATCATGCCCTGGTAGCCCTCGAAGATCGCGAAGACCTCGGCTCCCCGATGGATGGCGGTACGCACGACTGCGCGCACCGCGGCGTTCATCCCTTGGGCATCTCCGCCGCTGGTGAGAACTCCGATTCTGACTGGCTGTGCCGGTGCTTGCTCGTTCATGTCATTCCTTGCGACGGCCCTGGCGAACTTGGTTTCAGCCTAGAGCGCGGACGAACCGGTGGTCCACGATCGTTGGCAACTGCCCTGCCACCGGCTGGCAGCCGGTGCCGAGGTCAGCCGACCCGGCGCATCCAGCCGTGGATGTCGGGTTCGGTGCCGAACTGGATGCCGGTCAGATGCGCCCGCAGCTCCAGGGTCTTGGCGCCGGGGGTGCCATCGCCGACGGTCAGGTCGATCTCGGGCGACTTGATGCCGACGACCGGACTCACCACCGCCGCGGTGCCGCAGGCGAGCACTTCGGTGATGCGCCCGGACGTGATGCCCTCGCACAGCTCGGCAAACGCCAGGGGACGTTCGACCGGACGCAGGCCGTGGCTCTCGGCGAGTGTCAGCAGGCTGTCGCGGGTGATGCCGGCGAGGATCCGACCGTTCAGTTCGGGGGTGACGAGTTCGCCCGATTCGGTGATGACGAGGAAGTTCATCGTGCCGCCCTCCTCGACCCAGCTGCGCGTGGCGGAGTCGAGCCACAGCACCTGGGTGCAGCCGTTGCGGTGCGCTTCGGCTTCGGCGATCATGGACGCGCCGTAGTTGCCGCCGCACTTGGCGTCCCCGGTGCCACCGGCCATCGACCGGCTGTAGGTGGGGCTGACCCACAGCGTCAGCGGCTGCGGGTAGAACGGCATCACCGGCATGCCCAGGCAGATGTAGGTGTAGTAGTCGGACGCCTTCACGCCGATCTGTATCTCGGAGGCGAACATGAACGGCCGCAGGTACAGGCTCTGTTCCCCCTCGGCCTGGGGAACCCAGTCGAGGTTCAGCTGGACGACTTTGGTGACCGATTCGATGAAGTCCTCGGTCGGCAATGCCGGCATCTGCATGCGGGCGGCCGAATGCGCGAAGCGGGCAGCGTTCTTCTCCGGACGGAACATCCAGACCGAATCGTCCGCGTGGCGGTAGGCCTTGAGGCCTTCGAAGATCTGCTGTCCGTAGTGCAGCCCGGAGACCGCCGGATGCAGCGAGAGCGGGCCGGTGGCCAGCAGCGCCTTGTCGTGCCAGCCGTCGGCGGCACTCCAGGTCGCCTGGGCCATGTGATCGACGAAATAACGCCCGAATCCGGGATCCTGGAGAGCAACGGCGATATCGGTTGCGCTGGCACGGGGGACGGTCGGATCAACGGCGAATGCGGACATGGAGCCGAGTTTAGTGCCCGCCGCCCGCGATGGTTTCGCGAGGTCACGCCGTGCCTGATCTTCTTCAGTTCGGCCATTGGATCGATCCAGATGCCAGATTCCGGGCAGAAACGCCTCAGGTGAAGAAGATGAGGCACGCCTACAGGCCGGCGTCCTCGACGCTGTGCAACTGACGCCCCGCTTCGGAGATCGACCCGGACAGTGAGGGGAAGACGGTGAACGCCCGCGCGGCCTGATCGACGGTCAATCGTGCCGACACGCACAACGACAGCGAGTAGATCAGCTCACTCGCACCGGGCGCGACGACAACTCCGCCGACGATGATTCCGGTGGTCGGGAGGCAGAAGAGCTTGACGAAACCGTCGTAGTGGCCCTGCATCTTCGCCCGGGCGTTGCCGGCCAGTGGCAACGTGACGCGACGCACCGCGAGCCGGCCGGAGTCGATCTGCTGCTGGGTGATGCCCACGGTGGCGATCTCCGGTGCGGTGAAGACATTGGAAGCGATCGAGCGCAGATCGAGGGGCTGCACCGCATCGCCGAGGGCATGCCACATGGCGATGCGACCTTGCATGGCGGCCACCGAGGCGAGCGGAAAAACCCCCGTGCAGTCGCCGGCCGCATAGACCCCCCGCGCGGTGGTGCGCGACATCCGGTCGACCTCGATGTGACCGCTGGGCTTCAGACTCACCCCGTGTTCGGCGAGCCCGAGATCGTCGGTGTTCGGGATGGAGCCGACCGCCATCAGCAGATGACTGCCCTCGACGGTTCGCCCATCGGCCAGGGTCAGGATCACCCGCTCGCCCTCGCGGCGTGCCGACTGGGCTCGCGAGCGCGACATGATGGTCATCCCGGAGCTCTCGAAGACCTCCTGGATGACCTTCGCCGCGTCCGGGTCCTCGCTGGGCAGCACCTGATCGCGCGATGACACCAGCACGACGTCGACGCCGAGCTGGTTGTAGGCTCCCGCGAACTCGGCCCCGGTAACACCCGAACCGACCACGATCAGGCGTTCGGGCAGTTCGGTCAGGTTGTAGAGCTGCTTCCAGGTCAGGATCCGCTCGCCGTCGGGTTTGGCCTCGGCGAGCTCGCGGGGGCGCGTGCCCACCGAAATCAGGGTGATGTCGCTCGGCAGCTGTTCGTCGCCGGACGATGTCGCGGCCAGCACCCGGTCGGTGCCGAGCAGGCGGCCTCGTCCGTGAATCAGCCGGACGCCCTGACGCGTCAGAGATTCGGCGATGTCGTGGCTCTGCGCCGCCGCCAGGCCGAGCAGCCGCTCGTTGATTCCGGCCAGATCGACCCGGACGGCCTGCCGCAGTTCGCTCAACGATGGATCGGCCGGCACCAGACCGAGTTCGCGGCTGTGCCGCACTCGCGTCATCACCTCGGCCGTGGCGATCAGCGACTTGGAGGGCACCACATCGGTCAGCACCGCCGAGCCGCCCATGCCCTCGTCCTCGATGAGGGTCACCGAGCCGCCGAGTTGAGCTGCCACCATGGCCGCCTCGTACCCGCCCGGTCCGCCACCAATGATCACCACGTTCGCCATGGCACCCATTGTGGCGGTCGAGCTCACTGCTGGCCGGGAATACGCTCCATGTCGGCCAGCCAGAGCCTGGACGAGGCGTCCGAGGGCATCCGCCAGTCGCCGCGCGGCGACAGCGATCCGCCGGCCACTACCTTCGGACCGTTGGGCAGGGCCGAACGCTTGAACTGGTTGGCGAAAAACCGCCTGCCGTAGACCGCCAGCCAGCGTTTGATCGTCGGCAGATCGTAGGCGACCCGCTCGTCGGCGGGGTAGCCCTGCGGCCACTGGCCGGCCTGTTCGTCCGCCCAGGCGTGCTCGGCGAGATAGGCGATCCTGCTCGGCCGCATGCCGTGACGCAGCGTCCAGTAGAGGAAGAAGTCGTGCAGGTTGTAGGGGCCGATGGTGTCCTGGGTGCTCTGCGGCTTGGCGTCGTCGAAGGTGGGCACCAGCTCGGGGGAGATCTCGGTATTGAGGATCGACTGCAGCACGTCGTTGACCCGAGCGCTGAACTCACCATTGCTGATCACCCAGCGGATCAGATGCTGGATCAGGGTCTTCGGCACCCCGGAGTTCACGCCGTAGTGGTTCATCTGGTCGCCGACCCCGTACGTGCACCAGCCCAGGGCGAGTTCGGACAGGTCGCCGGTACCCAGCACGATGCCGGCGCGCTGGTTGGCGATGCGGAAGAGGAAATCGGTGCGCAGCCCTGCCTGCACGTTCTCGTAGGTCACGTCGTAGACGTCGCCCGGATGCCCGATATCGCGCAGCATCTGCTCGGCGGCCGGACGGATATCCAGGGTCTCGAAGGTGCAGCCCAGGGCGGTGGCCAACTCCGTTGCATTGTTGCGGGTGTGATCGGAGGTGGCGAAGCCGGGCATGGTGAATGCGAGAATGTCCGATCGCGGGCGCCCGAGTTCGTCCATCGCGCGGGCCGCCACCAGCAGCGCGTGGGTCGAATCCAGACCCCCGGACACGCCGATGACGACCTTCGGCTCGCCGATCGAGCGCAGCCGTTGCTTCAGCCCGTACACCTGGATGCTGTATGCCTCGTAGCAGTCCTGGGCCAGCCGGCTGGGATCGTCGGGGACGAACGGGAAGCGGTCGACCTGGCGACGCAGACCGATGTCGCCGTGCGGCGGGTCGAGGGTGAAATCGACGATCGGGCCACTGTCGGCGTCCAGGAATCGTTCGGCGCAGTCGTTGAAGCTGTTCTGCCGCATCCGCTCCTGGCGCAGCAGGTCGAGGTCGATGTCGGTGATGCACCACGACGAATCCGCCGGGAAGCGCTCGGTCGAGGCCAGCAGAGCCCCGTTCTCGTGGATCGATGTCTGGCCGTCCCACGACAGATCGGTGGACGATTCGCCCGGCCCGCCCGCCGCATAGACGTAGGCCGCCAGACCGCGGGCCGACGCGCTGCGGCAGAGCAGCTCGCGGTCGTCGGCGCGTCCGACCGTGATGGGGGAGCCCGAGATATTCACCAGTACCGTGGCGCCACGCATGGCGGCCAGCGTGCTCGGTGGCAGCGGCACCCACATGTCTTCGCAGATCTCGACCGAGAAGCAGAAATCGGGCAGATCGACGGCCCGGAAGACGATGCCCGCGCCGAAGGGCACGGCGTCGGCGTCCTTGACCCCCGCCAAGGCGATCAGCGGCTTGTCGTCCGACCACCGCGGTGCCTCGGCGAAATGCCGCTTCTCGTAGAACTCCCGGTAGTTGGGCAGGTAGCTCTTCGGCACCACGCCCAGCACGCGTCCGCGATGCAGCACGACAGCGCAGTTGTAGAGCCGGTTGCCGTTGCGCAGCGGAGCTCCCACCACGATCGCCGGCAACAGATCGGCGGTGGCTGCGCGTAGCGTCTCGATCGCCGCCAGCGTGGCGTTCAGCACGACGTCGTTGAGCAGCAGATCGTCGATCGCGTAGCCGGTCAGGCACAGCTCGGGGAAGACCGCCAGGGCAGCACCCTCGGCGTCCAGCGTGCGGGCGATGCCGATGATGGTGGCCGCGTTGTCGGGCGGGATCGCGATCGACGTGCGGTTGCTGCAGGCGGCGATCCGGACGAAGCCCTGATCATAAATCGAGCGGAAGTTCACCCCAGTGAGCCTAGTAGACATGGTGGTTTGGTCTCCGACGACTCGGGCACCGCGGATCACTAGTCTTGGTGCCATGTTGGTGGTCACGATAAGCCAGATCCCGGGTTACCGGATCGAGGCGGTACTGGGTGAGGTCTTCGGCGTGGGGAGCCAGCAGCAGGGGCGTCCCAACATGGGGCAGGCCGAGATGGTCTATCTCGCTCGCGAGCAGGCGGTACGGATGATGGTTCAGCAGGCCCAGCAGCGTGCCGCGAATGCCGTCATCGGCCACTCGATCGACGTCTTCCACTCCGACAGGTTCGGCGCCGGGGTCACCGCGATCGGCACCGCTGTCCAGGTGGTGCCCGTCGGTGAGGGAGAGCAAGGTGCCACTCCGCAGTCGATTCAGGACGCGAAGACTCCCGACGAACAGCTCCCGCCGCCGGTTTCCGGTCCGATGGGTCAGCAGCCCGGTCAACCACAGGCCTACCCCAGCCAGCAGGGCTACCCGTCCCAGTCCGGGCCGAGCTATGCCCAGCCCGGCCAGCCTGCACAGCAGGGCTGGGGCCCGCAGTACCCGCAGGGATACGGACGCTGACTCCAGCTCGAACTCAGATGATCGAGATCGTCTGGCTGATCAGGTGCCGGCCACCCGGCTCCACGTTGACCGACTGATCGCGGACGTTGACCGCCTCGGCGCAGACGAACTCCTGCCAGTCGTCATCGCCCAGATCGGGGGTGGCCGCGGCCTTGGCGATCCAGGGATTCCAGATCACCGACTGGGCAGATCCGACCTTCTCGATCAGCAGCGTCCGGTTCCATTCATCGTCGATGATCCGCAGGGTTTCACGCGATTCGTAGATGCGGTCGGTTTCGCCTTCGAAGCTCACGGCGCCTTGCTGAGTGGCGCAGCCGTCGGTCAGCCGGTCGCTGTAGGCGGCGCCGTCCAAGCCCTCGATCCGGGTCTTGTGGATGTCGCCGACCGCGAAGTAGCTGTGCAGGCCGTCCTCGAAGAACAGCTCGGAGTCGCCGGCGAAGACCACGAGCTGCACGATCAGGGTCTTGCCCATCGAAATGTGCAATTCGAGCCGATAATCGCGAGGCAGGTCCGGTGCCAGCCCGGGGTCGACCGCAGCGCCGTCGAGGCCGAGGACGATGTTGGCCGTTCCCGCGGGACTGACCTTCGCGCGCAGCAGATTCCAGGTGGATACCCGCGCAATTCCGTGCATGGGCGTGTGCTGGCCGTCGTCGCCGGCGCCGAACCATGGCCACAACAACGGGATGCCGCCTCGAATCGCCTTGCCCGGTTCCAGGATCGCCTGGTCGCTCAGCCACAACACCGGATGCTGACCGGCCGGTGTCCATGCGGCGATGTGTGCACCGTTGAAATAGATGACGCCAGTGGCTGCGGGGGTATCAACCTTGATGCCGGCGAGCGGGGCGTCGAGGAGCGTGATGCCCTCGGGAAGCTCGATGTCCGTCATGTATCCATAACCTACGTGCCCCGGCGGCGTTCGTCATCCGAAGTTGCCAGTTTCCGGGGTGTCGTTCGGCTGACCACGAGCTTCGCCGACGGTGCAGGAGCTACCTGATGAGCACATGAGACGTTCACGCTCAATTCATGATTGAGTGTGCAGGTGACCAGCGCTGATCTGATAGAGCCTGCCGCCAGATCTTTGCGTGTGGTGATGGTCTCGATGCATACCTCACCCACGGCGTCCCCAGGATCGGCGGATGCGGGCGGGATGAACGTGGTGGCGCTCAATTCCGCCCTGGCGCTGGCCGAGCGCGGACATCGCGTCGACCTACTGACCCGGCGCGACGATCCGGCTGCGCCCTTCGTGGTCGAGCTGTCGCCGGGAGTGCGGCTGTTCAATCTGGACGCGGGACCTGCCGAGCCGGTCGCGAAGAGCGAGCAGGAGGTCTTGATCGAGCCGTTCAGTCAGGCGCTGGCTCGTTGGTGGCGTTCGGAGGGTGCCGACGTCGATATCGTCCATTCGCATCACTGGTTCTCCGGGGTGGCGGCGCTGCCGATCGCCCGCGCCGCCGGGGTGCCGCATCTGCAGAGCTATCACTCGGTGGCGGCACCGGCCGGTGCCCCGCTCGACGACGGCGAACAGCCCGAATCATCCGGACGCAATGCCGGCGAGCGCTTGGTCGCCGAGCAGTCGGACGGGATCATCGCGGTCAGCCAGGCCGAGAAGGCGACCATCGTCGAACGCCTGGGGGCCGCCCCCGAATGCGTGCGGGTGGTGCACCCGGGGGTGAACGTCGATCAGTTCCGGCCGCTTCGTCCCGGCGAACCGCATTGGGCCTGGGACGGCTGTTACCTCCTGTTCGCCGCGCGACTTCAGCCGCTGAAGGCACCCGATCTGGCAGTGCGGATGCTCGCGGCGATGCCGGCCGGCGAGCGTCCACGACTGGTGATCGCCGGAGAGACGTCGGCCGATTTCTCGTGGTACACCCAGGAATTGCGCGATCTGGTCGACTCGCTGGGGCTGACCGATGAGGTGACCTATCTCGGCTCGCAGGACCGCGACGAGCTGGCCGCCATGATGCGCGGTGCCTGCGCGCTGCTGAACCCCAGTCGTTCCGAGACCTACGGTCTGATCAATCTGGAGGCATCGGCTTCGGGCGTCCCGGTGGTGGCCAGCCGAAATGGGGGCATGCCGGAGTCGGTGATCGACGACGTGACCGGATTGTTGCTCGACAGCCGCGATCCCGAGGTGTGGGCCGAGGCGGTGAGCAGGTTCACCCATGAACCCGAGTACCGTGCCGCGTTCGGGCGGGCCGGTCGCGAGTTCGCGCTGACCCGCGCCTGGCCGGTCGTGGCCAAAGAATTGGAGACCATCTACCTTCAGGAGGTGGCGCCATGAGGACGCCACTCGATGTGCTTGCCGGCGCTGCCGAATCCGACTCAATAGTTCCGCTGTTCGTGCACGCCCATCCCGACGACGAGACCGTGCAGACCGGCTCCCTGCTGGCGTGGCTGGCGGCCCAGGGGCTGCCGGTGAGCGTGCTGACCTGCACCCGGGGCGAGCAGGGCGAAATCGTTTCGGGGGTGCTGCCCGCATCGACTACGGCAGATGAGTTGGTCCGGGTGCGCGAGGCAGAGCTGGCGCACGCTATCGAGACGCTCGGAGTGGCTGCGTCCTACTTTTTGGGGACGCCACCTGCCAGGGCCGCCGGGCTCGGACGACGGGACTACCACGATTCCGGGATGCGCTGGGTGGCCGAAGGCCTGGCCGGGCCCGCCGATATCGACGATCCGGACACCTTCACCGCGTCCCGCCTGGACGACGAGGTCGCCGACCTGCTGGCGCTGATCGATCGGGTCCGGCCGACGGTCGTCGTGGGCTATGACCGGCTGGGCAGCTACGGGCATCCCGATCATGTTCGGGCTCACGAACTCGCGGCTGTTGCTGCTGAGGCCGCCGGCCTGCCGCTTGTCGAAGTCGCCTCGGATCCCGACACCGACGGGTTCGAGTGGTTCGATCTGTCCGATCGCAAGCAGACGGTGATCCAGGCGTTGCGCTGCTACGCCACCCAGCTCACCGTGGTCGATGACCACATCGTCCATGTCGGCGGTCAGCATCAGGCCCTGCCCCTGAGGGCCGGGCTGCGAGTGAAGGCGGATAGGGTCATCCCGTGAGGATGATCGGCGAGCCCGATCAGGGCACGATCCGGGTGCTCCTCGTCGAGGACGAGGCGCTCGCGCAGCGCGCCATCGCCGCCTATCTGGCCGTGGCCGACGGCATTCAGCTGGTTGGAGTTGCCAATGACGGACTGGAGGCGATCCAGCTGGCCACCGAAGTGGCCGCCGATGTCGCTATCGTCGACATCCACATGCCCCGGCTGAACGGCATCGAGACGACCCGGCGGCTGACCCGCAGCCCGTTCAACCTCAAGGTGCTCTGCTTCACCGCGCTGGCCAGCGATGAACTCCTGATCGACGCGTTGTCTGCCGGTGCGTCCGGCTTCCTGCTCAAATCGGACAGCCCCGAACTCATCCAGCATGGGGTGCGCAGCGCGCATTCCGGTGACGCGCTGATCTCTCCGCAACTGGTCTGCCAGGTACTAGCCCGCGTGCAGACCCGGACGCAGCCCCCGGCCGACCTTTCGGCGACCGAGGTCGACCTCGTCCGGCTGATCGGCTACGGACTGACGAACGCCCAGATCGGTACCCGGCTGGGCTACTCCATCAGCACCGTGAAGACCTACGTGAGCCGCCTGCTGACGCGGCTCGACAGGCGTAATCGTGCCGAGATCGCGACCCTGGCCTACGAATGGGGACTCGTCGACGAGCGCAAGGGTCAATCAACCAAAGTTGATTGAGCCGGTGTGCGTTCCTGTGAAGGCCGTGCCGCGGGTTAGCCTGTAGCCAACCATCGCGGGAAGGAGTTGCCATGAGCGCACCGATCACTGTGTCCGCAATCGCCAAGTATGCGGCGATCGCCGGATTGGTCATCACGAACTTCAGCAGCGGAGAGGCCTGGTACTGCCAGGTCTTCTTCTGGGTATGCCGCTAACCAGCTCGCTGGCCTCCCACAGATTCGGGGGGCTCTACCGATTCTTGCAGTCCGGATGGGTGGAGTTGTCGCTGGCACTGCTGGCGGTCGGCATCGGCATCTCCAGTCCCCCGGAAACAGCGTTGACCTGGCTGACGCTGGCGGTGTTCGGCGTCGGTGCGGCCGTTTCGGGGATCGCAGTCCTGCTCGGTACGGCGTTGGTCTGCGTCGGCTTGCTCATCTCGCTCACGTTGCCGCCCGACCAGGTTTCGGCCGCCGGGCTGGCGCTGTTCGTGCCGATCATTGCGGCTGTGCGGCTCTGGTCTCGGTATGCCATCGCGATCACTCTCGTCCTGGTCGGTCTCGGCTTCTACACGATGTTCGTCCACGCGACCGGTGATCGTCCGCTCACGCTTGCCATCGTCGCGATCTTCCCGACCCTCCTGGCGCTGAGCCTGGGCGCGGGCCTGGTGATACGGTCGTCGCGCCAACAGCTGGAGAACGAGCGGCAGCGAGCGGACGAGCGGTTGGCCGAGCTGCGCCTGGAACTCGCCCGCGAACTGCACGACAACGCTGTTCACAAGATCTCGCAGGCCGCCATGCTCGCGCACATGGCGGCTCTGCACCCTGATACCCCGCCCGAGCTGAGCCGGGAATTCACCGAGATCGCGACCTCTTGTAATGACGCGGCCCACGAGCTGCGCCTGCTGCTGACCGGTTTGCGCCAGGACAATCCCAACCTCAGCGATGGCCAGCCACAGATCATCGACGCCGATGCCTTGACCGCGCTCATCGAAGGTCAGGCCGACCGGCTGGCCGCACTCGGTTTCGCGGCAGGGCCCCGGAAAGGTCTTGTTTCAGCTTGTGAGGGCGCATGTGATGGCTCTTTCGGGGTTGCGGGCGTGGTGGCGTAGGGCGGTGGCGATGTTGTCCCAGCCGGTGAGTCGCAGGATCGAGATCGCGGTGTTGCGCAGGCTGGCCATGACATGGGCGGCGTGGCCGGTGCGGACGTGGGAGCGGTCTTCGTCGTAGGTGACGTCGCGGACCCAGTGCAGGGCGTTCTCGATCGACCAGTGCCCTTGGACCCAGGCGGCCAGGGTCGCCGGTGGCGCGTCGTGATGGTCGGCGGAGGTGATCAGGTACACCACCTCGACGGTCTTCTTCCCGTTCTTGGTGACTGTGCGGCGTAGCTGGGCGACCTGGGCCGCGCCGGTGAACTCCGGCCAGCCGGGCAGGGTGGGCGTCTCAATGACCTTGATGGTTCGCGTGGCGCGCCTGCCGTGGCCGTGCTGGGTCGAGGTCGATCCGACGGGCACCTTGTTCCAGGGCAGCGCTTTGAGCGCTGCCAGCAGGGTGGGGCGGTTGGCCTTGACGGTGAACACATAGTCCGCGCCGGCAGCGATGATGGCCTTGGCGGTGTCGTCTTGGGTGTGCATCGCATCGGCTGTGATCACGCATCCGGCCAAGTCAGCCGGGTCAAAGCCGGCGAGCAGATCCCGCACCGCAGGGATCTCATTGCTCTTCGCCTCGACCGCGTGCTGGCCGAGCACGACGCCTGTGGCGTGGTCGAGTGCGGCAATCAGATGCGGTGCGCTGCCCGCTTTGGAGCGTGCACCCCGCACCGTCTTGCCGTCGATCGCGACAACCCGACGGCCTGCGATGTGGCGGACCCGGCACCAGGCGAACACCGCCAGCGCAGCATCCAGAGCGGCCGCGTCGATCCGGGCGAACAGTTTGCGCAGTGTGGACTCCACCGGCGCGCGTTCCAAGTCGAGCCGGTCCAGGTGCCCAGCGTCGAGATCCAGCGCCCAGTCCCCGATCGCTGCGAACGAGCGCGCTCCGGCGAGCACCGCACACACTGCGACGGCGAGCATCCCGGCCAGCGGGTAGCGGACCCCGCGTGGGTCTCGGGGATCGGGAACATGGTTCAAGGCGGTCATCAGGTCACCGGCGCGTTCGATCCTGCTCGCGCCGACTGTCGGGGAAGATGGCATCGGCGGGTGTGGTCCTGGGTCGGGGAAGGTTGTATGGCAACTCCCATCCCAGCCCCACAGGCCACACCCGTCCCACACGCCACGCCGGTCACACCCCCACGTTCTCCCAAGTCACAGGCCCATCAACCGACCTTTCCGGGGCCCTGGGTTTCGCGGTCTCCCACGATCTGAAGATCGATGCGCCGACGAGTCTGCAATGCCGCACGCTCGCCGCGATCAGCGTCGAAGCCGTCAACAACATCATCCAGCACGCGCCGGCGAGGAGCGACTGCAGCATCCGGGTTGTGCAGCAGGGCTCCACGGTGGTGGCCGAGTTCACCAACCACACCCGTAGCGCCAGGCAAGCGGCCACTCGGCCGTCGTTCGGCCTGCTCGGCATCGAGGAGCGCGCCAGGGCGGCGGGCGGGTACATCACGATCAGCAAACCGCCGGGCTATTGGCGGCTGGAGGTCACGCTACCCTCGCTGCCGTCGGTGGTCGATGCCGAACCTCGCTCTCAGAGCCCCGCAGCATCACCGACCTCTCCGCCGGAGCAGGGGAAACCGTCATTGACCGAGGCGAGACCGACCGACTACCGCATCTGACGCACGGCATCTGAGGCACCCGGTCAGAACAGCCCCGCGGGAGCGGTGGGGGGAGCGTAGACGGGATCGACGCCCTGGAAGAGCTTGCTGACCGAGCGTCCCTGATGGATGCGTCCGATCGCTTCAGCGAAAAGCGGAGCGACACTGATCGTGGTCAGTTCGGGCCAGCCGGTCGGCGGCGGCACGGTGTCGGTGGCGACCACGTTGTCGATGAAATCGTTGGCGCGCAGCCGCTCGACGGCGCGTCCGGCGAACAGCCCATGGGTGCAGGCAACCGTCACCGACAGAACGCCGAAGTCCCGGAGCCGTTGGGTGATCTCGAGGATCGACCCGCCGGTGGCGATCTCGTCGTCCAGCACGATCGCGTGCCGCCCGGTGACATCGCCGACGATCGAATCGACCACCACTCTGTCATCTGCCAATCGCCGCTTGCTGCCGGCGGCGACCGGCAGCCCGAGTAGCCGGGCGAACTGGGTGGCGTTCTTCGCGTTGCCCAGGTCGGGGCTGACGACTACGCCATTGCTCAGATCGGTGGCGCGGAAATGGTCCGCCAGCACCCCGAGCGCAGTCAGCTGATCGACCGGACAGCTGAAGAAGCCCTGCACCTGCGGCGAGTGCAACTGCATCGTCAGCACTCTCGAAACCCCCGCAGTGACCAAGAGATCGGCGACCAGGCGCCCGCCCAGCGATATGCGGGAGGCGTCCTTCTTGTCCGAACGCGCGTAGGAGTAGTGCGGAATCACAGCGGTGATCTGGGCTGCGGATGCTCCGCGGGCCGCATCGATCATCAGCAGCAACTCCATCAGGTGTTCCTGAGTTCGCGGAACCAGCGGCTGGATGATGTAAACGTCGCGCTGCCGGACATTGGTCAGCAACTGGGCCTGCAGGCAGTCATTGCTGAACCGGCTGAGGCGCACCGGCGACACCCTGGTGCCCAGGTGTTCACAGATCTGATTGGCGAACGTTTGGTGCGCCGATCCGGAGAAGATGACGATGTCCTTCACGCGGTGAGATCCCTTCGAGCCTCGCGTTGCTGACCTTCTCAGCCTAGTGGGTGCGGCCCGGGTTGAGGGCCGGTCGCGCGTCAGTGCCTGATCTTCTTCAGTTGGCGCCCGAAGTCGCCGAAACGGCCATTTGGATCGATCCAGCCGGCGAAGTGAAGAAGATCAGGCACGCCCGTGGTGTCCGTTGTCCTCGGTCATGTGGCTGGCTGCTGTGAAAGAATTCAACACATGGCCACCGATCCGAATCAGACCCAAGCCGACCTGCCGCCGTGGCGTCGGACCCTCGACGACGGTTCCCCCTACTGGACGAAGCACTACCAGCCGGGCGTACCCGCCGAGATCGAGTTGCCCACCAAGCCGCTGACCACATTGCTGGAGACCGCGGTGCGAGAAGGCGGCTCGCACGTGGCCACGGATTTCTTCGGTGCCGAGATGACCTATCGGCAGCTGGGGGACCGGGTGGCGCGGGCTGCCGAAGGGTTGCGCCGGCTCGGCGTGCGGGCCGGTGATCGGGTGGCGCTGTTGCTACCGAACTGTCCTCAGCATCTGATCGCCTTCTATGCCGTGCTCCGGCTGGGTGCGGTGGTCATCGAACACAATCCGTTGTACACGGCGCCCGAGCTGGAGCGGCTCTTCGAAGACCACGGGGCACGGGTGGCCATCTGCCTGGATTCGGCGATCCACACCCTCGACGAGCTGCCCACGTACGCGCGGCCGGCCACCGTGGTCTCGGTGAACCTGATCAAGGCGCTGCCAAAGAGGCTGCAGCTGGCGCTGGGGCTGCCGGTTCCGGCGCTCAAGAAGAAGCGCGCTGCCTTGTCGAGCGGCACCAAGGGGACCATCAGTTGGGAGAAGCTGATCAAGCACCGCCCGCTCAGCCGCCGCTTCCCGCGTCCGGATGTGCATGATCTGGCCGTCATCCAGTACACCTCGGGCACCACCGGCAGCGCCAAGGGTGCCATGCTCACGCACTTCAATCTCTATTCGAACGCCCGGCAGGGCGAGGCGTGGATGCTCGGAGCCGAGCCGCGACGCGAAACCAGCTACGCGGTGCTGCCGATGTTCCATGCTTTCGGCGTCACCATGCACACCACCTTCGGCGTGCTCAAGCAGTCCCGTCAGGTGCTGTTCCCCAAACCCGACACCGCGATGATCCTGGACGCCTGGCACAAGCACCCAGCGAGCATCTACTGCGTTGTGCCGATTCTGTACCAACGCACCGCAGAAGGCGCCCGGGATCGCGGCCAGTCGCTGGCGAGTGCCCGCTGGTGCATCTCCGGTGCGATGGCGCTGCCCGAGGAGACCCGCGAGCTGTGGGAATCGGTGTCCAGTGGGCTGCTGGTCGAGGGCTACGGGCTCACCGAGGCATCCCCGGTGGCGCTCGGCAACCCGTTCTTCCCGACCAGGGTGTCCGGGACGATCGGTGTCCCGTTCCCGTCGACCCTGATGAAGGTCGTCGAGGTGGACGATCCGTCGCGCGAGGTCGGTGTCGATGAGCCCGGAGAACTGCTGATCAAGGGCCCCCAGGTCTTCCAGGGATATTGGCGCGATCCGGAGACGACATCGGACACCCTGGTGGATGGCTGGTTGCGCACCGGCGACGTGGTCACCGTCGACAACGAGGGCTTCACCACGATCGTCGACCGCAAGAAAGAGATCATCATCACCGGCGGATTCAACGTCAGCCCCAGCGAGGTCGAGCAGGTGCTCAAACAGCACGAGGGGATCGACGATGTCGCGGTGGTGGGGCTACCCACCGAGCGCGGGGACGAGGAAGTCGTCGCTGCGGTCGTCCCGGCTGAAGGTTTCGAGCTGAACGACGACGAACTGCGCACCTGGGCGAAACAGAGCCTGGCCGCCTACAAGGTGCCCCGGCACTTCATCAAGGTGGACGAGCTGCCCCGCTCGCTGCTGGGCAAGGTGCTCCGTGGTGAGGTGCGCAAGCAGATCGCACACAAGTGACCCGGCCGGGTCGTTCGGGCAGCGGAGGCGATTCACAGCGATTGCCAGTGCCGGTAACGGACCGCCCGGCGGCCGACCTGATGACCGACGTGGTCATCGTCGGCAGTACCCCCGGGGCGCTGTGTGCGGCCATCGCCTGCCGTCAGGCGGGTCTGGAGGTGCTGGTCGCCGAGCCCTCCGGCCAACTCGGCGGCATCGCCGCGACGCGGGGTGGGCGGCTGTGGCTGCCCGGCCGCGACGGCCCGACAGCCGATGACTACGCGTCGGCCCGCGATTATTTCGACCGCGTGGTGGGCGACTTCGAGCCATGCAGCAGTGCTCCCCGCCGGCATGCCTTCCTGACCGGCACGGCCGGGTTGGCGAGCTGGCTGGCTTCGCTGGGCGTCGATCTGGAACCGGATTCCGCCGGCGATGCCTACCCCGATATTCCGGGGGCGCTGGCGAGCGGCCGGGTGCTGAGGCCGGCGCTGGTGGAGACCACGGCGATCGGCCGGCTCGTGGAGTTCTTGCCGGCCGGCGGCGGCTCCGGCACCGACGGCGTTCTCGACAAGCTCGAACACGGCGCGCGCCGGGTGGGCGAATTCGCCCTGGGGCGCCGCTGGGGCGGCGGTGCGGTGGCGCTGGAGTCGGCGCTGCTGGCGGTCTGTCAGCGGCTGCAGGTGAACATCTGGTGGCAGGCTCCGGTGCGCCGGCTGGTGGTGACCTCCACCGGTAACGACTTCGAGACGGCCGAGCGGGTCGCTGGTGTCGTCGTCGACCGAGGGGGCCGCACGGTGCGGGTGCTGGCCGGTCGCGGGGTGGTTCTCGCCGAGGGTGGCTTCGAAGCCGATGCCGCGCTGCGCCGCGAGTTCCTGCCGAGGCCCTCTCGTCCGGATTGGACGATCGGCCTGCCATCCCGGGCCGGCGCCGACCAACTGGAATGGGCCGGCGAGCTCGGGCTCGGGCTGGCCGGGATGGGCTATGCCTGGTGGCGTCCTGGCTTGTGGGCCCCGGGTGTCCCGGTTCAGGACGCCGGACGCTCGCTGGCCGTGCCGCACGGCTTCGTCGTCGACTCGACCGGGCGCCGGTTCGTCAACGAAGCGTGCGCCGGAGTGGACTTTTGCCGCGCGCTGTATGCCAGATTCAACGATCTGGGGCCGCAGATGAGCGCCTGGCTGATCGTCGATTCCGACCACCGCAGGCGCTACCCACTCGGTGACGTCGAGCCGGGGCGCCTGCCACGAGCAGCCGAGAAGTCGGGATTCGTGACCACGGCGAGCACCCTGCCCGAACTGGCCTGGAAGATCAAGGTCGACGCGTCCGGGCTGCAGGCGACGGCCGGGCGGTTCGAGCGGCATGCCGCCGACGGCAACGACGAGGATTTTCAGCGCGGCGCGGGCACCGCCGATCGGGCCCGCGGCGACCGCAAGGCGCGTCCCAACCCCTGCCTGGGTGCGGTGTCCAAGCCGCCCTTCTACGCGGTTCGGGTGGTGCCGGCCGATCTGGGTACCAAGGGCGGTCTGCTGACCGACGAATTCAGCCGGGTATTGCGGGCCGATGGCGGGCCGATGCCTGGGCTGTGGGCGATCGGATCCGCGGCGTCCTCGGTGGCCGGCCCGGCCGATCCTGCCCCGGGGGTCGGGCTCGCCGAAGCGATGGTAGCCGGGCGCGCGGCCGCGGCGTCCATCGCGGCGTCTGCCTGGTGAGGCCGAGGGATTGAACCGATCCGGCGTCCGGGGGTCAGCCTTGCGGCGTCTCCTCCGGAAGCCGCAGTAGGGCGACCGCCTGCTTCAGGTAGACCCGCTCGTCGAAGCCCTCCACGAGGACCCGCTGCGACGCGTAACCCAAAGTCAGCCCGACGAGCAGTTGGCTGTAGCCCTCGATCCGGGCGGCCGGAACGTCGTTCAGCCGCGCCCAGGCCTGCATGGTTTCCTCGACCGAATCGCGCAGCATCGAGAACTCGGCCCGCAGCCGGCGGCCCAGCGCGTCGTCGGTGATCGCACCCGCGCCGAGCTGGGCCAGCAATTCGCCCAGCTCGGGGGCCAGTTCGAGGGCGCTCATCGCATACGAAGCCAGCTGGGCGGGCGAGGCCGGGCGGTCCAGGTATTCCTTCAGAGCCGCCAGCGGAATGGAGATCGCGGACCGCGCCACCTCGACGACGACCGCATTCTTTCCGCTGAAGTGATGGTAGATCGCCCCCGCCGAGGTGCCGGACGCCGCAACCAGCTGCGCCACCGAGGTGCCCTGCACGCCATGCTGACGGATCAACATGGCAGCGGCCTCGATGATGGCGTTCCTGCTGGTCGATTTCTCGTTCACAGATCAACCTTAAGCTCGCCGCACCCGTTGCACGGCAGGCGTGGCCACACCCACCGGTAGTCGCACCGGGTCCAGGACCGCGCCAGCCGGTATTGAACTTTCAACTAAGGACGCACTAGGGCATTCGGATTGGAGAACGATCGTTCTGTGGGTTACCGTGAATACACGAACAGAATGAGCGTTCTGTCACATCCAGGCTCATGAAGGACGACATGACCACCACACTGTCTCTGGGACTCGATGTAGGTTCGACCACGGTCAAAGCAGTGGTGACCGATGGCAACCGGATCTTGTTCAGCGATTACCGTCGCCATAATGCCGATGTGCGTGGCGAGCTGGCCAAGTTGCTGCGTGACATCGAGAAGCAGTTCCCGACCGACACCGTCTGCGTGGCGATGACCGGCTCGGGTGGGTTGGGTGTCGCCAAGGCGATGGGTGTCCAGTTCGTCCAGGAGGTGATTGCCTCCACGGCGGCGATCGAGCGGCTCAACCCCGATGTCGATGTGATGATCGAACTCGGCGGCGAGGACGCCAAGATCACCTACCTGCACCCGGTGCCCGAACAGCGCATGAACGGCACCTGCGCCGGCGGTACCGGCGCCTTCATCGACCAGATGGCCACGCTGCTCAAAGTGGACGCCACCGGCCTCAACGATCTGGCCGCCGACTACGAGAATCTGTATCCGATCGCGTCGCGCTGCGGTGTCTTCGCGAAGACCGATGTGCAGCCGCTGCTCAATCAGGGCGCGGCGCATTCCGATATCGCGGCGTCGGTCTTCCAGGCTGTTGCCACGCAGACCGTCGCCGGTCTGGCCTGCGGACGCCCGATCCGCGGCAAGGTCATTTTCCTCGGCGGCCCGCTGCACTTCCTGTCCGAGTTGCGGGCGGCCTTCGTCCGCGCCCTGACCGACAATGTGGACGAGTTCGTCAACCCCGACAACGGCCAGCTCTACGTGGCCCTCGGCGCGGCTTTCAGCGCTCAGGGCCCGGCCCTGAGCCTGCCCCATCTGGCCAACGAACTCGCCAATGCCAACCAGATCGTGATGACCACCCGGACCATGCGTCCGCTGTTCTTGAACGAGCAGGAGAAGCAGGAGTTCCGGGAACGGCACGCCAAGGCCGACGTCCCGCAGGGCAGCCTCGACGGGGTCACCGGGCCGGTCTGGCTGGGCATCGATGCCGGTTCGACCACCATCAAGTCGGTCGTGCTGGACGCCGAGGGCACCATCGTCCATTCGACTTACGACTCCAATCAGGGAGATCCGGTCAAGGCCGCCGTCGCCATCGCGAAGGACGTCATCGCGGCTCTCCCGCACGGTGCCTTCATCGGGCGCGCCTGCGTCACCGGCTACGGAGAAGACCTGGTCAAGTCCGCATTGCACGCCGATGAGGGCGAGATCGAGACGATGGCGCACTACCGTGCGGCGTCCGCGGTCTGCCCGGGAGTGACCAGCCTGCTCGACATCGGCGGCCAGGACATGAAGTTCATCAAGATCCGCAACGAAGCGGTCGACTCGATCTCGGTCAACGAGGCCTGCTCGGCCGGGTGCGGCTCGTTCTTGCAGACCTTCGCCGAGACCATGAATACCGATGTCCGCAACTTCGCGAGGGTCGGCCTGGAATCATCGGCGCCGGTCGACCTGGGCAGCCGCTGCACCGTCTTCATGAATTCCTCGGTCAAGCAGGCTCAGAAGGAGGGCGCCTCGATCGGCGATATCTCCGCCGGACTGAGCTACTCGGTGGTCCGCAACGCCTTGTACAAGGTGATGAAGATGCGTGACAGCTCCGAGCTCGGTGACAAGGTGGTGGCCCAGGGCGGCACGTTCCTGAACGATGCGGTGCTGAGGGCGTTCGAACTGCAGACCGGTATCGAGGTCGTGCGTCCCAACATTTCGGGTCTGATGGGTGCCTACGGTGCGGCGCTGACCGCCCGGATGCATTACGAGCCGGGCGCGGTCTCGGCGATGATGGAACGCAACCTGGACGGTTTCACCGTCACCAGTGCGCAGCGCACCTGCCAGCTCTGCCAGAACCACTGCAAGCTGACCATCACCAACTTCGATGACGGTGCCCGGCATGTCTCGGGCAACCGCTGCGAGCGCGGCGCCTCGCTGGATGCCAAGCCCAAGAAGTCGGAGATCCCTAACCTCTACGACTACAAGTACAAGCGGGTCTTCGGCTACCGCCGGTTGACCGACGCCAAGGCGACCCGCGGGGAGATCGGCATTCCCCGTGCGCTGGGCATCTACGAGGACTACCCGCTGTGGTTCACGATCCTCACCGAACTCGGCTTCAAGGTCGTCATCTCGGGACGCAGCAGTCACGATCTGTTCCAGACCGGCATGGAATCGATCCCCTCCGAGAACGTCTGCTATCCGGCCAAGATCGCTCACGGCCACATCGAATGGCTGCTCGACAAGGGCATCAAGACGATCTTCATGCCGTGCGTCAACTACGAGCGCAAGCAGTTCGACGAAGCCGACAACAACTACAACTGCCCGATCGTGGCGTTCTACCCGCAGGTGCTGGAGAAGAACGTCGAGCGGTTGCGGGATCCGGACGTCAGGTTCCTCGACCCCTTCATCAACCTGAACAACCCGGAGAAGCTGGCCGAACGCATCGTCGACATCTTCGCCGACTGGAATGTCAGCCTGGCCGAGGCCAAGGGTGCGGTGGCGGCCGGCTATGCCGAACTCGATCAGGTGCACGCCGACATCAGGGCCGAGGGCGATCGGGCCCTGCAATACATGCGTGAGAAGGGCATCCGCGGCATCGTGCTGGCCGGTCGGCCGTATCACATCGATCCCGAGATCAACCATGGCGTCCCCGAGATGATCACCACGCTGGGCATGGCGGTGCTCAGCGAGGATGCGCTGACCAATGGCATGACGACGTCGCGGATGGAGCGTCCGCTGCGGGTGCGCGACCAGTGGACCTACCACACCAGGCTCTACGAGGCCGCCGCGCAGGTGGGGACCGAACCCGATCTCAACATCGTGCAGCTCAACAGCTTCGGCTGCGGCGTGGACGCAGTCACCACCGACCAGGTGCAGGAGATCTTGGAGAAGGTCGGCGATGTCTACACCGTGCTGAAGATCGACGAGGTCTCCAACCTGGGTGCCGCCAAGATCCGGCTGCGTTCGCTCCAGGCGGCGACCAAGGAGCGCCCGGCGTTCGATCCCAGCACCGAGATCGACACCACCGGCCCGAACCCCGTCTACGGATTGGCTGAGCGCGAGACGCACACCGTCTACGTGCCGCAGATGGCGCCGATTCACTTCCGGATGCTGGAGACTGTCTTGAGGCGCTCGGGCATCAAGGCCGAAGTGCTGGAGCATGCGTCGGTCGAAGATGTCGAGTGCGGCCTGCGCCATGTCAACAACGATGCTTGCTACCCGGCGATCATGGTGATCGGCCAGCTCATCAACAAGTTCGTCCAGGGCGGGGCCGATCCCGACAACTCGACGGTGGCGATCACCCAGACCGGTGGCATGTGCCGCGCGACGAACTATCTCGGCCTGCTGCGTAAGGGCCTGAAGGATGCCGGCTACCCGCAGGTGCCGGTGCTCGCGGTGAGTGCCCAGGGACTCGAATCGAACCCCGGCTTCAAGTTGAGTGCGGCCATGGTGCACCGCAGCATCGAGGCACTGGTGCTCGGTGATCTGTTGCAGATCGTGCTGCTGCGGGTGCGTCCCTATGAGCGTGATGAGGGTTCGGCGATGGCGCTCTACCGTCGCTGGGACGCCATCACCCGGGAGTTCTTCGACAACGGCGGCTGGTCGCCGACGCTACGGCGCCGCATCGGTTTCACCTGGCTTATCAACCAGATCGTCCGGGAGTTCGACAAACTGCCGCTGCTCAACATTCCGCGCAAGCCACGGGTGGGCGTGGTCGGCGAGATCCTGGTGAAGTTCCAGCCGGACGCAAACAACGATGCGGTGCGGGTGATCGAGGAGGAGGGCTGCGAGGCGGTACTGCCCGGCTTGGCCGCGTTCTTCCTGCAGGGCATGTACACCTCCGACTACAAGTGGGACACCTTCGGCATCGGCACCATGAAGGGCCGGATGGGTAACAGGTTCGGGGTCTGGGCGATCGAGCAGTACGAACGCCGCATGCACAAGGCGCTGGCCGCGACGAACGGCAAGTTCGATGTGCCGGAGTCCATCGAGCAGCTGGCCGAGAAGGCGAAGACCGTGATCTCGCTCGGCACCCAGGCCGGCGAGGGCTGGTTGCTGGTCGGCGAGATGATCGAGCTGATCCAGCACGGGACGCCGAACATCATCTGCGCTCAGCCGTTCGCCTGCCTGCCGAACCACGTTGTCGGACGCGGAATCTTCGCCGAACTGCGGCGTCAGTACCCGAGCGCCAACGTCGTGTCGATCGACTACGATCCGGGCGCCTCCGAGGTCAACCAGCTGAACCGCATCAAGCTGATGGTCGCCACCGCGCACAAGAACGCCGGCACGCTGAGCACCTGGACGGATGCGGATTCCGAGTTCGAGCCGACCGGCCGTGAGGTCAAGACCGTGCAGAAGCTGGTGGGCGCCGGCACTGGTGGGTCCGGGCCGATTCCGCTGGGCATCACGCCCGTCCTGCGCTGACGTCGCACGGCTGGGGTGCGGGTATGAGTATCTGGGTGGTTCCGGATGGGGTGACTTCGTAGCGGTAGCCGTGGGGTGAGGTCCAGCGGAATACACCGGAGGTGGGTTGTTCGAGTTTCCATCTGCCGTGGGTTTTCGCTCGGTGCGTCTTGCGGGATAGCGGTCCGAGGTTGTCGAGGCGGGTTTGGCCGGGTAAGCCGTCGACATAAGGGATGGTGTGATCCATGTCGCAGCGGCTGGCTTTGCGGGTGCCCCATGGGAACACGTCGACGGGGTTGCGCTGTTCGACGGCGAACCGCATCCGGGTAGGGGTTTCGTAGGCGTCGGCTGGTGCCATCTGGGTGGGGTCGATGACCGGTCGGATGATCACTTTCGAACCGGCGAGAAATCGCGGTAGTTGGTTGGTGAGGATCGGACCCCAGTCCTCTACCCTGGCTACCCCAGTCGCCGGGCCACGATCTATGGCAGACAGCGCAGGATCGGCAGCCGAGATATGCACCACGAGTGTGTGGATCGGTCGATCGGAGTGGCCTGCTCCCTGTCGGGTGGGGGTGTCTGTGGGGATGTCGTGGATTCTGCGGTAGGCGTCGCGGACCAGCATCCCGAAGGCGGCGGCCCGCCGACGATCCAGATCGGCACCGGCGAACACCTCGGGTTTGGTGGGTAGGGTCTTGGCGAGCTGGCTGAGCACATGGTCGAACATGATCCCGTCCACTGGGTTGACCAGACCCCAGAAACTGACGTGGCCGTCTTCGATCCGGGAAACCCGAACATGACGGGCCTGGCGCCGCGCCTCGGCACGATGGCGGGCAAGCTCAGTGTCGGCGGCCACGATCTGGCCGGGCAGCGCTTTCATGAGCCGGGGGAATGGCAGCTTGCCCACCCCGGTGCTCATGGCGCGATCGACCTTCAAGGCGGCTTCACTGGACAGATGCGAGCATGCGGCACAGATCTTGGTCGCCTGCCACACCCGGATCTTGCCCGCCAGAATTGCTTTCCACAACAGCGGATGCCGATGCCGCAGATCTAGTGCGTCACCGATCCGGCAGATCGCCGACTGGGGCGAAATACCCAGCAGCCCGCCGATCTCCAGCCCCAGGAATTCGCCGACCTCGGGAGTGCCATCATGGCCGGGCCGCATCAGTGCTTCGATACCTTCACCTACCGCGGTCGGGTCGATCTGCCACAGATCAGCGGCATGGGTGATCGCCACGAGTTCGGCGACCTCGGCAGCAACCAGCTGCCGGTGCGCGTGATTCAACGCATCGAACGCTTCACTGCTGGTCTTCGGGTCGACCAGCAGCGAAGGGACGCGGGTGAGATCCTCCATAACTAAAGTTTACTCGAACATACGTTCGAATATGAGGCTTTCGCGACATATCCTCAGGGAATCTCCGCCTCAGCTACCGGCGGCGAGTGGTTCTGCCCGCCGGGGCACGTAGTTGGTGGTCTGCACGGCGGTATCCAAGAAGCCCCTTCGAGCACGATATCCGGCCTCGGCGGTCTGATCACTGTCCCGAACAAGCCCGGCCGACTCGGCGAACTCCAGGCACCTGTTGAGAGCGACCTTTTCCAATTGCCGGACGCGCTCCCGGGTGATGCCGAGCCGGGCGCCGACGGTTTCCAGGGTCTCGTCCTCGCCGGTCTGCAGCCCGAAGCGGCAGCGAAGCACGAACGCAAGCCGGGGATCCTCCCGTTCGAGCGGATTCAGCATCAGCGACAGCTGTTCTGATCTCGACAGACGCTCGAGCACCTGTTCGGACGAACCGTCCACTTCACCGACGAGCGGGGACATCACGACGCAGTCCTCGTCGCCGTCGTCGACGATGGCGTGGATGCTCAGAACTGGTCGCATCAGCCGCGCCATGCGCTGCAGTTCGTCCGCGCTGATCTCGTGGTCGGGCAGCCCGCCGGGATAGCGTCGTGCGAACTCGGGCCAGCCGAGGTTCTCTTTGCCGCGTAGCCGATCGACCGTCCTGGCTTTCTCGACGAAATGCACCGGGAGCCGGATCAGGCGGCCCTGATCGGCCAGTCCCCTGGTGATGGCCTGCTTGATCCACCAGGAGGCGTAGGTGGAAAACTTGAATCCCCTGCGGTAGTCGAACTTCTCGACCGCACGAATGAGGCCGAGATTGCCTTCCTGGATCACGTCGATGAGGTCAAGACCCTGCTCCGTGTAGCGCTTGGCGATCGAAACGACCAAGCGCAGATTGCTGGTGATCATCAGCTCTCGTGCTTGTGCGCCCTGGTGGGCGATGCGTTCCAGCACAGCCCGGGGGAAGCGGACATCGCCCACCTGCAAGAGGTGCTGAGCATACAGCCCCGACTCGATCTGGCGGCCCAGCCGGACCTCGTCCTCAGCCTCCAACAACCGATACCGTCCGATGGCCACCAGGTAGTCGCGGACGATGTCGTCGCTGAGTGGCATGAACCACGAGTCCGCCGGACCCGCATCGGGCGGAGCCTGTCCCGGTCTCGTTCTACCGCGCCGCCGGGCAACAGCGCCCGGCGCGCTGGTCGCAGCATCCGAGCTGTCCTCGCGCGGACTGCTGACGATCTGCGGCTGGCCGGGATCGCCGGTCGCCAGAAACTCCAGGAGCCGCGGCACCTCGCTGGCGAGCTCAAGATCGAAGGACTCCGTCGCAGTGGCCGCCGGCCTCGCGATCTCGTAGAAATCGGGAAGATGATCTTGAGTGAAGGGGTCTTCCACCGTCTGCTTGGCGTAGAGGACGACGAACCGCGCCTCCTTGCCCGGCTTGCGACGAAGGACGCGTCCCAGCCGTTGGATCATCTGACGGCGGCTGCGGTTGGTGGCCAGGACGATGCCCAGATCGGCCTCCGGCACGTCGACGCCCTCGTCCAGCACCCTTGGCGCTGAGATGGCCTGGAGTGATCTGTCACGAAAAAGATCGAGTCGGGCTTCGCGCTGGTCGTTGGACATCTCGGAGTGGATCGCCGCCGCGGTGCAGCCGGTGGTCTCGAGCACTTCGGCGACCTGGCGGCTGGCCTCCACGGTCTGGGTGAAGACGATGGTCCCGGATGATTCATGAATGCTCGGCGTGAGGGCCGCGAGAGCCAGGAGTTTCATCCGGGTGCCCGCAAGCAACTTCCGGCGGTCGGAGAACCGGGCCATGTAGTGCCGGGCCAGACCGCCGCCGCCGTCGAGTGTGTGGTCCTCGGCGAGCAGCGATACCGCCTTGAGGAATTCACCGATCGGCTCTGCGGGAACGCCGTAGTGCTTGATCAGCCTGTGTCGCGCCTTGTACAGGTCCTCTTCGATCTCTGCATAGCGAGCCCGCTCGGTATCTTCCAGCGGCACGGCCGCGAAGGCCATCCGGAACGGCGCGATGAGCTGGTCGCGGGCCGCCCGCGGGTAGTCCAGATCGAAGCAGATGTCACCGAAATAGCTCCGCAGAATGCGATCGCCGTCATCATCGCGGGCGACAGTCGCCGAGAGTCCGAGCCGCCGCGGGTACTCGGGACGCAGCGCGAGGGCGAATGCCTGCGCGCCGTAGCGGTGGCATTCATCGGCGACCAGGAGCCCTTCTTCGCCCCGCATGAGCGCGGGCTTGCGGTACGCCGACTGCACTGTCATGACGAGCACCTGCCAGGCCAGAGGACTCCGGATGTCATCGCTGGCGCGCGCACCGGGCAACAGATCCCTCAGGGTGGCCAGCCATTGCTGCACCAGAACAAGGCTGGGGACGATCACCACCGCGCGCATGCCGTCGTCCAGCGCCTCGGCGACCGCCGCTGCACCGACTCGGGTCTTTCCCGCTCCGGTCACGGCTTGCACCATGCCTGACCGGTTCTGCCGCCGCCAGGCACCGAGGGCTTCGCGCTGCCAGTCGTACAGCGAGATCTCCGCGCGTGCCGGCCCGGCAGGTTGCAGCACGCCGCCTGCGATGCGAAGCACTTCGTGACCCCCCGACTCTGGGTTCTGCGACCTTGGTTCTGGGGCATCACGTTAGCCCGCATCCCTGACGTTTTCCGCAGTGCAGCCGGTGGCGAACGGCGATCCGGGCGGCCGTGGCTGGGTACAGTCAAAGTATCAACTACAAGGAGGAGCCATGACCGACTGGGCGGGGGACGCGAAGAACGCTTCGACCGACGGAGAGTTCGTGCGCGATGCCAGGTACATCAGCGACCGAATCGTGGCCTCGGTACCCGCTGGATCCGGCCCGCAGCCGATGCCGGGCACCGATGGCCGGGTGGGTGAACTGCTGTGGCCGGCCGAGCCCGGACGCTATCGGCTGATGGCTGCTCGCGCCTGCCCGTGGGCGCACCGGGCGGTCATCGTCCGCCGTCTGATGGGCCTGGAGGACGCCTTCTCGCTCAGCCTCGCCGCGCCCACCCACGACGTCCGATCCTGGAACTACGCCGGCGTCTACCCCGATGGTCTCGACCCCGTCCTCAAGATTCCGCGCCTGCAGGACGCCTACTTCGCGCGAATCCCCGACTACCCGCGCGGCATCACCGTGCCCGCGATGGCCGAAATAGTTTCCGGCAAGGTCGTCACCAACGACTTCGATCAGATGACCATCGACTTCATCCGCGAGTGGGGCCCCTACCAGCGGGCCGGCGCCCCCGATCTGTATCCCGACGAGCTGGTCGACGAGATCGAATCGGTCAACGAACTGATCTACCCGAAGATCAACAACGGCGTCTACAAGTGTGGTTTCGCGGGCAGCCAGGAGGCCTATGACAAGGCCTATCGCGAGCTCTGGGAGGCCCTCGACGTTATCACCGACCGGCTATCCGACCGGCGCTACCTGGTCAGCGATCACCTCACGCTGGCCGATATCCGCCTGTTCACCACGCTGGTGCGTTTCGACCCGGTCTACCACGGCCACTTCAAGTGCAACCGCTCCAAGATCACCGAGATCCCGGTGCTGTGGGGCTACCTACGCGATCTCTTCCAGACTCCGGGCTTCGGCGACACCGTCGACTTCGTCCAGATCAAGCAGCACTACTACATCGTCCATACCGACATCAATCCGACCAAGATCGTACCGCTGGGTCCCGATCTGTCGGGTCTGCTCACCCCGCATGGACGAGAGGCACTCGGCGGCACGCCCTTCGGTGACGGTACCGCTCCCGGCCCGGTACGCCCGGACGAGCAGCCGACCGCCGGACACAATCCGCTGTACCCCGCCTGAGGACCGCCCACACTTCAGCCGAACAGCGAGTCACCGCTCTGGTTGTCCAATCCCGGATGGCCGTCGAAGCGCACGACGCCCACGGCGACAGTAGCGGGGACGGCGGCTTTGATCTGGGCGGTTCCGTTGATGCCGAACCCACCGCACAATTCGATGGCTGCAATCCCCTGCGACACCAGGTCCTGCGCGGCGGCCACCGAGTCGGCGTAGTTCTGCGCACCGACCACCGTCAGATCGACCCCCGGCGTCGAGACCGTCTGCCGATCGGTCTGCCAGTTGGCGCCGGGAGCAAGGAAGATGAATGCAGCCTTCAGTTTCATGACCTCTCCTTTGAAGTCGCCCACGCGTCCGGTCGCGTACGCATCAATCAGTACACCAGATCTCGCCTACCCCCGCGGAGGATCATGACTGTTCGGGCGACCCGGGCGACTCGAAGACGAAGGTCGTGAAGAACTGGCAGATCTGAGCTAAGGTCATGAACCTATGTCGCTTCCCAATGTGCTGACCATGCTCCCCGCAACCGCAGTGCATTCATGAGCGGCGCAGCCTTCGACCGGCTCTCGCCGGCCTTCCCGCAACGCGCTCCGTGGGGTACGTCCGCGCGGCTGCGTGCCTGGCAGGCCGCGGCGCTGCAGATCTATCGCGACCGCGATCCCCGCGACTTCCTGGCTGTGGCCACACCGGGAGCAGGCAAGACGACCTTCGCGCTGCGCGTCGCCGCGGAACTGCTCAACGCCAAGACCGTCAGCCGGATCATCGTCGTCGTGCCGACCGAGCACCTGAAGACCCAATGGGCGGACGCAGCCGCCAAGGTGGGTATTCAGCTCGATCCGTCGGGCACCGGCACCCGCCGTGGGCGCTCGCGCGAGTTCGATGGTGTCGCGGTCACCTACGCAGGCGTGGCCGTGCGCGCCTGGCACTACGAGGCGGTGACGCTGGCCACCCCCACGCTGGTGATCTTCGACGAGATTCACCACGCGGGTGATTCGCGCAGCTGGGGCGATGCGATCCGGGACGCGTTCGGGCATGCCACCCGCAGGCTGGCGCTCACCGGAACCCCCTTCCGCAGCGACGAGACCCCGATCCCCTTCGTCAGCTACGACGAGCAGCCGGACGGCTCGCTGATCAGCCGGGCCGACTATGTCTATGGCTACGCCGAGGCCTTGCGAGACCATGTCGTGCGTCCGATCGTCTTCATGAACTACGGCGGACCGATGCGCTGGCGCACCACCAGCGGCGATGAGATCGCGGCCAACCTCGGTGAGGTGATGACCAAGGATCTCACCTCCCAGGCGTGGCGCACCGCCTTGGACCCGAAGGGCGAGTGGATCGGCTCGGTGCTGCGTGCTGCGGACCGCCGGCTGAGCGAGGTGCGCCGCCACCTGCCGGACGCCGGAGGCCTGGTGATCGCCGCGAACCAGCGGACCGCAAGGGCATATGCCCGTCTGCTGGAGCAGATCTGCGGCGGCGTGAAGCCGACCCTGGTGTTGTCGGACGACGCCAGCTCGTCGGGCAGGATCGAGCAGTTCGCGGCGGATGAGTCACGTTGGATGGTCGCGGTGCGGATGGTCTCCGAGGGCGTCGACGTGCCGCGGCTGGCGGTCGGGGTCTACGCGACCTCCACCTCGACCCCGTTGTTCTTCGCCCAGGCGGTCGGACGCTTCGTGCGGGCCCGCCGGCGCGGTGAGCTGGCCACCGTCTTCCTGCCTACCGTGCCGATCATCCTTGCCCACGCCGCCTCCATCGAGCGTCAGCGCGATCATGTGCTGGGCCGCCCCAAACACCAGGACGCGGTCGACATCTGGGCCGAGACCGAAGCCCTGATGGAGCGGGCGAACAAGCAGGAGCAGGCATCCGACGATCTGCTCAACGAGTACGAGGCGGTCTCATCGGAGGCGATCTTCGATCACGTTCTGTTCGACTCCCAGGCCTACGGCATGCATGCCGCCCCGACAAGCGACGACGAGGCGGACTATCTGGGTCTACCCGGCTTGCTGGAGCCGGATCAGGTGGCTCACCTGCTCGAGGAGCGGCAGCGCCGGCAGACCGTACGGCATGAGCGGACGATGCGCCGGGACAAGGTGCCGCCCGAACAGGCGCTGCACCGCCAGCTCGCCGACAAACGCAAGGAACTCAACTCACTGGTCGCCCAGTACGCGAGGCTCAAGGGCACTCCGCATTCGCATGTGCACGCGGGGCTTCGCCGTGAATGCGGCGGTCCGCCGCTCGGCCAGGCCAGCTTGGACCAGGTGGATGCCCGGATCCGCACCATCAAACGTTGGCTCGGCCGCTGAGCGCCCTATTCGGCGGCACGGCGGGCCCGGCGGGGCGGCTCCTGGACCTCGAACTCGGGCTCGTCCCACAAGGACGCATCGGCCGCGGTGCCCCGGCGCGGCTGCGGCCAAGCACCCCGCGGACGCAGTTGATCGGCACCCTCGGTCGGATCGAAGAAGACCTCGGGTTCGGGTTCGGGCTCCGGTTCGCCGGCCGGCTGCGCCGCGGCAGGAGGCTGGACGGCGAACAGCCCGCGATCGTGCAGGTCGGTGTCTCGCACGAACGCCACCAGGGTCGCCACCAGTCCCACGAAGCCGGCGCACAGCATCGCGACGCGTGCCGCGCTGCGCACCCCGGTGAGCATGTCGAACAGCGCGAATCCGGTAGCCGTACCGAAAGCGGCGATCACCACCAGATCGACCCACGGCCACCTGCTGATCATCGCGGTCCGGCGCCCACTGCCGAAGATCAGAGCCCGCAGATGCCAGATCAGCAGGCTCCCGCCCAGGGCAATCGCCGTTACGGTGACTGCAGACGCCGCGTCCAGCTTGGCCGCCAGTGACAGCCCGGCCACCAGCAGCACCAGTGCCGAGACCAGCAGTGCGACCAGGAGGACCAGCGTGATGGTCAGGGAAGGTGGGGGCCCGTAGTCCTCGAGCACGACCACGGGCTCGGATTCGGCCTCAGGCACGGCCGCTTGATCGACCGTGTCGTAGCCGGCCACCTCATCAGTTGAGGGGGTCGCAGGTTCTTCGCTCACTGGGGTCCTCCCTTGCCTGAGATTCATGGTAGTTGAGCGAACCGCAGGCAAGCTTGAACGGCGCTATCAAGCAGGAATAGTCACAGATCCCCAGTCGTCGAAGCCATCACCGACCTGCAGCGTCATCTCGTCGGCAGGCACCACGAAGTAGATCCAGCCCGATACCTGATCGCCCTCGACGACCTCGGCGCAGCCCAATTCGGGACGATAGGTGACCTCGGGGCCGACAAAGTCGTACTCGTACTCGGTGCCCTTGGCGTCAATCACGGTGAAATCCATCGGGCAGACATGGATGGTGCCCTCCGCGGTGCTGATCCGCCCCTTGACGCCGAGCATCTGCGCCCCGGTGTCTCCGGTGAACCAGGCAGCCCCCACCACGGTGATCTGGCCCTTGCCCGAGTAGCTGTCCACATCGAACGACCGGTTCAACTCGATCGGTGGCGTGACCGGATCGACCGGTCCATCGCCGGGGATGGACACCCGAGTGGCCTGCTCCTCGAAGCTCTCGAAGATGAACGTCATGTCGGCCCTCGGCGCTTCGAAGATCACCCAGCCGGTCATCGTCTCGTTTTCGGCCAGATAGCCGATCTCGAACTGGGGGTACTCGTCCTCGATCCGGGAGTTGTAGCCGAAGGTGTAGCGTCCGCCGTCGGCATCGGCGAGGTATGCACCCACCGGGCTGTAGCGCACGGTGCCCGCCACCGATTCGAACTGCACCTGCACCGCCAGGTACGAGTAGCCCGCGGGTATCTGGCGTCCGGCGATCGGGTCCACCCACTGCGCGTCCAGCACGGTGATCAGGCCGATGCCGTCGGGGTCGAGGAACTCGGCGGTCTCACCCATCTGCACGGTGGGCGCCATCCCGGCACGCGGATCAGTACCGTTCCGGGTGACCTGCCACGGCGGATTGCGGGTACTCTGCTGGTGCGGAATCGCAGGTGTTGCGGTGGTCGTCGGGTCGTTCGTCCGGGCGGTCTGTGTGCTGGTCGCCGGCGCCGGAATCTGGACAGGGGCAGGGTCACGGCCGGCCACGAACCAGACGGTCGCCAACACCAGGCCGAGCGCGATCGCACCGACCACCGGCCAGCCGCCGAGTTTCGCGCGTTTCCCGCCTTCGGGGATGCCGGCCTGGGGTCGGGCAGCGGTGTCGGGACGATAGGGCGTGGCAGTTGCCGGATACCGTTGTGCCGCGCCCGGGTACTGGGGGGACGGCGAGGCGTCGCCGGGTGTGTCCTGGCCAGGCTGCCAGCCCTGCATCGGCCGATATCCGGCCGGTGGCGCAAAGTCCGGACCGGCGTGCTCGTGTGGTCCCTGCCCGGTCTGCTCGTCCATCGGCCCTCCCTACTTTGCCCCTGAATGTAACGCAGACCAGTTCGGCAACCCTCATCGACTCGATCACACTGGAGGAATGAATGTCATCTTGCGCGTCATCGCGACCGCCATCGCCGTGTGGGTCGCGGCGCTGCTGCTACCGGGAATCTCGGTGCAGACCCAGGACGACACGGGCTCGGCGGCAGTCACGTTTCTCCTGATCGCAGTCGTCATCGGACTGGTGAACACGATCGTCAAACCCATCGCCCAGGTATTGAGCGGCTGCTTCATCATCCTTACCTTCGGGCTGTTCCTGCTGGTGGTGAATGCCGCCATGTTGATGCTGAGCTCGTGGCTGTGCGCCCAGCTGGGCGTCGGTTTCGCGGTGGACGGTTGGGGAACCGCACTGATCGGATCGATCATCGTCAGCGTCATCAGCGGTCTCATCAACGGCATCACCGGCGCCGGCAAGCAGAACGGCCGGTAGCTCCAGCCGATAGGATTCCTCAGTATGAGTGAGTCTGTGTCCACAACCCCCGTGTCCTCGTCCTCGGGAGCCAACGATTTCATCAGCGACATCATTCGCGCTGACAACGAACAGGGCACCTATTCCGGACGAGTGCAGACCCGCTTCCCACCCGAGCCGAACGGCCAGCTGCACATCGGGCATGCCAAGGCCATCACGGTCGATTTCGATTCGGCGCAGAACTACGACGGAATCTGCAATCTGCGATTCGACGACACCAATCCCGATACCGAGGAGACCGAGTTCGTCGACGCGATCATCGCCGACCTGCGCTGGCTGGGCTTCGAGCCCGCGAACGTCTTCTACGCCTCCGACTACTTCGAGCAGCTCTACGAATGGGCCGAGTACCTGATCGGCAAGGGGCTGGCCTATGTCGACGAACAGGACGGCGAGACGATCTCCGCGCAGCGCGGCGGCTACGGCAAACCCGGCATCGACTCACCCTTCCGTGACCGTCCGATCGAGGAGAACCTCGACCAGTTCCGCCGCATGCGGGCCGGCGAATATGCCGACGGCTCACGGGTGCTGCGCGCCAAGATCGACATGAACGACGAGAATATGCAGCTGCGTGATCCGGTGCTCTATCGCATCCGCCGCGGTCACCATCACCGCACCCACGACGCCTGGGTGATCTACCCGACCTACGACTGGGCGCACGGCCAGTCGGACGCGATCGAGGGTGTGACCCACTCGCTGTGCACGCTGGAGTTCGTCAGTCATCGTCCGCTCTACGACTGGTGCCTGGAGCAGCTGCCGCTGCCTTACGAGAAGCCCAAGCAGATCGAGTTCGCCCGCCTGGAGCTGACCCACACGGTGACGTCGAAGCGCCGGCTGGCGAAACTGGTCACCGAAGGCATCCTGGACGGCTGGGACGATCCGCGGATGCCGACCCTGGCCGGCCTGCGCAAGCGCGGCTACCCGGCCTCGGCGATCGTCGCCTTCTGCCGCGACATGGGAGTGTCGAAGACCAACGCCCGGCATGCCATCGAGGAACTGGAAAGCTATGTGCGCCGCGATCTCAACAAGATCGCCCAGCGCCGCATGGCGGTGCTGCACCCGATCAAGCTGACCATCACCAATTGGCCGGCCGGCCAAGTCGACTACTTCGATGTCATGAACAATCCGGAGAACGCCGACGACGGCACCCGCAAGGTCGCCTTCACCGGTGAGTTGTACATCGAGGCCGAGGATTTCGCCGAAGTGCCACCGCCGAAGTTCTACCGGCTCTCGATCGGACGTGAGGTGCGCCTGCGTGGCGCTTATTTCGTCACCGCCACCGACGTGGTGACCGACGACCAGGGCAACGTGGTCGAGGTGCTGGCTACCTATGATCCGGCCAGCCAGGGCGGCAACTCACCCGATGGGCGCAAGGTCAAGTCGACGATCCACTGGGTTTCACGGCCGCATGCCGTCGAGGCGTCCGTGGCCCTCTATGACCGGCTGTTCACCACGGCTAATCCCGGTGAGGCCACCGGCGAGCCATTGGACGACCTGAACCCGGCCTCACGCGTGCTGCTGAACGGATGCCAGGTCGAGGCCGCGCTGACCGAGACCGCGCCGGGCGAGGTCGTCCAGTTCGAGCGGCTGGGCTATTTCGCCGCCGATCCGGATCGTCCGATGCACTTCCACCGCACGGTGGGTCTGCGCGATGAGTGGGCGGCCATCCAGAAACGTCGGCGCTGACCGCTTGCGGGCGCCTACGATCGGGGTATGGCGACGATTGCAGTGAGCGGGTCATCAGGGCTCATCGGTAGCGCGCTGGTGACGCTGTTGCGGGACGAGGGTCACGACGTGCTGCGGTTGGTGCGCCAGGCTGCTGTTGAACTCGACGAGGTGGGCTGGGACCCGGCTCGGGGCGAGATCAATCTGCCCGCCTGTTCGGGGGTGGACGCCTTCGTCAATCTCTCCGGCGCACCGCTGGCCCGCCGGTGGACCGATCGCTATCGCGAGGAGCTGGTGTCCAGTCGGCTCAACGCCACCCGGTTGCTTGCCCGCTGTGCCGTCGAGCTCGGGCCGCAGGTCACCCTCATCAACGCGTCCGCTGTCGGGTTCTACGGCGATCGTGGTCGCGAGCCGCTCACCGAGGACAGCCCGCCCGGCACGGGTTTCCTCGCCGACCTCGTCCAGAAATGGGAAGCCGCCACGGATTCGGCCCGAGATGCCGGAAGCAGAGTCGTGCTGGTGCGTACCGGCTTGGTGATGTCCAATCGCGGTGGCGCGCTCGGCCCGGTGATGCCGATGCTGCGTGCCGGGCTGGGCGGACCGCTGGGCACCGGCGAGCAGATCTGGCCATGGATCAGTCTGCGTGACGAGGTGCGTGCGATCGCCTGGCTGATCGACAGCGAGATCTCCGGACCGGTCAACCTGGCATCGCCTGCCACCACCACGAACGGAGAGTTGATCAGGGCCATTGCCGACGGCTTGGGACGCCCGGCCCGGCTGCGCGTGCCCACCGCAGCGCTTCGGCTGGCCATGGGTGACTTGGCCACCGACATCGTTGCGAGCCAGAATGAGATTCCGAAGGTGCTGCTGGAGGGCGGTTTCACGTTCAAGCAGGGCACCCTCGACGAGTTGGTCACCTGGCTGGTGGCGGAGGAGGACTGAGATGGCCGTGCAGCGCATCAATCCGGCGTCCCTCGAGCAGTCGCCGTATTACTCGCAGGCCACCTTGGTGCCGCCGGGCGCTTCGATGCTCTACATCGGCGGCCAGAACGCGGTGACCGCTGCCGGCGCCTGGATCGGGCTCGGCGACGAGGCGGCCCAGACCGCCCAGGCCATGAAGAACGTGATGGCCTGCCTGGAGGCTGTCGGTGCCGGCGTAGCCGATCTGGTGAGTCTGGAGATCAAGGTGGTCGAGGGGGTCGATCTGGCGCTGTGCCAGCGAGCTGCCTCCGGCTATCTGGATCTGAACTCGCTGCCCCTGATCAGTGTGTCGATCGTCGAGCAGCTGGCTCGCCGGGGTGCTCTGGTCGAGATCTCGGCTGTCGCCGCGGTGATCGACCCCTCCGACGCTGCCTGGTTGGGACGCGGCACAGCCGACGATTCCGCGATGTTGTAGCTCTGCAGTCGCTAATCCCGGGCTGACTAGGGGATATTCGCCAACCGCAGGGTATACGTCTCCTAATCTGGTAAACTATCACTACCGGCCTGCGGGACCAAAGGACGGCCCCGCTCTCACCACGAGTTCACAGCTCGCGGTGGTGCGAGTTGCGGCTTGCGGGTTTTGGCGGCGAGAAAACGTTGCGAGGGTAATTCAATGAAGTTTCATGTTGGTCAGACCGTGATTCATCCCCACCACGGTCCAGCCATGGTGGCCAAGGTCATGACCCGCACGGTCCGTGGTGAACGGGTCGATTACGCCGAACTCGAGGTCGTCAGCAGCAAGCTGATGGTCAGCATTCCCGTCAGCAAGGCCGACGAGATCGGCATCCGTGACGTCGCGGGCGTCCGCGAGCTCGACCGGCTGGCTGAGGTGCTCAGCGGCCCGACTGTCGGTGAAGAGCCCCAGTGGTCGCGTCGCTACAAGGCCAATCGCGCGTCGATCGCCACCGGCGATCCGCTGCAGCTGGCCGCTGTCGTGCGAGATCTGGTACGCCGTCGTGAGCGTGGTTCGCTCTCGCTCGGCGAGAAGGATCTGCTCAAGGAAGCGTCGGCGCCGCTGCTGGCCGAGATCGCGCTGGCAATCGGCGTCTCCGAGGACAATGCCCGCGAGGTCATGCAATCGATGATTCTCGAGGAGTCACGGGCTGCTCTCGATGCGCTCGACGAGCGCGCCGAAGCCGTCTGATCGTTCACTTTCAAGTTCTCTGAACGCATCGTCCCCCTCCCCCGGGTTGGCTCGCACAGTTTGAGCGGGCAATCTTGAATCCGGAGTGAGGGGGCGACGTGCAACTGGCGACCATCATCGATCTGCTGGTGCTGATCGCGATCATCGGCCGGGCCGTGGCCGGTTTCCGCACCGGGCTGCTGGCCGGAGCGCTGGGCCTGGCCGGTATCGTCGGCGGCGCGCTGGCCGGCATCTGGGCGGGTCCCCGGCTCGTCGAATTCTTCCCGCTCCTGGACGCCAGCCGCCTGGCCCGGACCCTCACGCTGGTCTGTGTCGTCGTGGCATTGAGCATCGTCGGAGATCTGCTGGCGCAACTGATCGTGAACCGAATCCGGCGTGGCAAGAAGCCGCACGGATTCGATGCCGTGCTCGGCGGGCTGACCTCGGCCGTTGCGGCCGCCTTTCTCTGCTGGTTCGTGATGGCGGCAGTGCGTCCTTTCGCGCCTGCTGCGCTGGGTACCGGAATCGAGAACTCGCTGTCGTATCAGGTGCTGAACGAGGCAGTTCCGGAGCAGTTCGATCGGCTTCCCGGACAGGCGGCCGACCTGCTCATCACCGAACTGCCGAAGGTCTTCGGTGGTGACGAACCGACCCTGCCGATTCCCGAACCCGACAGCGATGCGCTCGACAGTCCCGGCGTTGCGGCCGCGGCGTCCAGCATCGTCCAGGTCTATTCGGACGCCCCGAATTGCCGCAGCGACTCGGCCGGCAGCGGCTGGGTGGTCGCGGCCCAGCGCGTCGTCACCAACGCCCACGTGGTAGCCGGCGCCTCCGCGGTGACCGTCTCGGTCGGCGGCACCGGCCCGCAACTGGACGCCCGGGTGGTCGCGTTCGACGAAGACCTCGACCTGGCCATCTTGGATGTTGCCGATCTCGGCGCGCCCCCGTTGACCCGGGCCACCGACAACCAGTCATCCGGTGCCGACGCCGTGGTCGCCGGATTCCCGTACGGCGGGCCCTACCATCTCAGTGCCTCCCGCATTCGCGGCACGATCATCGAGAACAACACTGACCTGTACGGAGGACCGGGCGTCGCGCGCGAGGTCTACGCCATCCGCGGAGTAGTGCGTCCGGGCAATTCGGGAGGCCCGTTGCTCACTGCGGACGGACGCGTGGCGGGCACCGTTTTCGCGATGTCTACCGTGGACGCCCAGACCGGCTATGTGCTCACCGATGCCGCGACGTCGGCCTATCTCGATGCGGCTTCGGCTTACAGCGAACTGGTCACCCCGGGCAGCTGTATGGTCGGCTGAGCCCCCGAGTTGACTCCTGAATTACCTTGTCAGAACGACATTCTTGGAGCGCCTCGCGCCGAAACGCGATGACCGGCCGAGCGAATAACGCAATCTCATTGTCGGGAAAGTCTTGAGCAGGCAGACCCCGGCCAGAGACAATATGACCCATGGGCGAATCGCGCGTGGTGATCATCGGTGGAGGATTCGCGGGGCTGACGGCCGCGCACGAGCTGACCAAGGCAGGCCGCGAGGTGATGATCATCGACCGGCATGCGTACACGACATTCCAGCCGTTGCTCTACCAGGTGGCCACCGGCGCACTGAACCCCGGTGATGTCACATATTCGCTGCGCCGCTGGGCGTCCAACGATCGCAGCCACCTCGCGAGCTTCCGCCGGGCGACCGTGACCGGCATCGATTTCGAGAAGAAGCAGGTCATCGTGAGCCGCGGCCAGCCGATTGGCTACGACAAACTGATCGTCTCCCCGGGCGTGGGCGCCAATTTCTTCGGTATCCCCGGGGCGGAGGAGTACACCCGCCGGATCTACACCCGCCGGCAGGCACTCGAGGTGCGCGACATCATCTTCTCCGGCCTTGAGTTGATGGCCGCCGAGCGCAACCCGGACAAGCGCTTCTGTGCGATCGTCGTCGGTGGCGGACCCACCGGGGTCGAGACCGCCGGGGCGCTGGCCGAGATGAAGACCCAGGGCTTGCCGGTGCTCTACCCCGAGATCGGCGTCGACAACTTCCATGTCGTGCTCGTGGAGATGACCGACCGGCTGCTGGGCCCGTTCGACCGGCGGCTGCAGCGCTACACCAAGCGGGCCCTGGCGCGCCTGGGTGTGGACGTGCGCCTGAACACCGCGGTCAAGGAGGTCTTCCCCGATCACGTCGACTTCGCGGATGGTTCACAACTCGCCTGTGACATCGTCATCTGGGCCAGCGGCGTCGGTGCGCATTCGGTGGTGAAGGACTGGGGTCTGCCGCAGGGCCGTGGCGGACGCATCCTTGTCGAGCCCGACCAGCAGGTCGTGGGCTTCGAGGACGTCTATGCGGCCGGAGATGCCTGCCTGTGCGAGTCCGAGCCGCAGCCGCAGTTGGCGCAGCCAGCCATTCAGCAGGGCAAGCTCGTCGCCCACAACATCCTTGCGGCGCAGGACGGTGGGGCGCAGGAGACTTTCGTGTACCACGACAAGGGCACGATGGCGACGATCGGACGTAATGCTGCGGTCGTGCAACTGCCCAACGGCACCAAGTTCACCGGCTTCCCGGCCTGGCTGATGTGGGTGCTGGTGCACATCGCGACGCTGCTGGGTGGACGCAACCGCATCTCGGCGATGCTCAACATGGGCGTCCGCTACCTGTCGTGGCCGAAGTCAGCCGTCGGCATCATCGGGGACTATGTCGATGCTCCGTCGAAGCTGAAGGCTCCCGAAGAGGACGAGGACGTCTCCTGATCGGCTCACCACTGGGTGACGATCGAGCGGCTCGCCTGCCAACGTCCGCCGGACTTCAAGAAGGTTTGGCGGATGTGCAGTTGCCAAACCCGGTGCTCGCCGTAGAGCGTGGCATCCGAGGTGACCTTGCCGACCAGGGTGGCGGTGGTGCCGTCGATCTTGATCTTGGTGTCGTGGAATTCGAAGCTGTGGTAGACGAGCTGGTCATGCTTGAGCTGGTTGATCCACTCCTGCTTGGTCTGGGTGTGCCCGTTGATGTGGGTGCGGGTGAAACCCGCGGTCAGTAGGCCGTCGAGGGTGGTGAAGTTCTTGTCCACCAGGGCGTGCAACTGGCTCCGGTAGTTCTCTTCGATCGCTTCGCGGTCGGTTTGCATCAGCAGCCTCCTTGCTCCGGCTGGCGGCAGCGGCAGGTCATCGTCCGCACACAGCTCACAGTAGTCAAGTATGCGGCCCGACGAGTTGGATACGGACCCGCTGGTTCGAATCCGGGGAACTGGAGCAAATCCTCGTATAGAACCCGGGACAACCGGCGGGCAGGCACGCGATAATGGCAGGAGTTCGCCATCCGACATGACATCTCTGACAGGAGAAACCTTGATGAGTGAAGCCACTCCCACCAACGTGCCCGAATCCCTCTACCCGGCTCGTCGCGACAGCCGTCCAACCAAGGTCGCGATTATCGGGGCGGGCGCCGTCGGCTCGACCCTCGCCTACGCCTGCGTGATCCGCGGGGTCGCGCGCGAGGTCGTCCTGCAGGACATCAACAAGCAGCGTGTGGAGGCCGAGGCGCTCGACATCGCGCACGGCATCCAGTTCACCCCGGCGGCATCGGTTGCCGGCTCGGACGATGTCGAGATCTGCCGGGATGCCGATGTGGTGGTCATCACCGCCGGCGCCAAGCAGAAGCCCGGACAGTCGCGCCTGGATCTGGCCGGAACGACCGTCTCGATCATGGAGAAGATCCTGCCCGGTCTGCTCGCGGTCGCCCCGCACGCCGTCTACATCCTGGTGGCGAATCCGGTCGACGTGGTCACCTATACGTCCTTGAAGATCTCGGGACTGTCGCCGACCCAGATGTTCGGTTCCGGCACGGTGCTCGACACCTCCCGGCTGCGCTATCTGGTCTCGCTGGAGACCGGCACCGCCGTACAGAACATTCACGCCTATGTCGCCGGCGAGCACGGCGATTCCGAAGTGCCGCTGTGGGCCTCGGCCGTTATCGGGAATATGCCGCTGAGCAGGTGGGGAACCACGAAGAGTGGCGTCCCGTTCGACGCGGACCTGTGTGCGCGCATCGGCCACGAGGTCATGGAGTCGGCCTACAAGATCATCGAGGGCAAGGGCGTCACCAACTATGCGGTGGGCCTGGCGGTATCGCGGATCATCGCCGCAGTGCTCAATGACGAGCAGCGGGTGCTGACGATCTCCACCCTGCTGGACGGCTGGGAGGGCATCAGCGACGTCTGCATGTCGGTGCCTACCATCGTCGGACGTGAGGGTGCCGGACGCCGGCTGCTGCCCTACATCTCGATGGCCGAGCGCGACGCCCTGACGACCGGAGCGATCCATCTGCGAGACATCGCGCGCTCGCTGGGTTACTGAGCTGCGGCCCGGATCCACGACGTATTCAGGCGGGGTGCGCGGCCGGGACTGACCACACAGCAGTAGTTACATCGATGTAGTTTTCCCCAGCGTGTGGATCCATCTGTGGAAAACTCTCGCGGGTTGTCCCCAGGGCTGTGCAAGCCGGACCGTTGGCCCCAGCGGGCGGCCCTAATCCTCGTACTCGGCCAGTTTCTCCGGGGGAGCAGCAGGCAGCACAACGATGAACTTGGCGCCGGCCCCTTCCTGATTGTCGGCGGTGACCGTACCGCCGTGCGCGTTGATGGTGTGCGCGACGATCGACAGGCCCAGTCCGGTGCCCGGCGTGTTGCGTGCTTTGTTGGAGCGGAAGAAACGGTCGAAGATCTTCGGCAGGTCTTCGGGAGCGATGCCGGGGCCTTCGTCCCAGATCGTGAGCTCGTCACCAGCCATCCGGATGTGCACGGTGCCGTTTTCGGGGGAGAATTTCACGGCATTGTCGAGCAGGTTGGTCACCGCGCGTTCCAAGGTGTCGGGCTCGCCGACGATGAAATGGGGCTCCAAGGTGACGTCGAAGTTCAGGTTCGGTCCGCGGCGTTTGGCTCGTTCCACCGCTGAGGCCACCACATCTGCGAAGTCGAGCGGCTCGGGGCTCGGCGTCACCATGTCGTCGCGGCTCAGCTGCACCAGGTCACCGACCAGCGAGGTGAACTCACCGAGCTGAGCCGCGACATCAGTCAGGATTTCGGCGCGCGCGCCGGCCGGCAGCATGCCGGACTTCTCGTCCGCAACCAGCAATTCGATGTTGGTGCGCATCGAGGTCAGCGGTGTGCGCAACTCGTGCCCGGCGTCGGCGATGAGTCTGCGCTGCCGGTCACGAGAACTCGCCAGCGAGTGCATCATGGTGTCGAAGCTGCGGGACAGATCGCCGATCTCATCTGCGGTGTAGATGCCGGTCCTGCCGACCAGGCTGAGTGGGGCCAGTTCATCGGTCTCGGAGACCCGGGTGACGGCTCCGGACAACTCGCGCAGCGGGGCCATCAACCGGCGTCCGGTGATATAGCCCATCACCGCGCTGAGCACGACCAGCGACGCCCCGGCGATCGCGACCAGCGTCCCGACGTCGCGCAAGGTGGCCAAGGTGGGCTCGAGCGGACGTGCCAGCACGATCGCGTAGCGTCCGGATTCGGTACTCAACGGCACTGCCACCACGCGATAGGGCATCTCGTCGGTGCCGACGACCGAACGCGTCGAACTGCCCAGCTGGGTTCGGGCGATCGCGATTTCCTCATAGCCCGGGTCGATGTTGTCGCTCATGCCCTGCACGCGCGTCACTGCCCCGTCGGCGCGCACCAGCAGAATGGTGATGTTCGTGGCCTGCAAGGCGGACGCGTTCACTCCGCCGAGGCCCTCGACATCGGTGCTGATCGGCCCGGACGCGTAGCTGGCTACCTCGAGGAGTTCCTGGTCGAGCTGGCTGTACATCGAGCTGCGCGCAGTGAAGTAGGTGGCCATGCCGATGCAGAAGGCGGACAGGGCAACGCCGATGGCGGTGAGATAGGCCAGCCGCATCTGCAGCGAGTTGCGCTCCTGGTGCCGCAGCAGATCGTGGAGCCGGCGGATCACGGGGCAGTTTCGCGCAGGACATAGCCGACCCCGCGCACGGTGTGAATCAGGCGGGGCTCACCTTCCTGCTCGGTCTTCCGGCGGAGGTATCCGATGTAGACCTCGAGCGAGTTCGCCGTCGTCGGGAAGTCGAAGCCCCAGACCTCATTGAGCAACCAACTGCGCTCCAGCACATGGCGCGGATGCTCCATGAAGGTCTGCAGCAGGGCGAACTCGGTACGGGTCAGGCTGATCCGTCGTCCTCGCCGGGTCACCTCGCGTGAGGAGGTGTCCATCCGCAGATCATCGAAAACCAGAGTCTCGGGGGTGGCATCCGATTCGGGACGCGAGCGCCGGGTCAGCGCCCGGATTCTGGCGGTGAGCTCTTCGAGGGAGAAGGGCTTGACCATGTAGTCGTCGGCCCCGGCATCCAGGCCGTCGACCCGGTCCCCGACGGCGTCGCGGGCCGTCAGGATGAGGATCGGCACATCGTTGCCGGATTGGCGCAGCATTCGGGTGGTTTCCAGGCCGTCGAGCCGGGGCATCATGACGTCCATCACGACAGCATCGGGGCGGGTGGACGAGAGCTTGGCGAGAGCCTCCAGGCCGTCCTCGGCGGTGCTGACCTCGTAGCCGCTGCCGTATTGCAGCGAACGAGCCAGGGAGTCGCGAACAGCCTGATCGTCATCAACCACAAGGATATGCATACTCATAGACTGCCACATTCAATTACTTCCGCTGTGGCGGGTTCGAGGGTCTCAGGACTCGTCCGCGGGCTGGGAATCGCGCGGCTCGAAGCGGACGACGAATCGGTCGCCATCAGCGCTCACCCAGGTGACCCGGCCGCGTCCCAGAACCTTGCTGCGTCCGGACGTGACGTCGACCACCAAAGCGGTCTCCTCGTCGATCGCGGCGATCGAACGCATCGGTCCGGTCTGCAAGGCGGCGAGCGCGCGGCCGAGCAGGTACTGGGTGTCGGCGTGGGTCTCGATGCTCGGTCCGATCAGCGCCAGGCCATCACGGATATCGAGTTCGGTCGACCCCTCGCCGACGATCTCGGGCACGACCTGCCGTCCGCGGTGTTGCCAGCCACCCACGATGGCGTGCCGGCCGACCACCATGGCGCCTGCCGACCAGCCCAAATAGGGGACGCCGCGGCGCAGCAGGGTCGAGATCATCTCGCGCCAACCGGTCAGCGCCTCAAGATAGCCGGGCGTCCAGCCGCCGCCCACCACCAGGCCGGCCAGATTCTCCGGGTCGGCCGGCCATTCGATCGGGCCCTCGTCCTCGTCGGTCAGCCAGATCGGCTCGATCAGCGCGCCGGGAAAACGCGAGGTAATGGGATCGGCATAGGCGTCGAGGACCGCTGCGGACTCCTCGGCCGAACCGAGCAGCGCAATGGCGACCCTCTTGCCGCGGGCACGAACCTCCTCGACGAAAGCGTCGAGTACCGGCGCGAGCGCTTGCGAAGGACCTCCACCCACCAGATACAGCGTCATGCATCCAGCCTAACCGTGGGTCCCGCCGACGGTGCCGATGGCGGCAGTCAGCGCTGCTTCGATTGGCCAGGCATTAGGCTTTCCGGCATGCCGGACTTGCATGCGCGTCATTTCCTCGCCGAACTCGACTTCACCCGCGACGAGTGGGCCTATCTGCTCGACCTGTCTGCCGAGCTCAAGCAGGCCAAACGTGAGCGGCGCGAACCTCAGCGGCTCGTCGGACGCAATATCGTGCTGATCTTCGAGAAGACCTCGACCCGGACGCGCTGTGCGTTCGAGGTGGCCGCGCATGACCAGGGTGCGCACTGCACCTATCTCGATCCGTCCGGTTCGCAGCTGGGTCATAAGGAGTCGGTGGCCGACACCGCCCGAGTGCTGGGCAAGATGTACGACGGCATCGAGTACCGCGGTTTCGAGCAGGAACGCGTCGAGACTCTGGCCCGCTACGCGGGCGTGCCGGTCTGGAACGGATTGACCAACGAGTGGCATCCCACCCAGATGCTGGCCGACCAGTTGACGATCCGCGAATATCTCGGACGCGATCTCGACCAGGTCTCGATCGCCTATGTCGGCGATGCCCGCTACAACATGGGTAACTCGATCCTGGTCTCCAGCGCGCTGATGGGCTCGGACGTGCGCATCGTCGCCCCCGAGGCATTCCAGCCGGGGGAGGCCGTGGTCGGCGAGGCGCTGCGGTTGGCTGCCGACTCCGGTGCGCAGATCACCATCACCGACGACGTCGCGGCCGGCGTGAAGGGGGCCGACATCATCTGCACCGACGTCTGGGTCTCGATGGGAGAGCCCAAGGACGTCTGGGCCTCGCGCATCGCAGCGCTGCGTGACTACCAGGTCAACGCGGCCCTGCTGAAGCTGACCGGCAACCGTGACGTCAAGGTGATGCACTGCCTGCCGGCATTCCACGATCTCGGCACCTCGGTGGGACGCCAGGTCTACGAGATGACCGGCATGGATGCCCTGGAGATCACCGATGAGGTCTTCGAGGCCAACGCCGACATCATCTTCGACGAGGCCGGCAACCGGATGCACACCATCAAGGCGGTGATGGTCGCCACCTTGGGCGAGTGACCCTGGCTCCCCATTCGTTGTAGAAACCGCACAAAAGGCGCGGCCCAGTTCAGTACGGCTGAGGATTCCCGAAGAAACCTACGGTTGGGTAACCTGTAACTGGCGACAAACCTACGGTTCAGTAGGTTGCGACGAAATGGACGACGCCAGGAGGCCATGGTGAACGCTGCGATGTCTGTCGGAGGGCTAACCGGTCAACTCACTGCCACGCCGGGACGCTTCCAGCCCGCGCAGCCAGTCGAGGTGCCCACGGTGCAGCTGCTCGGTGAGGACGGAACCCTCGTCCAAGACCCCGATTTCGTGCCGGCGCTGACTGCGGCCCAGGCCGCCCGGATGCTTCGAGACATGGTGCTGATCAGGCGTTTCGATACCGAGAGCACCGCACTGCAGCGCAAGGGCCAGCTCAGCTTGTGGGCACCCCTACTCGGCCAGGAAGCCATTCAGGTCGGTGTCCACGCCGCACTCGGCCGCTTCGACCACGTCTTTCCCAGTCATCGGGAACACGGCCTGGCGATGCTGATGGGGCTGCCGATCGAGCGCCTGCTGGGCATCTTCACCGGGCAGGAATCCGGCGACTGGGATGCCGAGCAGGTGCGCTTCCATCACCTCAACATGGTGATCGGCGGCCATACGCTGCACGGTGTCGGCTACGCGATGGGCCAGGCCCGTGACCGCCAGGCCGATCCGCAGGCCGACGACGGCGTCAGCCTGATTATCCACGGCGACGGCGCCATCAGCGAAGGCGACGTCAACGAGGCCTACATCTTCGCCGCCGCCTACCAGGCGCCCGCCGTCTTCTTGTGCGTCAACAACCAATGGGCGATCAGCGAGCCCGTCGAGCGGCAGTCACCTGTCCCGCTCTACCAGCGAGCCTGGGGATTCGGCATCCCGAGCGTGCGAGTCGACGGCAATGACGTCCTCGCCGTCCACGCAGCCACGACCTGGGCGCTGGAGCGGGCCAGGGCAGGGCAGGGCCCGAGCTTCATTGAGGCCTACACCTATCGGATGGGCGCCCACACCACCAGCGACGACCCCACGAAGTACCGCGACAAGGACGAGACCATCCAATGGCAGTCCCGCGACCCGCTGACCCGTGCCGAGACCTGGCTCCGCGCCGAAGGCGTCTGGGACGATGGCCGGCAGGCCCGCCTGGATCAGGAGGCGGAGGCCTTCGGCGAACAGGTGCGCGAGGCGGTCCACAAGGTCCACGACCCCAAGCTCGAAGACATCTTCGATCGGGTGTACGCCCGTCCCACCGCCGACCTGGTGGCCCAGCGCGCTCAGATCGTGAGCGAGGCGGCTGCCCGGTGAGTGTCGTGCAATCCCCAGCCGAAACGAACCAGACGACCAAGACCCTGACGCTGGCCAAAGCGCTGAATGCGGGCCTGCGCGCTGCCCTGAGTGCCGACGACAAGGTGCTGCTCTACGGCGAGGACATCGGATCGCTCGGTGGAGTCTTCCGAGTCACAGAGAAGCTGCAGGCACAGTTCGGGCCCGACCGGGTGCTGGATTCGCCGCTGGCCGAGGCCGGCCTGATCGGCACCGCGATCGGCATGGCGCAGCGCGGCTATCGTCCGGTCGTCGAGTTGCAGTTCGACGGATTCGTCTTTCCCGGCTTCGACCAGATCACCCAGCAGCTGGCGAAGATGCGCTTCCGCTCACACGGACGCGTGCAGCTGCCGGTCGTCGTCCGGTTCCCCTACGGCGGCGGCATCGGCAGCATCGAGAACCACTCCGAATCGGTCGAGGCGTACTTCGCGCACACCCCCGGACTGACGGTGGTCACCCCATCGAACCCCAACGACGGCTACTGGATGATCCAGCAGGCCATCGCCTCGCCCGATCCGGTTATCTTCCTCGAGCCGAAGCGCCGCTACCACGAGAAGGGTGTCGTGCAGCTGGATGCCCCCGCACTGGGTCTGCACGAGGCGTCGGTGGCGCGGGCCGGCACAGATGTCACGTTGATCTGCTGGGGTCCGATGGTGCGCACCTGCCTGGATGCGGCGGCCGCCGCCGAGAAGGAAGGGCGCAGCGTCGAGGTGGTCGATGTGCGCAGCCTGCAGCCGCTCGACTTCGAGACCATTGCACGCAGCGTCGAGCACACCTCGCGAGCGATCGTCGTCCATGAGGCGCAGCGTAACTACGGGCCCGGCGCGGAACTCGCGGCCCGGCTGCAGGAGCAACTCTTCTATGTCATGGAATCCCCGGTACTGCGCGTGACCGGCTACGACACGCCGTATCCGCCCAGCAAGCTGGAGGCCGACTGGCTGCCGAATCTCGATCGCGTGCTGGCTGCCGTCGATCAATCCATGGGTTACTGATAAGGACGATCAGATGTTCCAGTTCAAGCTGCCCGATCCCGGCGAAGGCCTGACCGAGGCGGAGATCACTCAATGGCTGGTCTCCGAGGGCGATGAGGTGCGGGTCAACGACGTCCTCGTCGAGATCGAGACCGCCAAGTCGCTGGTGGAGCTGCCCAGTCCCGTCTCCGGTACGGTGCGCCGATTGCTCGTTGCGGTCGGCGACTCGGTGGACGTCGGCGCTCCGATCATCGAGATCGACGACGGCGAGCCCGAAACCGAGCCCGAGCCCGAAGCTCAGAATCTGGTCGGATCGGGACCGCTTCCCGAACCGACGAACAGGCGGCGTCCTCCCGCCGCACCGCCGGCCGCCGCTCCCGTGGCTGAAGCACCCGGACCGATCACCACCGCAGTCGGCAAAGTGCTCGCCAAGCCTCTGGTTCGCCGGCTGGCGCGAGATCTCGGGGTGAAACTCGCCAGCGTGCATCCGACCGGGCCCAATGGCACGGTCAGCAAGGAGGACGTCGAGGCCGCCGCGGGGATCGCTCACGCGGCCGCGGATGACGTGCTCGGACATACCGAGCGGATCCATGGCGTCCGGAAGGCGACCGCGCTCAATGTGGCGGCGTCGGTGGCCAAGCATGTGCATGTCACTGAGTTCAACACCATCGACATCACCGCGACGAAGGATCTGGTCGCCAGGCTCAAGACCCGTCGCGAGTTCAAGGACCTGCATGTCTCGCCGCTGCTGCTGCACGCCAAGGCGGTCTGCCTGGCGCTGGCCCGGCATCCCGAGCTGAACGCAACCTGGGACGGCGAGGCCGGTCAGATCGTCTACCACGACGAGGTGAACCTCGGTATCGCTGCGGCGACCCCGCGCGGGCTGCTCGTCCCGGTGATCAAGGGCGCCGACAAGATGAACCTGGTCGAGCTGTGCCGGGCCATCAACGAGCTGGTCGTCACCGCCCGTGAGGGCCGGCTGATGCCGGCCGACTATTCGGGCGGCACGTTCAGCATCACCAATGTGGGTGTCTTCGGTATCGACACGGGCACCCCGATCATCAACGGGGACGAGTCGGCGATCTTGGCGATGGGCGCCATCAAGCGACGTCCCTGGGTGATCGGCAGCGGTGACGATGAGCAGATCGTGCCGCGCTGGGTGACCACGCTGGCCGTCAGCTTCGACCATCAGCTGATCGACGGCGAGCAGGGCTCACTGTTCCTCGACGATGTCTCGACCGTGCTCAGCGAACCCGAACTGGCCCTGCTTTTCTGATTGTTCGAAGATCCTTCGGCGGCCCATACCGCACGTGAGGATTCTTCGGTCTTGCCGGCCGGCGCGTGCAGTGACGAATCCGGCGCGGTTGCGCGGGGCTAGCATGCAAGGGTGCTGTACGTCACACATGTCAACGTCGATCTCGATGCGATAGCTCACAACGTTGAGCAGGCCCGCAAGCTCTCGCCGCGCGCCAAGGTTCTGGTGGCCGTCAAAGCAGACGGCTACGGGCACGGGGCGGTTGCCGTCTCACGGCATCTGGCCAAGCTGGGCCTGGCCGACTGGTTCGGGGTGGCCACCACCCCCGAGGGCATCGAGCTGCGCGAGGCCGGCATCACCCAGCCCATCTTGAAGCTGTCGCCGTGCCTGACCGATGACGAACTGGACGCTGCCATCGCGTTCGAGATCACACCTACCGTGATCGACGCCGCGAGCATCGCAGCCGTGTCCGCCGCGGTCGGCCGAGCCGGCGGCAAGGGCTTTGCGGTGCACATGGCCGTCGACACCGGCATGCGGCGTATCGGTTGCTCTCCGGCCGATGCAGCCGGGCTGGCACGCACGATCGGAGCCGACCCGGCCCTGAAGCTGCAGGGCCTGTTCACCCATTTCCCGATCAGCGATCAGCCGGCCGGGGACGAGTTCACCGCCGGCCAGATCGTCACCCTCGAAGGCGTCGCCACGCAGATCCAGCAGGACCGGGCAGCGGCGGGTCTGGAACCGGTGGAACTGGTGCACGCATCCAATTCGGCGGCCGTGCTGGGCCATCCCACCGATTTCGGCATGGTGCGTCCCGGCATCATGGCGTACGGCTACTACCCGGATGCGCAGACCCCGCGTCCGGTCGAACTGCGCCCCGCGCTCAGCTGGAAGTCACAGATCAGCTACTGCAAACCGGTGTCGGCCGGTGAGACCGTCGGCTACGGGCGCACCTGGACGGCCCCGGTCGACTCCTGGGTGGCGACGGTGCCGGTGGGCTATGGGGACGGCTTCTCCCGGCTGAACTCGAACCGCGGACGGATGCTCGTCGGCGGGGTTTCCTATCCCATCGTCGGGCGCGTCTGCATGGATCAGACGATGCTCGATCTGGGTCCGGTAGTTGCCGGGCAGCCCGCGCCGGCGGAGGTCGGCGACGAGGTGGTCATCATCGGCCAGCAGGGCAGCGAATCGATCGATGCGGACGAACTGGCCGCCCTGATGGGGACGATCAGTTATGAGGTCACCTGCCTGATCAACAAGCGAGTGGTCCGGTACTACAGCGAGTGAGTGCCTAGCCGCCGTATGCGGCGTTGCGCCTGCTGACGAACTGGTCGCGGGCGTAGCGGGCGATCGCCATGGTGTTCCAGGAGTCGGTCGCGGCCCCGACGCCACCGCCGATCACCGGAATGCGCTTGGCCACCAGGCCGACGGTCTGCTTGCCGCCGATGGTGGTGAGCAGCGCGGTCATCACGCGCTGCGAGATCAGTTGTTCCAGCCGGCGGTCGGCTCCGGGCGCGGTGGCCAGCACCAGCGGAGTGCCGGGCAGTTCGCCGCCGGCGACCAGGTCGTCCACGATGCGCTTGCCGAGCAGGGTGGTCACGACCGCATGCCGCACGCGTGAGTCGTCCAAGTCGTAGCCACGCAGGTGCGCGATGCCCGCGACCAGCCGGGTCTGCACCAGCGCAACGCCCGCGAAGTTCGCCGGCGCGCCGACGATCATGGTGGTAAGCCCGCCGAGATTGGTGACGAAACCCTGCGCACCGGACAACGTCACATGACTGGTGGTCAGCGTCGAGATGGCCGCTTCAACCGAACCCTGGTGTTCCAGGTGTTTCGCGGCGGCGGATCTGGCTCCGGGGAACCAGTCGGCCCCATCGATCGCGAAGCTCACCAGCATCCGCAGCACTCGCGCGGCGGCATCCGGGGCGTCAACGGGTGCGGCGGCAATGATCGATCTGCCGATTCCGTCAGTATCAGGCATGTAGGCTCCCCATCACGTAGTTGTGTCAACGCTAGCCCCGTGCCCCGGCGACCCGAAGCCACCTACCCCCGATTTCGCCCTGAGCGGGTCGTCTAGGATGCATCGCAATCTGATACCGGCACCATGACCAGGCCTCAAGAGACCACCATTAGTTCAACGGAAGGAGCCCGGATGACTGAATACGCGCGACTTGAAGTCGATGGACATGTCTATGAGCTGCCGATCCTCGAGGGTACCGAGGGCGAGCGTGCTATTGACATCAGCAAACTGCGCGCAGAGAGCAGTTTGATCACTCTGGACGACGGCTTCGGCAATACTGGTTCGTGTGCCTCGAAGATCACCTTCATCGATGGCAATGACGGAATCCTGCGGTACCGCGGCATTCCGATCGAGACGCTCGCGGAGCATTCCAGTTTCGTCGAAACCGCGTATCTGCTGATCTTCGGGCACCTGCCCACCCACGATGAACGCGAGCATTTCACCGAATTGCTCACCGAATCGTCCGCGCTGCACGAATCGATGATGAAGCATTTCGAGGCCTTCCCGACGAACTCGCATCCGATGGCCATCATGTCGGCGATGATCAACTCGCTGTCCACCCACGAGCGTCCGAAGATTGAGCGCGGAGACGACGCCACCTTGGAGATCTACGCGGCCAAGCTGATCAGCAAGATCCGCACCATCGCGGCCGCCTCCTACAAGTCGAGCATCGGCGAGCCGATCATCTATCCCCGCCCCGATCTGCGCTATGTCGACAACTTCTTGCACATGATGTTCTCGCTGCCCTACAAGGAATATGAGGCATCTCCCGAGATCAGTCATGCGCTGAACATGTTCTTGGTCCTGCATGCCGATCACGAGCAGAACTGTTCGACGTCGACCGTCCGGATGGTCGCCTCCGGCGAGGCGAACCTGTACGCGTCCTGCTCGGCAGGTGTGGTCGCGCTGTGGGGGCCCAAGCACGGCGGTGCGAACACCGAGGTCGTGACGATGTTGCAGCGGATGCGCCGCGAAGGCCTCACGCCGCAAGAACTCGTGAATCAGGTCAAGGACAAGAGTAATAATCGGCGGTTGATGGGATTCGGGCACCGCATCTATCGCAATTTTGATCCGCGCTCGAAGATCTTGCGGAAGGCTGCCGAGCGACTGCTCAATTCGATGAAGATCGACGATCCGTTGCTGGGTATGGCCCAGGAACTCGCCGACATCGCGCTGAACGACGATTACTTCATCGAACGCCATCTGTACCCGAACGTCGACTTCTATTCGGGCGTCATCCTGCGGGCGATCGGCATTCCGCTCAACATGTACACCGTGATGTTCACGATGGGACGAACCCCCGGCTGGATCGCCAACTGGAAAGAAGTCCACGACAATCCGGGCCAGAAGATCTACCGGCCGAGGCAGCTCTACGTCGGCAACCCGAAGTCGGAGTGGGTGCCCCGGCATCTTCGCTGAAACGACAGACACCGGTGCCAGACTGTAGGCATGCCCATGCAGGTCTTCGGCCCATCCGAAACCTGGCCCAGCCAGGACTTGATCGCCTTCAGCGACGAGTTCGACCTGCGCATGACCCTGGCCGCCTACTGCTCCGGCGCGTTCCCGATGCCGTTGCACGAGGCGAGCTTCGAGGCGCGGATGGGCTGGTGGTCACCGATGCGTCGCGGCGTGCTCGAATTGGACGACCTGCGGATCACCCGCAGCCTGATCAAATCGGCCCGCCGCTACACGACCACCATTGACGCGGCCTTCGACGAGGTGCTGGCGCGATGCGCGGATCCGGCCCGGCCGTATGGCTGGATCGACGACGACATCCGCCGGGTCTTCACCGAGGGTCACCGGGAGGGTGCCGTGCATTCGGTGGAGACCTGGGATGCGTCCGGACAGTTGGTCGGCGGACTCTACGGGGTAAGCCTGTGGGGACTGTTCGCGGGTGAATCGATGTTCCACGATCCTGTGCGCGGCAGGGACGCGTCCAAGGTCGCGCTGGCGCGGCTGGTGGGCGAGTTGCGCGATCGTCCCGACGGCACGGCGCTGCTCGATGTTCAGTGGCTGACCGGCCATCTGGCACGCCTGGGTGGGAGCGAGATATCGCGGGTCGACTACCTCGGACGACTGGATGTCGCGCTGCGGGCCCCGCAGACGGCATGGTCGGGCCGGCGCCTGCCGGGCGACTGGCGGATGGAGCGGACCGCCTGAGAGGAAGCTATGCCGATAAGCCTTGATCAGCTGCTGGCCGGGTATCCGCCGTCCGTCGAGACGTCCGCTGCGCGGGTCCGCAAGGCGCTCGCGTCCGCGCGCCGGGTCTTCATCGTGCTCGACGACGACCCGACCGGTACCCAATCGGTCGCCGATCTGCCGGTGCTCACCGACTGGAGCCCCGAAGCGCTGGAGTGGGCGCTGACCCAGGGTCGTCCGGCGGTCTACGTGATGACCAACTCGCGCAGCCTCGACCCGGACGACGCTGCCCGGCGCAACCGCGAAGTCGCGGCCGCAGCCTTCGAGGCCTCTGACCGTACCGGCATCCGGGTGGACTTCGTCTCCCGTTCCGACTCGACGTTGCGCGGGCATTTTCCGCTCGAACCGCGGGTTCTCGCCGAGTGTATAGCCGAGCACGAGCACCGTCGCGTCGACGGCATCGTCATCGTGCCGGCCTTCGGCGATGCCGGACGGATCACGGTCGGGGGCGTCCACTACGCCGGGAGCGTGGCCGACGGGTTCACGCCGGTCGGTGAGTCCGAGTTCGCCGGCGATGCCACCTTCGGCTACCGCAGCTCCCGGCTGGCCGAGTGGGTCGAGGAGAAGAGTGGTGGCGAGCTGCCCGCATCCTCGGTGATCGAGATCTCGCTGGCTGAACTGCGCACCGATCTGGGCGCGGTGGCCGCTCGGCTGCGCAGCGCCGGTAGCGAGCAGCCCATCGTGTCCGACATTGTGGACGAGAACGATCTGCGCCGTCTCTCGCTCGCTGTTCAGCAAGCCGAGGACGCCGGCAGCCGCTTCATCTACCGCGTCGGTCCGCCGTTCGTGCGGGCCAGGATCGGCCAAGAGGTACATCTGCCACTCGATCACGACGATCTCGTCGCGATCCGCCAGGGCGGGCTTGCCGAGAACTCGGTGGGCGGGCTGGTCGTGGTGGGCTCGCATGTGCAGCAGACCACCCGCCAGCTGGAGGCACTGCGCGCTATCGACAAGCCGACCGAAGTCGAAATCGATGTGCCTGTGGTGCTGACTTCGGGCCGCGACGGGCATCTGGACGCCATCGTCGACCAGGTATTGGCCGAGTTGCCCAGAGGCAATGTCGTGGTCCGCACGTCGCGCACCCGGATCACCGGTTCGGACGCCGCGGACTCGCTGGCCATCGCCCGAGCCGTCTCGGATGCCGTGGTCGAGGTCGTCCAACGGGTGCTGGCCGGCTATCCACCGCGTTTCGTCATCGCCAAGGGCGGTATCACCTCCAGTGACGTCGCAGCGCGCGGACTGGGCATGACCAGGGCATTCGTCCGTGGCCCGATGCTGCCCGGCATCGTCTCCCTATGGGAGCCTGTCGCCGGGCCCGCCTGCGGCATTCCTTACATCGTCTTCGCCGGCAACGTGGGCGATGAGAACTCGCTGGTCGAGGTCGTCGACAAGCTGTCCTAGCCGGAACCCGCCGGCGCGAACAGGCGCGTGGTTCCGGCGGCAGTGACGTAGTACTGGTAGCCGTAGGGTGAGGTCCAGTGAAAGGCCCCGGGTTCGGGTTGTTCGAGTGTCCATCTGCCGTGGGTCTTGACCCGGTGGGTCTTGCGCGAGAGGGGACCGAGGTTCGCGAGGCTGGTCTGGCCCGGCCTGCCTTCGATGTAGGCGATGGTGTGGTCCATATCGCACCGGCTGGCCTTGCGGGTTCCCCAGGGAAAGACATCGACCGGGTTGCGTTGTTCGACGGCGAATCGCATCCGGGCGGGGGTCTCATAGGCGTCGACCGGTCGTATGGCGGCGGGGTCGAGGATTGGGCGGACGACTACCTTCGAATGGGCCAGGAACTGGGGGAGTTGGTCGGTGAGGATCGGGCCCCAGTCCTCGATCCGGGCCACGCCGGTGGCAATGCCGAGGTTATCAGCGGAGATGTGGACCACCAGGGTGTGGGTGGGAAGCGTGTCCTGGCCCAACGCACCCCGCGCCAGCACGCCGATCGCGGCGGCCCGCCTGCGGTCGAGGTCACGACACAGCGGGGTATCGGGGGCCGTCGGAAGGGTCTCGGCGATCTGGGTGAGCACGTGATCGAACAAGATGCCGTCCACGGGGTTGACGAGGCCGTAGAAGCTCACATGCCCGTCTTCGATCTTCGATACCCGGACCTTGCGTGAGTCACGCCGGGCTTCGGCGCGTTGCCGGGCGAGGTCGGGATCGGCGGCGATGACCTGACCGGCCAGGGCTTTCATCACCCGCGCCCACGGCAGTACGCCAACGGCGGCGCTCATCGCCTGATCGACGTTCAGCGCGGCCTCGGCCGACAGGTGCGCGCACTCGAGGCAGACCTTCTTGGCCTGCCATACTCGCACGGTGCCGGCGAGTACCGCCTGCCACAGTCGCGGGTGCCGGTGCCGCAGGTCGAGGGCGTCTCCGATCTGGAAGATCGCCGACTGGGGAGAGATCCCCAACAGCGGGCCGATCTCCAGGGCGAGGAACTCACCGACCAGCGGGGTTCCATCATGGCCGGGTTGCATCAGTCGCTCGATGCCCTCACCGACCGCGGTCTCGTCGACCTGCCACAGGTCGGCAGCGCGGGTGAGCGCTACCAGTGCGGCGACTTCGGAGGCGATGATCTGGCGGTGCGCGTGGTCCAGCGCGTCGAGTGCTTCCTTGCTGGTCGCAGGTTCGACCAGGGTCCGGGGGTCACGGATGGGGTTCTCCATATCGAAAGTCTATTCGAATAGATGTTCGAATACAAGGCCCTGATCACGTTCTTTCTGCCCTTTTGGAGCGTGGCGCGGGCGGTCCAGGGCCATCCATATCCAGCATCGTGACGAAAGGCCGAACCGGATCCGTGATCTACCAGCACCCGAATTGCGGCGACGCCTGGCACCCGCGCGGCCTCCGGTGGAAGATGGATGGAAACCACGCGCGAACAGGGAGGCGAGATGCCGGAGCTGCCCCAGGTCGAGGCGTTACGAGGTTGGTTGGACGCCCAACTGGCCACCCGCGCGATCGCCCGCGTCCAACTGACCGACTTCTCCGCTCTGAAGACCTACAAACCCCCACTCAGCGCGTTGGTCGGCCTCGAGATCAGCGGCGTCGCCAGGCACGGCAAGATGCTCGATATCGACGCGCAGGGCGTGCACCTGATCGTCCACTTCTCGCGGGCTGGCTGGCTGAAATGGAAACCCGAACAGCCCGCGGCCCCCGCTCGGCCGGGCAAGGGCCCACTCAGCTTCCGGCTCACCCTCGACGACGACTCCGGATTCGATCTCACCGAGGCGGGCACCCAGCGCAGGCTGGCGATCTGGCTCGCCGACGATCCGCATGACGTCGAGATGATCGCTACCCTCGGCCCCGATCCGCTGGCGCCGGAATTCACCCGCGAGGCCTTCGACGCGATCCTGGACGCCGCTGGGCGATCCCAGCTCAAGGGTGTGCTGCGTGACCAGCGGATCATCGCGGGCATCGGCAATGCCTACAGCGACGAGATCCTGCACGCGGCGAAGATGAGCCCGTTCACCCCGGCGTCCAGTCTCGACGAGGCGGGCCGCCAGCTGCTCTACGACCAGATCGGCACGGTGCTCGCCGACGCGATCGAGCGCTGCCAGGGCCTGCCTCCCGACAAGCTGAAGGACGACAAGCGCCAGGCGATGCGAGTGCATGGACGAGCCGGTGAGCAATGCGCGGTCTGTGGCACCACCATCGCTCAGGTCAGCTTCGCCGACTCCTCGCTGCAGTACTGTCCGGGCTGTCAGACCGGGGGCAAGGTGCTGGCCGACCGGCGGATGAGCAAGCTGTTGCGCTGAGCCGGTCATCCCAATAGGCGGCGCCCGCGGGCACATCAACTGCACAGCAGGGCCATGGTGAGCCCACACCGGGTGCTGGTGAGATCGATTCATCGACGATGCGAGGGAGGCGACGATGAGCGACGACCAGTTGTGCGGTCTCGCGGTTGTGCTGGATGGTTCCGAACACGAGGTCGCGGCGGCTCACTGGGCCGCCAACTGGGCCGAGCACAGTCACCACCATCTCAGCCTGATCGAACCGAGTGAACTGGTATCCGCGCAGACCTCGTCCCAGCGCCACCGCGCCCGTCGTCTGGCCGGCGAGCTGCGCTGCAACCACCCCGGCCTGACGGTCGACCACCGCATCCTTGATGGCGGACCGGACGCGGTGATCCGCCGGGTCTCGCCCCGCTGCACGGCGATGGCCGTATCCCGCCCGTCGGGGTATCGCCAGGCGACTCGCCGGCTGGCCGCCCCGCAATGCCCGCTGGTCGTGGTCACCGACGAACCCACTGATACCCGGACGATCAGCCTGCTCGTCGACCCGCGGCAGACCGGCTACGCGCCGACCGCGTTCGCCTTCGCCTACGCCGCCAGCTGTGGCAGCGATCTGCACGCCCTGCTGATCGGCGCCGACTCCGAGCAGAGCCCGGGCGAGGACGTCATCGGGCAGCTCGCCGTCTGCTATCCGTCGGTTGCCCTGCAGACCAGCGCGCTGCCCAGCTGGGGAGGGGTGGCCGACGAGGTCGCCGGCTCCCAGCTGGTCGTGGTCGGCAGCTGGACCGACCGGCAGGGACGGCAACGGATCGATCATGGTTTCCTCGTCGCCCAAGCCATGGCCGATGTGGATTCGCCGGTCGCGCTGATCGCCCACGAGCCGGCTGCCTGAGACCGCTGCGGGCGGCGCGAACCCGCCCGTTATCCTGAGAGTTATGCGGGGATTCTTCGGTCCGGAGGGGACGTTCACTCATCAGGCCTTGCTGACCTTGGGCAACGGGCCGGCGGTGGCGTTTCCGACGGTTGCCCGAGCTCTGGACGCCGTGCGCAGCGGCGACGTCAGCGCGTCCCTGGTGCCCATTGAGAACTCCATCGAAGGCGGCGTGACCGCCACTCTCGACTACCTCGCGTTGCTCGATTCGCCGCTGCAGATCGCGAAAGAGGTGGTGATCCCGGTCTCCTTCGATCTGTGCGTGCGTCCGGGTACCACCTTCAACGACATCAAGCGCATCATCAGTCATCCGCATGCGGTCGCGCAGGTGCGTGGCTGGTTGGACGCCCAACTGCCCGATGCCGTGGTCGTCGAACGTGGCTCGACCGCCGGTGCCGCCCAGGCCGTTGCCGATCCGACAACGGGTTACGACGCGGCCATCTGCGCAAAGGTCGCCGCCGATCTGTACGGACTGGCCAGTCTGGCGTCCAATATCAGCGACAACGAGCAGGCGGCGACCCGCTTCGTGCTGGTCACCAAGCCTGGACCGAGTCCGAAGCGCACCGGCTACGACAAGACCACACTGGTGGCGTACATGCGCCAGGACCAGCCCGGCGCCTTGCTGGAGATCCTGCAGCAGCTGGCCTCACGTGGCGTGAACCTGTGCCGGGTCGAATCCCGCCCGACCAAGAAGATCCTGGGCGACTACTGCTTCAGCATCGATGCGGAGGGCCACGTCAGCGACGCCCGGGTGGCGGAGGCTCTGATGGGGCTGCATCGGGTCTGTAAGCGGGTCGTCTTCCTCGGCAGCTACCCGCGGGCCGACGGCAAGGAGCCGAAGGTTCCCTACGGTGGCCGGGATTCGGACTACCAGGCGGCATTGGACTGGCTGCGTCAGGTTAGTCCGGAGATCCCGAGGCTTCCCTACGATCGCACCTGACCATCAGCGGTTCGCGATGATGTGCAGGGCCCCGGGCAGCACACTGAACTCGAAGTGATGTCCGGTACCCTCGGTGTCGCCATCCAGCTCCCACGGGGCGTCCGAATCGAGATCGATGACGAAGCGTTCGCCGGAATGGTATTCGACCACCTTGGTGCGGCGCAGCCTGCCAACCACGATGGCCAGCATCCGGGCCCAGCCTGCCAGGGTCCGCGGCGAAGCCAAGAGCAGGTCGAGCCTGCCGTCGTCGACCAAGGCGTCGGGGAACAGATCGATACCACCCTGCAGGCTGCGGGTATTGCCGACCAGGATCAGCACCGCCTTGCGTTGAGCGTGATGACCGTCGTCCACGCGGTAGCGCACTACCCGGGGACGATAGCCGAGCTGTTGCGCGAAGGCCACCAGATAGGCGGCCGATCCGACGGTCTTCTTGAGCCAGGTATCCGTATCGCGCATCAATGCCGCGTCGAAACCGATGCCCGCCATGCCGGTGAAGTAGACCGGATTCTCGTCGTCGTAGTCGATGACCAACTGGGCCAGATCGATCGCGCGGGCCTGCCCGGTGAGAGCGATGTCCAATGCCCGCGGGATGTCCAACGAGATGCCGAGATTGCGGGCAAGCAGATTGGCTGTCCCGATCGGGATGATGGCACCCACGACCCCGGTGTCGCGCAGCGTGGTGGTGACGATCCGCGCGGTTCCGTCTCCGCCGGCGGCAAGCACCAGTTCAGCGCCGGCTGCGACCGCCAGCCGGGTCACGCCTTCACCGGCATCGGCCAGTGTGGTCCGGTAGAACGTGGGCTCGGCGAAACCGTGCTCGGCAGCCTTGGCGCTGACCAGCCGCCGGAAGACGTCCTCGTCCACCTTGATCGGGTTGTAGACGACGGCTACCCGGCGATGGATCGCGGCTGGTTCCTCGACGGCGGCTGACATTGGTGGTTTTCTCCTGATGCTCGGTTACAGCCTAGGAGATAGCCCCGCATCGGGCCTACCAGGCACGATCACTGTCCGTCGCGCCGGACGGCTTCGCTAGGCTTGGGCCCATGATCGACCCAAAGGTGCTGCGCACCGATCCCGACCGTCTTCGCCGTTCTCAGCGGGCTCGTGGAGAGTCCGTGGAGCTGGTGGACACCGCGATTGAAGCCGACGAGGCGCGCCGCGCCGCGATCGGTGCTTTCGAGTCCGCCCGCGCCGAGCAGAAGTCGCTGGGCTCGCAGGTGGCGCGTGCCAAGGGGGACGAGAAGGCTGCGCTGCTGGCTCGCACCAAGGAGCTGTCCGGCCAGGTCAAGGCGTTTCAGCTTCAGGTGGACGCCGCCGAGGCCCGCTTCTCGGAGGTGATGAAGAGCTTCGGCAATATCGTCATCGACGGTGTGCCGGCCGGCGGTGAGGATGATCTGTACGTCATCGAGACCAACGGCACTCCGCGCGACTTCGAGGCCGAGGGCATCCAGGTGCGCGATCATCTGGAGATCGGCGAGATCATCGGCGGCATCGACATGGAGCGCGGCGCCAAGGTCTCCGGCTCGCGGTTCTACTTCCTGACCGGCCCCGGAGCGTTGCTGGAGTTCGCGCTCATCCAGTACGCCCTGAGCAAGGCCCTCGAATGGGGCTTCCGGCCGATGATTCCCCCGGCCCTGGTCAAGCCGAGCGCAATGGAAGGCACCGGCTTCCTCGGCCAGGCCGCAGAGGATGTCTACCGCCTGGAGCGCGACGACATGTACTTGGTCGGCACCGCCGAGGTGCCGCTGGCCGCTTACCATTCGGACGAGATCCTCGACGCCGGCAAGCTCCCGCTGCGCTATGCGGGCTTCAGCCCCGCCTACCGTCGCGAGGCCGGCAGCTATGGCAAGGACACCCGCGGCATCTTCCGCGTCCACTGGTTCGACAAGTTCGAGATGTTCGTCTACTGCCTGCCCGAGGACGCCGAGGCCGAGCACGAACGGCTGCTCGGCTACGAGAAGGAGTTCATCTCCTCGCTCGGTATTCCCTTCCAGGTACTCGACGTCGCCGCCGGCGATCTGGGACTGAGTGCCGCGCGCAAGTACGACTGCTACGGCTGGGTGCCCAGCCAGCAGCGCTACCGCGAGATCACCTCGACCTCGAACTGCACCGAGTTCCAGGCCCGCCGACTGGGTATCCGCTTGCGTGACGAGAAGGGCCCCCGTCCGGCAGCCACCTTGAATGGGACGTTGTGCGCGATGGCCCGGATGATCTTGATGATCCTGGAGAACTACCAGAACGCGGACGGTTCGGTGACAGTTCCCGAGGTGCTGCGTCCGTACCTGGGCGGTCGCGAGGTTTTCGAGGCGATCAGCTGAGCCGGTCAACTTGGCTCAAACCAGGCCGGCTCACCTTCCGAAGGGCAAGCTGGTGGCATGGTGAACGATCATCTGTCATTGACCTTCCTGGGGGCAGCCCGGACGGTCACCGGCTCGAAATATCTGCTGACCCAGGGCGGCCATCGCCGCATCCTCGTGGACGCCGGGATGTTCCAGGGACCCAAGCGCTTGCGCGAACAGAACTGGGAGCCATTCCCGACCGACCCCAAGACCATCGACGCCATCGTGCTCACCCATGCCCACATGGACCATGTCGGCTATCTTCCGCGCTTGGTCAAGCAGGGATTCCGCGGCCCGGTCTATGCGACCGAGGGCACCATCCGGCTCGCCGAGATCGTGCTGCGCGACGCGGCGCACCTGCAGCAGAACGAGGCCGAGGACGCCCGCCGCGAGGGCTGGTCGAGGCACGCCAACCCGCTGCCGCTGTACACCACCGATGACGTCGAACAGACCCTGCCGCTGTTCCGCGCGGTCGAGGTACACAAGCCGATCGACCTCGACGAAGGCCTGTCGATGCGGCTGTGGCGAGCCGGCCATATTCTTGGATCGGTCTCCATCCGGATGTGGACCGGCGCCGACGAAACCACCGAAAACGCGGCCGTCTTCTCCGGTGACCTCGGCCGTCATCACCACCCGGTGCTCGCCGACCGCGAGGTGCCGATGGGTGCGCCCAGCGTCCTGATCGAATCGACCTACGGCGACCGAGAGCATCCCGCGCCGGGAGTGGCTCATGAGGCGTTCGCCGACCTGATCAGCCGGACGATCGCCCGCGGCGGCAATGTGCTGATCCCGGCGTTCGCGGTCGATCGCACCGAGGTCGTGCTGCTCACCCTGCAAGAGCTCATGGAGGCGGGCAGGATTCCCAAGCACGTGCCGATCTGGGCGAACTCGCCGATGGGTCTGGCTGCACTTGATGTCTACTGCGATCCGGCGATGGCCGCCGAGATCGGACCCGAATTCGCGGGACGCCGCTTCATCCACCTGCCTACCCTGCGCGAAGCGCGCTCCAAGGAAGACTCGATCGCACTCAACAACCCGGCTCAGCCATCGATCATCATCTCGTCGTCCGGCATGGCCACCGGCGGACGGGTCGTGCACCATCTGCAGCACATGCTGAGCGACCGCAAGAACTCGGTGGTCTTCACCGGCTTCCAGGCCCCCGGCACTCGCGGACGAATGCTCGTCGACGGAGCCACTGAGCTGAAGATGTACGGACGCTACGTTCCGGTCAATGCCGAGATCCTGCAGGACGACGAGTTCAGCGTGCATGCCGATGCGTCCGATCTCATCGACTGGCTGGCCGAGATGAATCCGCGTCCGACGACCGTCTATTGCGTGCACGGCGAACCGGACTCGGCCAAGGCGCTGGCTCGGCGCATCCATACCGAACTGGGCATTTTGGGTGTCGTCCCCGAGCAGGGAGAAGTCGTGCGGCTGTGAGTCGGTAGTCAACAGCCAGGGGGGGCGGTGTTCCCCGGAAAAGTAGCCAAGGCTATCCTGAGCTAGTGATTTCTCCTCGGCTGTCTTCGTCTTGGATCCGGGTGCTGCTGGTGGTGTTCTGCCTGGGCATCATCGGCCCGATGCTCAGTGCGCCCGCACAGGCCGACGAGAAGGACTGGAGTGCAGTCGGCGACCAGATGGTCGCCGTCATCGATCAGATTCCAGGCCAGTATCAGGCGCAGGATCAAGAAGGCGTCGAACGCTCCATCCGCCAGGCCTACTACGAGATTTACCAGGTCAGCGGTCTTGAGGCGCAGATCAATCACCGCCTCGGAGACGAGCGCGCCGACGCCTTCGTCGCCCAGCTGCTGTCGGTGCGTGACCTGACCAGAGGTGCTGCGCCGCAGGCCGAGGTTGAGGCCGCCGTAACGGCGACCACCCAGATGTTGCGCGATGACATCGCAGAACTGGCCAGTACGCCCGAGTTGAGTGATCAGTGGTCGCGCGTCGGTGTCCGCATCACCGACAAGCTCGCCGAGGCCGAGCAGGCCTATCGGGCGGGGAACAACGATGAGGTCGTGCGGCGGATCAGCCAGACCGAAACCGGGATCGCCCACACCCTGCAAACCCTGATCTGGATCGTCAGCATCATCATCTGTCTGCTGACCCTGATCTCGATCACGGCGACCCTCAATGCCGTGGTCTCCGAACGCGCCCGCGAGATCGGCCTCAAGAAGGCTCTCGGTGCGGTCGCGAAAGACGTGATGAGCGAATTCGTCGGCGAATCGATCCTGCTCGGCCTGATCGGCGGAGCGGTCGGGGTCGCCGCGGGCATCTGGATAGCCAATTTCATATCCACGAAGGCGTTCGCCGTGCAGTTGGACGTCAACTGGTGGGTCGTGCCGATCACCCTGATCTTCTCGGTGATCATCGCGCTGGTGGGCAGCCTGGTGCCCGCCCGCCGGATTTCCAGGATCAATCCCGTCGATGTGTTAGGTGGAGAGTGAGATGACTCAGACCGTGACCGCGCAACAGACTCCTGGATCGACCCTCGAGTCGATCTATTCCGTGCAGGGCGTCAGCCGTCGCTACGGTGAGCTGGCCGCACTCGACAACGTCAGCCTCGAGATCGGCAAGGGCGAGTGGCTGTCGATCGTCGGGCCCTCCGGTTCGGGCAAGTCCACGCTGATGAACATTCTCGGCTGCATGGACAGCCCCACCGAGGGCATCGTCCTACTTGAGGGCGAACGGCTCGACAAGATGGGGGAGCCGGAGTTGGCCAACGTGCGCCGGCAGAAGATCGGGCTGGTCTTCCAGCAGTTCCATCTGGTGCAGCATCTCAGCGCTGTCGAGAACGTGATGCTCGCGCAGTACTACCATTCGATCCCCGACGAGCAGGAAGCCCTGGCGGCGCTCGAGCGGGTGGGGATGGCCCAGCGCGCCACCCACCTACCCCGCGAACTGTCCGGCGGCGAACAGCAGCGCGTCTGCGTGGCGCGGGCGCTGATCAATCATCCGGACGTGATCCTGGCCGACGAACCGACCGGCAACCTCGACGAGGTCAACGAGAAGATCGTCATCGACTTCTTCCACCAGCTGCACGACGCCGGGACGACGCTGATCGTGGTCACCCACGACGCCGAGGTCGCCGCACAGGGTCAGCGACAGATCATCCTCGAGCACGGCCGGATCGCGCGTGAGGTCACCGATGTGGCCAGCACCCCGACCAAGGGCAAGCCGGCGAACGGACCGCAGTCATGATGCGCAAACGCGATGCGAGCCTGATGCTCGCCGGACTGGTCGGCTCGATCGTGCTGAGCGGCTGCGGCGCGCCGTCGCCGACAGCCAGCACACTGCCCGATGGCGACTACACCGGGCAGAGCGAAGCCGAAAGCGACGGCTCCTACGGGGTGGTGAACTTCACCGTCGTCAATGGTGCGGTGACCGCGGCCGACTTCGTGGTCTACGACGCCGACGGCACCCCGCACGACGAGAGCTACGGGCTCGGCTCCGACGGGAAACCCGCCGACGAGCAGTTCTACCAGCGCGCCCAGAACGCGGTCGCGGCCGAGAAGCAGTACCTCAGCGAGTTCAAGGAGACCGGCGACCAGAGCCAGGTGGAGTCGGTGGCCGGGGCCTCGCTGTCGTACCGGCTCTTCCAGGCAGCCATCGACGACGCCATCGCGAATGCCTCCTAGTAGTGTGTCGCTGCTAAGTGTTTGGGTATAGGTGGTGAAGTTTGATGCGGGCGTCGGTCGTGGTGAACTGCCAGCGGACTTGGCGCTCGTCGTCGTTGGTTGCGGCCTGCCAGGCGGCGAGTTCGGTGTTGAGGATGTCGAGGTCGTCGATCCGGCGGGTCAGGCACTGGCGGGTCAGGGCGGACAGCTCGATCTCGGCGATGTTGAGCCAGGAGCCGTGCTTGGGTGTGTAGTGGATCTCGAGCCGCTCGGCCAGCGCGCGTGCTTTGGCTGGCTCGAACGCTTCGTAGAGCGAACCGAGGGTGTGCGTGTTGAGGTTGTCCATGACCAGGACGACCCGTTGCGCGTCGGGGTAGTCGACGTTGAGAAGCTGATCGATTTCCGTGGCCCAGTCGATCCGGGTCCGCTGCGCCCGGGCGTCGACCCGGCGGCGGCCGGCGAGGGGCTCGACCCACACGAAGATCGAGCAGGTGCCGTGCCGGACGTACTCGGAGTCTTCTTTGAGGTCGTGGCCCGGGCAGGCAGGGATCGGATCGCGGGCGTGGCCGAGGAGCTGGTATGGCTTTTCGTCCATACAGACCACCGGAACGGCCGGGTCGTAGGGGCGGTGGTAGACCTCCAGCACGTCCTCCATCCGCGCGACGAACTCGCCGTTGGCTTTGGGCGGGATCGTCCAGCACGCTTTCAGGTGAGGACGAAGCCCCCTTTTTTCAGGGTCCGACCGATCGTGGAGTGATCCAGCGGCCCGATCCCGTCGGTGAGGGCCACGTGTTTCTCCAGCAGCCGCAGCGACCACCGGTCATACCCTTCCGGTGGCCTTGTGCACGCCAACGCGATCACCCTGGCCTCGACGTCCCCGGTCACTTTCGCTGGCACCGGCGGCGTGACCCGCTTCTTGCGGTGGATCACCGCATGAACATCCCCGCCAGAGGCCGTGAACTGCTTCGCGATCAGATACACCGTCTGTATCGACACGCCCACTCGCTCCGCGACGACCCGCCTGTGCGGCACCGCCCTGGCGTTCTCGTCGAGCTCGAGCAGGACCCGCGCCCTCATGACCGTCCTGACCGGGTGCGCGCCACGCGAGACCACCCGCGTCAACGACGCACGATCAGCATCCGTCAACTCAACGACATGATCCTTCGGTCTGGGCATCACGCGGCTCCTCCTGATCGATTATCGGTCAGGAAACAGTCAAGCCTCAACATACACAAATCATTAGCAGCGACACACTACTAGGTCGTGTTACGTAAGTCGTTTGAGCCAGTCGTTGATTACTCCGATGTGGAGGGTGGCGGTGTAGCGGACAGCGAGTTTGTCGTAGCGGGTGGCGAAGGCTCGTTGGTGTTTGAGCTTGTTGATGCCACATTCGACCGCGTGGCGGTCCTTGTAGGTGGTTGGGTTGAACGCTGGCGGGCGACCGCCCCGGCGGCCACGGCGTCGGCGGTTGCGGGCCTGGTCGGCCGGGGTCGGGATGGTGGCTTTGATCCGATGATCACGTAGCCAAGCCCGGTTGGCCCGTGAGGAGTACGCCTTGTCGGCCAACACGCGATCGGGACGCCGGCGCGGTGCCCCGACCGGGTTGGCGACCTTGATCGCTTCCAGCACGGTGGTGAACTCCGGACTGTCGCCGGCTTGGCCGCCGGTGATGTGGAAGGCCAGCAGGCCACGGTCTTGGTCCACGGCCAGATGTGTCTTGGTGGACCAGCCGCCCCGGGAACGACCGAACCCGTGATCGGCGGGTTCTCCGGGAACCCGTTCGACCGAGTCACGTCGAGCACCAGCGGCGTGAACGTGCCCACGACAGCTGGTGGAGTCCACCGAGACCTGCCATTTCACCTTGCCACGAGCCTGTGCAACGGCTCGCAGCGTGTCCTCGATGTGTTCCCACACCCCGCGGATCTGCCAGGTGGCGAACAACATGTAGATCCGTCCCCAGGGTCCGTACCGGTCGGGGACATCGCGCCATGGGCATCCCACTCTCGCTCGGTGACGTATCCCATCGATCAGCTGCCGTAACGGCCATTTGCGTGGCCGTCCCCGTGCTGGGGGAGTTGGCAGCACGCTCTGGAGGAGCGCCCACTGAGCATCGGTGAGGTCATGACGGCGGGCAACATCTACGATTGGCACGAGGACTCCCGGGGAAGTAGGAGTGACTAGATACCAATCCGTCTACCCCGGGAGCCCTCCCACCGTCAGGACCGACACGCCAGCCGCCACACCCTCGTCGGACACCACTTTCGAAACACGACCTAGCCCACGCGGCGCGACTTTCACCTTCCGGACGATGGGTACCCTCGGCCATGCGTCGTGGTCTCCGGCCGGACTCGACCTCGGCGACCAGCTCGCCGGCAGGGCCGACGAGATCGAACAGCGACTGACCAGATTCAGCGGCAACTCCGAGATCTCCCGGCTGACCGAGCGCTGGCATGCGGTATCGCAGGACACGGCGGTCGCGCTGCGCGCCGCCGACCTGCTGTCGGTGCGCACGAACGGCTGGTTCAGCCCACTCCTGGGAGCCCAGGTGAAAGCCTGGGAGCAGCTGGCGACCGGGTTCTTGGATTCGGTGCCCCAGCCCAGCAAGGCCTGCGGGCGGATCGAGGTCGATGCCGGACGAGCCCGGCTGGTGGACGCATCGCCGGGATCCGTCGATCTGGGGGCTATCGCCAAGGGCTACGCGGCCGACCAGCTGCGGGATCTGGCCGTGGTGCAGGGCGCCGGCGATGTGCTGATCTCGCTCGGCGGCTCGTCCATCGCGCTGGCCGGTGCACCGGCCATCATCGGTCTGTCGAGCCCCTGGCAGGGCTGGGACAGCTTCGGAACCCTTGATCTGGTGTCCGGCGCACTGTCGGTATCGGCCGACCCGGGCACCCGGATTCGCCGGGGACGCCAGCGCAGCCACCTGCTGGACCCCACGACGGGCTCACCCGCGATGACCGATCTGTGCGCTGCCATCGTCTGCGGCGCCGACGCCATGGTCTGCGAGGCGTTCTCGTCGGCCTATCTGGCCATGGGCCTGGACGCCGCCCTGCTGCTCGACCAGACCCAACCCGAAATCGACACCATCTTCATGACCGTTGACGGCCGCGTACTGGCCAGCCCGCGTCTGTCGATCAAGGCGAATCCGGGTGTTCAGGACTGGCTTCGCGGGCAGCGCCGGCAAGCGGGTGCGGCAGTCGGCGCGACCTAGGATTGATCCATGGCCAGCAACGTCATTACCTGTCCTGCTTGTGGCACCCGCAACCGGGTGCCTGCCGTTGCGTCCGGAACCCCGACCTGCGCGAAGTGCAAGAAACCCCTGCCATGGATCACCGCGGCCGACGACGAGACCTTCGATCAGGTCGCCGACAGCTCGAAAGTCACCGTCCTGGTCGATCTGTGGGCGCCGTGGTGCGGCCCCTGCCGTCAGGTCGGTCCGGTTCTCGAGCAGTCGGCGGCCGAGAACGCGGGACGGCTCAAACTCGTGAAGGTGAACGTCGACGACTCGCCCGGACTCGCGCAGCAGTTCGACGCGCGTTCCATCCCGACGATGTTGCTGATCAAGGACGGCAAGACGGTGGCCCGCCAGGTGGGGGCGCCGTCCGCGGCGGCCCTCAAGAACTGGGTTCGCAGCAACCTCGGATAATTGCCGGCACAGCTGACTAGTCTGAAAGTCGAGAGGCGATCCCGAAAGAAGGGTTTCCCATGACGACCAGAGCACCCGCCGTTGCCGGCCTGTTCTATCCTGCTGATCCCCAGGCATTGGCTTCGATGGTCGATCAGCTGCTCGCCGATGCGCGACCGGACGAACTTGCGCACCCGCCCAAGGCTCTGATCTGCCCGCACGCCGGTTACATCTACTCCGGCTCCACGGCTGCGCTCGGCTACGCGACGCTGCGAACTGGTACCCATCCGATCAGCCGCGTGGTGGTGGCAGGACCTGCCCACCGCGTCGGCATCCGCGGCATCGCCCTGCCGGGAGCCGATGCAATGGCCACCCCACTGGGCGAGATACCGCTGGACGCGGAAGCCTGCGCGACGATCAGCAAGCTGCCGAGCGTGCTGACTCGTCCGGATGTGCATGCCGAGGAGCACAGCGTCGAGGTCCAGCTACCCTTCCTGCAACGGGTGCTGGGCGATTTCACCGTGGTGCCGCTGGTGGTCGGCGATGTCGATGCGGGTACGGTCGCCGATGTGCTCGAAGCCTGCTGGGGTGGGCCGGAAACCCTCGTCGTGATCAGTTCCGACCTTTCCCACTACCATCCCTATGGCGAGGCCAGACGCCTGGATGCCGAGACGATCGAGGCCATCTTGGACTGCCAGGGGCCGATCAACCCGCACCGGGCGTGCGGAGCCTATCCGATCAGCGGGCTGCTCGCGGTGGCCCGGCGCCGCCGGCTGCGTCCGACGCTGCTGGGCGCCTGCAACTCGGGTGACACCGCCGGTGATCGTGGACGCGTGGTGGGCTACGCGTCGATCGCCTGGCACGAGAGGTAGCCGATGCCGATCCCCGAGAACGCCGGGCAGGTGCTGCTGCCGTTGGCCCGCTCGGCCATCGCCAAGAAGCTCAAGCTGCCGCCGGTCGCCGTCGGCGAAGCGGCCTGGCTGGACGAGAAGGCCGCCAGCTTCGTCACCTTGACCATCGGCGGTGAACTCCGCGGCTGCATCGGCAGCTTGGTCGCGCACCGGACACTGCGCGACGACGTGACGGCCAACGCTGCCGCCGCCGCATTCGGTGACCCGCGATTCGAGCCGCTGACCGTCTCCGAATATCCGGCGATCCGCGTCGAGGTCTCGGTGCTCAGCACGCCCGAACCGATGAGTTTCACCAGCCGGGCGGACGCTCTCGCGCAGCTTCGCCCCGGCGTCGACGGACTGATCCTCACCAGCGGACGCCATCGCGCCACCTTCCTACCCCAGGTCTGGGCTCAGCTGCCCAGCCGGGAGGAGTTCGTCCGGGCGCTGGCGCGCAAGGCCGGTTTGGCTCCCGACTACTGGGATAACCGCATGGAACTGGACCGCTACCAGGTCCGGTCCTGGGCCGAACCGACCCCTGGAACCCACCCCTGAACGAGCGTCGTCGTTTTACGCGATGCGACAGAATGGATGGGTAACGACCCACGGAATCTTCGCCACGAGAGGGGCCGAATTAAGTGGGACATCTAGCAGGATATTGGCATCGAACCGAGGATGGTCGCGTCCAATGCGACCTCTGCCCCCGAGAATGCCGCTTGCGCCCCGGTCAACGGGGCTTCTGTTTCGTCAGAGCCAACGAGGACGGCCAGCTCGTCCTCACCACCTATGGACGCTCGTCCGGATTCTGCATCGATCCGGTTGAGAAGAAACCGCTCAACCATTTCCTGCCGGGCACGCAGGTCTTCAGTTTCGGCACCGCAGGCTGCAATCTGGCCTGCAAGTACTGCCAGAACTGGGAGATCAGCACCTCTCGCGAGATGAACCTGCTCGCTGAGGAGGCCAGCCCCAGCCAGATCGCCCGCACCGCCGCCAACTGGCAGTGCTCGTCGGTCGCGTTCACCTACAACGACCCGGTGATCTTCGCCGAATACGCGATCGACACCGCCGTCGCCTGCCGGGCTGCGGGCCTGGCATCCATCGCGGTCACTGCCGGGTACATCAATCCCGAGGCCAGGCGCGATTTCTTCGCCGTCATGGACGCTGCCAACATCGACCTCAAGGGTTTTTCCGACAGCTTCTATCAGCAGGTCACCGGCGCCCGGCTGCGGCCGGTGCTGGATACGATCAGCTACGCCGTGCACGAGACGAACGTCTGGGTCGAGCTGACGACGCTGCTGCTGCCCGGATACAACGACGCGTCCAGTGATCTACGGGAGATGTGCAGGTGGATCGTGACCGAGCTGGGTCCCGACGTCCCACTGCATTTCACCGCCTTCCATCCGGACAACCGGATGCGCGACCTGCCGCGCACGCCCACCCGGACGCTGGCACGCGCCCGGGCGATCGCGCAGGAGGAAGGGCTGCACTACGTCTACACCGGCAATATCGAGGACCCCGACGGCCAGACCACCTACTGCCCGAACTGCAAGAGCCCGGTGATCAGGCGGGATCGCTACACCATCGACTCGTACGACCTGGATGCCGAGGGCCGCTGCCGGGTCTGCGGCACGCAGATTCCAGGACGCTTCGGCGGCAGTTCGGTCGTCGATCAGTCGTTCCGGCTGCCGCACCGGGTCGCGATCCGGTAGCGGGGTCGGTTAGCCTGGGGCGATGAGCGAGAAGCCACTGATCGATCCGCCGGTTGGACCGGCACCCACCGAACTCCAGATCGTCGACGAGGTCGTCGGTTCCGGCGACGAAGCCACTCGTGGCGCCACCGTCTTCGTCGACTACGTCGGTGTCGGATTCGATTCCGGTGAGGAGTTCGACGCATCGTACAACCGCGGCGAGCCGCTGGCGTTCCGGCTGGGTGTCGGCCAGGTCATCAAGGGCTGGGACGACGGTGTGCTGGGCATGAAGGTGGGCGGCCGGCGCAAGCTGGTGATTCCCGCCGAGCTGGCCTACGGGCCCCGGGGCGTCCCGGGTGTGATCGGTCCGAACGAGGCCCTGATCTTCGTCTGTGAACTGCGCGGCGTCCGCTAGTCGCCGCCGCTTGGGGGATCGAGCAGCCAGGTGGCGCGCTTGGCGCTCAGATCCACCCTCGAGGCAGCCGGATCGCTGATGGTCTGTTCGTCCAACCAGTGCTTGCGCGCCTCGTCCAGTAGTCCTGCGGGCAGCCGTCCGGACGCATTGACCACCCGCCACCACGGGGTGTCGGCGGCGTCGGTGGCCATGATGCGTCCGACCTGACGGGGACCGGTATCGACCAGCTCGGCGATGTCGCCATAGGTGACGACGGTGCCCGGCGGCACCCGCCGCACCGCGCGGCGCACCCGTTCTGGCAGGTCGCCGGGCTCATTCGCCTCGTCCATGCTTTTGATGCTGTCACATTTTGGTTGTGGACCAGCTGTGCTTCACTGGAGGCCATGGCCGGACGAATTGCAGCTCTCCTCGCAGTCCTCGTGCTCGTCGCTGGGTGTGCATCGAGTTCGAATCCGCCTGCGGAACCGGAAGCCACCGGTCAGTCCGCGGCGGCTTCACCGACTCCCACCCCATCGCCGACTCCCACCCCGCCACCTCAGCTGCCGGGCGGGGGACGCGAATTGCTGCCTGCCCACCGGCTGTGCGGCTTCGTCGGATACCCCGGCGCGTTGGGGCAGGGCAGGCTCGGCATCGGGGCGATCGAGGACCGGATGGCCGAACTGCACGACACCTGTGCCCCCTTCGGGGTTGATCGCGCGGTCATGCCGGTGATGGAGCTGATCGCGGTCACCGTACAGCCTCAGCCGGGACCCGACGGCATGTGGCGTGATCGTGTCGATCCGGCCATCATCGACGAGTGGTTGTCGGTGGCACGCGAACACGGAGCGCTCCTGCTACTCGATATTCAGCCTGGTCAGGCGGAGTTTCTCGACGAGGTGAAGGTCCTGGAGCGCTATCTGGTCCAGCCGGATGTGGGTGTGGCGCTGGATCCCGAGTGGTCGATGGGCCCCGGCCAGATACCGATGCAGAGCTTCGGATCGACCTCCGGCGAGGAACTCGACCAGGTTGCCGCTTACCTGTCCGACCTGGTCACGAGCCACGATCTGCCCGAGAAGCCGATGGTCTACCACATCCTGCATCCCAGCATCATCACCAATGAGGACGCGCTGCAGCCGCACCCGGGCATCGTGCTGATCAAGAGTGTGGACGGCATCGGCGCTCCCGCCGACAAGATCTCCACCTATCAGCAGGTGAGCGCGACAGTGCCGCCGCATGTGCACATGGGCTTCAAGCTGTTCTTCGACGAAGACATGCAGACCAGCGGTGTGCTGATGAGCCCGGCCGATGTGCTCGCCCTGACCCCGGTGCCCGACTACGTGCTCTACGAGTGATTCCTCGGGCTCAGCCCCTCGTGTCCGGATTCAGCGAATCCGGTCGGCAAGAATGAGTTCGGTCCGCCGCCAGAGTTCGGCCGCGAGGTCGCGGTCGTCCGCGGTTCTGCTGGTGCGGTGTACCGTGCGGTTGACGTAGTAGCGATCAGCCGGGTAGTTGATGCCAGGGGTGCCTTCGGCCAGCCATATTAGGGTGTCGGCCCCCTTGTCGGGGCTGGCCATCCGGGAGCCGAAGGCGCCGTACAGGCGCCCGAGCAGGCTGTCGTTGGCAGTGGCCGCGAAGTCGGTTCCCACCAGCCCGGGATGGAAGGCCACCGCCGACAGTCCCTTGGCCCCGTAGCGGGACTGCAGTTCGTGCATATGCAGCAGCAACGCCAGCTTGGCATTGCCGTAGGCGACCGACGGTGAGAAACGGCGCTCGGAGTCCAGATCGCCGATGTCGAAACGAGCGAGGAGCTTGTGGGCGACGCTGGAGGTGTTGATCACGGTGGCCTTCGAGCTGACCAGCCGATCGGTCAACAGCCAGGTGAGATACCAGGCCGCCAGATAGTTCACCTGGAAGGTGAGTTCATGACCGTCCCGGGTCTCCACCCGCCCGTTGCTGAAGGAACCGCCCGCGTTGTTGGCGAGCACGTCGATATGCGGATAGTTGTCGAGCAGCTCGGCGGCGAGCCGTTCGACATCGTCCAGGTCGGCGAAATCAGCCAAGTGGTAGGGGGCGTTGATGGGAACCGCGACCGCGGCGGTCTTCTCGGGTGATCGTCCGACGACGACCACCCGATGCCCGTCGCTGGTCAGTTTGCGTGCGGCTGCGGCACCGATTCCGTCGCTGGCTCCGGTGATGACGATCGTCTTCATATCGCCCATCGTAGGCAGCCGGCCAGCTGCCGGTGGGCTTAGCTGGGCATGTCGGCGAAGCGGCTGAAGTGTCCCTGGAAGGAGACCGGCAGGGTATCGGTGCGACCGTTGCGGTGCTTGGCGATGATCAGATCGGCTTCGCCGGGTCGATTGTCCTTGTCGTAGAGGTCCTCGCGGTGCAGCAGGATGACGATGTCGGCGTCCTGCTCGAGCGAACCGGATTCGCGCAGGTCGCTCATCATGGGCTTCTTGTCGCCGCGCTGCTCGGGGCCACGGTTCAACTGGCTGAGCGCCACCACCGGGATGTCGAGTTCCTTGGCCAGCAGCTTGATCTGGCGGCTGAACTCGGAGACCTCGAGCTGGCGGCTCTCGACCTTCTTGCCCGAACTCATCAGCTGCATGTAGTCGATCACCACGAAACGCAGATCGTGACGCTGCTTCAGCCGCCGGGCCTTGGCGCGGATCTCCATCATCGTCAGGTTGGGGGAGTCGTCGATGAACAGGGGAGCGTCCTCGAACGACTTGGTGCGCGCCACGATGCGTGACCACTCGTCCTCGCCGAGGCCACCATTGCGGATCGAGTTCAGCATGACCCCGGCCTCGGCCGCGAGCAGGCGCATGACGATCTCGGATTGACTCATCTCCAGGCTGAAGAAAGCCGTGCTCAACTTGTGCCGGATGGCCGCCGACCTCGCGAAGTCCAGCGCCAGCGTCGACTTGCCGACCGCCGGACGGGCGGCGATGATGATCATCTGGCCGCCATGAAGGCCGTTGGTCAGCTCATCGAGCTTCGCGAAACCGGTCGGCACACCGCTCAACCCCCCGCCGCGCGCACCGATCGCCTCGATCTCGTCATAGGTGGGCTCCAGCAGATCGCGCAACGCCTTGTAATCCTCGGAGCGCTTGCCCTCGGAGACCTCATAGATGGTCTGCTGGGCGGTGTCCACGATGTCGGCGACCTCGCCTTGGCCGGCGTAGCCCAACTGGGCGATCTTGATGGACGCGTCGACCAGCCGCCGCAGCACCGCCTTGTCATGCACGATCTGGGCGTAGTAGGCGGCATTCGCGGCGACCGAGATGGTGGACAGCAGGTCCGCCAGGTAGATATGGCCGCCCACCTTGCTGAGCTCACCGCGCCGGTCGAGTTCGGCCGCGACGGTGACGGGGTCTGCCGGATCGCCGTGACCGTAGAGGTCGACGATCGCCTGATAGATCAGCTCATGGGAGGGGCGGTAGAAGTCGGCCGGTTTGATGACCTCCAGCACCTCGGCGATGGCGTCCTTGCTCATCAGCATGGCCCCCAGCACGCCCTGTTCGGCGGCGAAGTCCTGTGGTGGGGTGCGGTCGATGCCCGATGGTGCGGGGGATGGCTCGTCGTACATGCAGTCCCTCCCCCGTCTAGCCCACAGTAAACCAGAAACCCTGTGGATGCATTCACCGCGATGTAGGCTCACCAAAGAGCCGATGATAATGCGGTGCTCCGGAAGACTAGAAGGCCCGGAGCGCGCTGTCAACCACAGTTATCCACAGGGCATGTGGATACCGCTCTCAGCCTGTGGAACTCGCCGAGCAGGCAGTGGACAAGGATGTGTCCGACTGGTCGAGGGCCGCTGGTTTTCGTCCGATAAGCACGAGTTGACAAGCTAAAACACGCGAATGGGGAGGTTGCGGAGGTTTCTTCGGCGTGTCGCCGGAAGCGTTTCCGATCGCGCATTTCGCTGTGGGCGTAAGGGCTAACCCCGGGTCGCCAGAGAGGTCTGTCCACAGTCCGCCGGGACTTATCCACTGCCCCACAAAAGCCCTAAGTCATTGCCGATGTGGCAGCAAGGTGCGATAATGACGGCGGCGCGAACGAGTGATTCCGCGAAGAAAGGAGGTTCCAGCATGTCGAATGAACCTCCTAGTCCCGCGAACTGATTCCGAATTCCCTTTCACTCAGCTGGCTGCCGGCCTCCAGACGGTTCGTCGCGGTCACGGAACAGATCGAGAGCACCATGATGAGCACCGACCGTCCCTTCGTCCGCGAGCCGGCCCAGCGCCGCGACGGATACGGCTTCACCATTCCCAAGAAGGTCCCCATCGCCCCGGAACAGGCCCCGCGCACCGTCACCGGCAACGCGGTCTACATCGCCGGCGAGCGCGTCGCCAGCCCGGCATCGCTGGCCGAAACAGCAGCCCTGCTCCGGGCGAATCCCGAAGCGATGGCGTGGATCGGCCTCTATCAGCCCGACCCGGACGATCTCATCGAGCTGGGCGACCTGTTCGGGCTGCATGAACTGGCCGTCGAGGATGCCATCCAGGCCCACCAGCGCAGCAAGCTGGAACGCTACGACGACACCCTCTTCGTCGTCCTGCGGGCGGCCCGGTACCTCGACGCGACCGAAGAAATCGAGTTCGGCGAACTGCACATCTTCACCGGGGCGAACTTCGTGATCACCGTGCGGCACGGACGGTCACCCGATCTGGGGGTGGTGCGCCGGCGGATGGAGGCGGACCCCCAGATGCTCGCCTTCGGTTCGGAGGGCATCGTCTACGCGATCCTGGACGCCGTGGTGGACGGCTACGCACCGGTGCTCGAAGGCCTGGCCAACGATATCGAGGAGATCGAGGACCAGGTCTTCACCGGTAGCGCGGCTGTCTCCCGGCGCATCTACGAACTGAGCCAGGAGATCGTGGAATTCCACGAGGCGGTGCGTCCGCTGCGGGGGATCATCGGCGGACTGGCGGCTGGCTTCAGCAAGTACGAGGTGGCCGAGGATCTGCAGGAATACCTGCGAGATGTCGCCGACCACGCCGCGAGCGCTCTCGAGGAGAGCGAGGGTTTCCGCCTGACGCTGCGCGATGTGCTCGCCCTCAACGCCGCGCTGGTCGCACAGCGGCAGAACGAGGAGATGAAGGGTCTGGCCGAGGCCTCCAATGCCCAGAACGAGGACATGAAGAAGATCTCGGCATGGGCCGGTATCCTGTTCGCTCCGACGATGATCACCGGGCTGTACGGCATGAACTTCATCAACATGCCGGAGCTGAACTGGCGGGCCGGTTACCCCTTCGCGCTCGCGCTGATGTTCAGTTCGAGCCTGATCATGTGGCTGATGTTCCGCCGCAAGGGCTGGATCTGAGCCGGACCGATCAGAAGATCTGGCGTGCGTTCGCCTTGGTGAGGTCGACGAGTTCGTCACCGCGTCCCGACAGCAGGGTTCGCATGGCGTACAGGGCGAAGCCCTTGGCCTGCTCCAGCTTGACCGATGGCGGAATCGTCAGTTCCTGGCGTTCGGTGACCACATCGATCAGCGCGGGGCCGTCGTAGGCGAATGCCTCGGCGAGCACCTGCTCCAGATTGTCGGAGCTGTCGACATGGAAGCCCTTCAGTCCGGCCGCCCGGGCGATGCCGGCCAGGTCGGGATTCTCCAGGCCGGTCGCCGTGGTCACGAAACCGCTGGCCTTCATCTCCAGTTCGACGAAGTTCAGCGAGGAGTTGTTGAAGACGACCACCTTCACCGGCAGCTTGTTCTGCACCAGCGTCAGCAGTTCGCCGAGCAGCATCTCGACGCCACCATCGCCGGACAGTGCGACCACCTGGCGTCCGGGATAGGCCGATGCCACACCGACGGCCTGCGGCAGCGCGTTGGCCATCGAACCGTGGATGAACGAGCCGATCACCTTGCGCTTGCCGTTCATCTTCAGGTAGCGGGCAGCCCAGATGACCGGGGAGCCGACATCGGGGATGAAGACGGCGTCATCGGCGGCGACCTCGTCGATCAGCTTGGCGATGTACTGCGGGTGCAGGGCCTGGTTGTCCTTGCGCGGCGTGGCCAGATCGTCCAGCTTGGCGCGGGTCTTGGTGTAGTGGGTCAGCGACTCTTTCAGATGGGAGCGGTTGCGCTGATGCTTGAGCAGCGGTAGCAGCGCGTCCACGGTGTTGCCGACATCGCCGACCAGACCGAGCTCGAGCGGGATCCGGCGTCCGAGATGCTCGCCGCGCAGATCGACCTGGATCACCTGAGCCTGATCGGGCAGGAACGGACGATAGGGGAAGTCGGTGCCCAGCATGAGCAGCGTGTCGCAGTTCTCCATGGCCCGGTAGCCGGAGGCGAAACCGAGCAGGCCGGTCATGCCGACATCGAACGGGTTGTCGTACTCGATGAACTGCTTGCTGCGCAGGGTGTGGACGATCGGGGCGCCCAGCTGATCGGCCAGCGCGATCACCTGATCGTGCGCACCCTCGGCGCCCGCACCGGCCAGGATCGTGATCTTCTTGGCATCGTTCAGCAGGTCGGCCGCGTGCTTCAGCTCGTCATCCGAAGGCACGACTTTCGGCGAAGAGGCCTTGACCGCGGTCACGGTGTCGTCCACCGCTTCGGCCAGTGCCACATCGCCGGGGATCACGACCACTGCCACGCCGCGCTGAGCCAGCGCTGCCTGCATGGCTGTGCGCAGAATCCGGGGCATCTGGATGGGGTCGGCAGCGTACTCGACGTAGACCGAGCATTCGCGGAAGAGTTCTTGCGGGTGGGTCTCCTGGAAGTATCCGGAACCGATCTCCGAGGTGGGAATGTGTGCGGCGATCGCCAGCACCGGGACGCGGGAGCGCTGCGCATCGAACAGGCCATTGATCAGGTGCAGGTTGCCCGGACCGCAACTGCCGACGCAGACCGCCAGCTCGCCGGTCAGGGCTGCCTCGGCGCTCGCCGCGAAGGCCGCCGCCTCCTCGTGACGGACATGCACCCACTCGATGCCGGATTCGCGCAACGCGTCGGTGAATCCGTTCAGCGAGTCGCCGGGAATCCCGTAGACCCGTTCGACCCCGCTGGCAGCGAGGGTGTCGACCATGTTCTTGGCTACTGTGACCATTTCTTCTTTCCCACGACGATAGAGATCGACTCACACGATGACGGGGATCGGCCCATGGGCTCTGTCAGGATCTGGGGGATCTCCTTCGGGTAAGGCTACCCTCAGCGCACAGCGATTGGTAGTTGACGCTTCATCTTGGACGCCGCAGCTCCGTCTGTAACGGGTCACAGGCCCTGGGAGACGCGGTAGTAGACGGCGCTCCAGCGCAGTTCGTCCTCGAAACGCCTCGCCGTGGTCTGCTCGTCGATGACGGCGAGCTCGACGCCGGCGATGGCGGCGAAGTCGTGCCACGCCTCGAGCGGGACGGCCGTGGTCATCACGGTGTGATGGGCCGCGCCCGCAGCCAGCCAGCACGATGCCGAGGTCGCCAGATCGGGGGCCGGACGCCAGACCGCGCGGGCCACCGGCAAGTTGGGCAGCGGCTGGTCGGGTTCGACGACCTCGACCACGTTGGCGGTCAGCCTGAACCGGTCGCGCAAATCGCTGAGGGCGACCACCAGGCCCGGTCGGGGCGTGGCGTCGAAGACCAGCCGGACCGGATCCTCACGGTCACCGATGCCCAGCGGATGGATCTCCAGCCGCGGCCGGTCATCGGTCAGCGAGGGGCAGATCTCGAGCATGTGCGCGCCCAGGATCTTCTGCTCGCCGGGGACGAAGTTGTAGCAGTAATCCTCCATCAGGCTTGCACCGCCGGGCAGCCCGTAGCCCATCACCTTGGCGATGCGTACCAGGACGGCGGTTTTCCAGTCGCCCTCGGCGCCGAAGCCGTAGCCCTCGGTCATCAGCCGTTGTACGGCCAGTCCGGGCAGCTGGCGCAGCGCACCCAGATCCTCGAAGGTGTCGGTGAAGGCAGTCGCGCCGATCGACTCCAACAGCGTCCGCAACGCCACCTCCTGGGACGCGGCGTAGCGCAGCGACTCATGCCGGGCACCATCAGGCAGCAACTCAGGTGCTACATCGTAGCTCGCAAGATACTCGGTGATCAGCTCGTCGATCTGAGCGTCGGTGACCTGCGCGATGGCCTGCGCCAGATCATTGATGCCCCAGGTGTTGACCGAAGCGCCGAAGCGGATCTCCGCCTCGGTCTTGTCGCCTTCGGTGACCGCGACATAGCGCATGTTGTCGCCGAATCGAGCCAGACTCAGATGCTGCGCGGCATCCCAGCCGGCTGCGGCGCGCGCCCAGATGCCGATGCGTCCGGTGACGTCGTGATGACCGGCGTAACCGACCACGGTGGTGCGGGCAATCCCGAGCCGGGTGAGGATGTACCCGAACTCCCGGTCGCCGTGGGCGGCCTGGTTGAGGTTCATGAAGTCCATGTCGATGGTGTCCCACGGCAGGGCCTCGTTGGCCTGGGTGTGCAGATGCAATAGGGGCTTGCGCAGTGCCTCCAGACCGCGGATCCACATCTTGGCCGGGGAGAACGTGTGCATCCAGGCGATCACGCCGATCACCGAATCGTCCGATCCCGCGTCCAGCATCGCGCGCAGGATCGACTCCGAATCGGTTAGCACCGGACGCCAGACGACCTCGATCGGGATGTCGCCCGACTGGTTGAGCAGCGCGGCGACCTGCTGCGACTGCTCGGCGACCTGGGCGAGGGTCTCTTCGCCGTATAGCCCCTGACTGCCGGTGAGGAGCCAGATCTGCTTGCCTTCGAACGGATTCTTCATGGTGACGCCTTTGTTCGTGATGGATATCGGTGCGTAGTCGGCCGCGTCAGTGCTGGCCGTAGACAGTGGTGTAGCGATCGTGAAGCCGGTCGATGAGGTCCTGGGCGATCGGCAGGGGATCACCGAGTTGCCGTGCCACATACACGGTGTGGGCCACCTCCTCGACCATCGCCGCGGCCTTGACCGCGGCCTCGGCGGTCTTGCCGATGGTGAAGGGGCCGTGGTTTTGCATCAGGACGGCCGGCGAGCGCGAATCCCGCAGGGTCTCGACGATGCCGCGTCCGATCGAGTCGTCACCGATGATCGCGAACGGGCCGACCGGTACCGGGCCGCCGAACTCGTCGCCCATCATGGTCAGCACGCAGGGGATCTCTTCGCCGCGGGCAGCCCAGGCCGTCGCGTAGGTCGAATGGGTATGTACTACACCGTAGATCTCGGGCATGTGGCGGTAGACGTAGGCGTGCGCGGCCGTGTCGGACGACGGCGAGTGGTCGCCATCGACCAGGACGCCGTCGAGGTCGCAGACCACCATGTCGTCGGGTGTCAGCCGGTCGTATCGCACTCCGGACGGCTTGATCACCATCAGGTCGGCGGAATGCAGGCGTTGCGAGACGTTGCCGGCGGTCCAGACCACGAGATTCCAGCGCGTCAGTTCTGCGTGCAGTTCGCAGACTTCTTCACGGGTCCGGGCTATCTCGTCCTGCACCTGTGGTGGGTAGTCCTGCAGATCGGTCATCGTTCCTCCGGGTTCGTCATCGCTGGCGTTCGTGGTGCCGCCGGCCTCAACGCAGCACGGCGACCGCGGCGCGCTCGGCGGCCAGGCCTGCTTCGTACCGCTCGAGGTAGCCGCGGTAGCCGGCCACGTCTTCATCGCTGGGCGCGATGGTGTTGGACGCCACGGCGGCGAACACGTCGTCTGCCAGGAAGGTCTCCAGGCTGCGTCCATCGCCGTTGATCAGGTAGGACGCCAGCACGGCCATGCCCCAGGCGCCGCCCTCGCCGGCCGTCGCCGAGACGGCCACCTGAGTGTCGATGGCCGCGGCCAGGAATCGCTGCGCCACATCCGCGGTGCGGAAGACGCCGCCGTGGGCGTACATGGTGTCGAGTCCGACGTCCTGCGCGGTCAGCGTCCGCATGCCCAGGCTGAGCGCGGCGAAGCTGCCGTAGATCTGGGCACGCATGAAGTTCGCCAGCGTCAAGGCACTGCCGGGCGTGCGCACGATCATCGGGCGGCCCTCGTCCAGGCCGATGACCGGCTCCCCGGCCAGCGCGTTGTAGGCGAGCAGCCCGCCGGCGTCCGGTTCGCCCTCCAGCGCGGCGCCGAGCAGCGCCGCGAAGACCGCGTCCTGGTCGACAGGCACGCCGATCCGCCGGGCGAAGTCGCCGAACAGGTCGGCCCACGAACCGAGTTCGCTGGCGCCGTTGTTGCAGTGCACCATCGCCACCTGATGTCCGGCCGGTGTGGTGACCAGATCGATCTCGGTGTGCACCGTGGCCAGCGGCCGTTCGAGAACCACCATCGCGAAGATCGAGGTGCCCACGGAGACATTGCCGGTGCGCGGGGCCACCGCGTTGGTGGCGACCATCCCGGTGCCCGCGTCGCCCTCGGGCGGGCACAGCGGAGTGCCGGCCTCCAGGCGTCCGCTCGGGTCAAGGAGCAACGCCCCCTCAATGGTGAGCGTCCCCGCCGCCCGGCCGGCGTCCAGTGGGCGGGGGAAGACCTCCTCGATGCGAAGGGTCGTGTGGTGGCGTGCCAGCAGGTCATCGACCTTCGTCAGGCGGCCCGGATCCCAGTCGTGGCTGATGTCGTCGATCGGGAACATGCCGGACGCGTCGCCCACCCCGAGCACCTTGCGTCCGGTGAGCTGCCAGTGCACGTAGCCCGCCAGTGTGGTGCAGAAGTCGAGCTCGCTCAGGTGCGGTTCATCGTCGAGGACGGCCTGGTAGAGATGCGCGATCGACCAGCGCAGCGGCACGTTGTACTCGAGCAGATCGGTGAGCTCCGCCGCTGCCCGGCCGGTCGAGGTGTTTCGCCAGGTGCGGAACGGCACGAGTTGGCGTCCGTGCTTGTCGAACGGCAGATAGCCGTGCATCATCGCCGAGATGCCAATAGCCGCGAAGCCGGTCGGACGCACGCCGTGGCGTCGCTCGGCGTCGGCCAGGGCAACCGCATAGGCCTCCTGAATGCCCTGCCAGACCGCGTCCAGCGAGTAGGTCCAGGTTTGGTCGACGTACCGGTTCTCCCAGCTGGCGCTGCCTGTCGCGAGAGTCGTCTCGCCGGCGCCGACAATGACCGCCTTGATCCGGGTGGAGCCGAGCTCAATGCCCAGCCGGGCGTTGCCGTCGGCCAGCGTGGCCGCCGTCGCGCTCGCATGTTGTGTCATCGACATCGTCATCCTTGAGTCCGTCTCGCGATAGGAAATGTTATCGTTAACACAACATAACCGAGTGGCTTGTGGCATGCAAGATGAGAACGATAACATTTTGTCATCGAGCCATCGCCGGGATCGCTGATGATCTCCTACAAACGCGTTGTGGCTAGATAATAAGCCAGTGTCGGCGAGCTAGGAGGGTCTTCGGTGACTTCAGGACGAGATGGTCGGCGCCCGATCAGTGGGTGGCAGGCGCAGATCGGCTGTGGGGACTACCAGGCACAGATCGCCTCGGTCGGGGCCAGCCTGCGCGCGCTGACCTGTCGCGGTCGCGACCTGGTGGCGCCATTCGATGCCGACATCGTGCGACCGGTCTTCCGCGGCGCCGTGCTGGTGCCGTGGCCCAATCGCGTTGTCGGTGGACGCTACGTTTTCGACGGCCAGGTGCATCAGTTGCCGATCAACGAGCCCGACCGGGGCAATGCCCTGCACGGGCTAGCGGCGTGGGCGGATTGGGTTCCGATTCGCTGTGACCGGTCGTCGGTCACGCTGGAATACCGGATCCCGGCGCAGGAGGGCTACCCGTTCGACGTGCTGACCGAGGCGACCTACCGACTGGACGAAGACGGTCTGCACTGGTCGGTGCGCGCCACCAATCTCGGCGACTCGCCCGCCCCCTATGCGCTCGGCTCGCACCCCTACCTGGTCGGCGGAGCGGGACGGGCCAACGATTGGACGCTGGCCGTGCCGGCCGCCCGGGTGCTCGAGGTCACCGAGGAGCGGCTGGCGCCACTGGGACTGCACCCCGTCGAGTCGTACCGGGCCGGCGCCTTGGACTTCCGGTCCGCGCGCCCGGTCGGCTCGACGCTCATCGACCACGCCTACACCGACCTCATCGCCGGCGAGCCGGGGACGGCTCGAGTCGAGGTGCGGTCGGGCGGCACCGGAGTGGCGCTGATCTGGGATCCGCAGGTCTTGCCGTGGGTGCAGGTGCACACGGCCGATCGTCCCGAGCCCGCACTGAACCGAAGCGGGATCGCCGTCGAACCGATGACCTGCCCGCCCGATGCCTTCAACAGCGGTGACGATCTAGTGATCCTCGACCCCGGTGCCAGGCATGAGGCATCCTGGGTCATCCGGGCGATTCAGGAGGACAGGTGAGCACCGAACATCCGTCGCGAGCCGCTGGACGTGGCCGACCGCCGAGTCTCAGGGATGTCGCCGACCGCGCCCAGGTATCCCATCAGACGGTCTCCCGCGTGATCAACGATTTCCCCGGGGTGCGCCCGATGACTCGCGAACGGGTGCTGGCGGCGATCGACGAGCTGGGCTACCGCCGCAACAACGCGGCGCGGACGCTGGTCACCCGGCGTTCCGGGCTGATCGGTGTGATCGCCGTCGGCTCGTTCCTCTTCGGCCCGACGAGCACGCTGGCCGCGATCCAGGAGGCGGCCCGCAAGAACGGATACATGCCGCTGCTGGCCACGCTGCGGGAGAACTCGCAGGCAGCGCTGATCGAGGCCGTCGACGAGGTGCTCGACCACGGCATCGAGGCGCTGGTGGTCATCGCCTCCCGCGAGTCGATGGGCCGCAGGACTGCCGAGTTGCGGCCGGGCGTCCCGGTGATCGTGGTAGGACCGAACCCGGCCGAGGCGGACGATCTGGCCACGCTGAGCGTCGATCAGAGCGCCGGGGCGACCGCCGCGATCGAGCATCTGGCCGGGCTCGGTCATCGTCGCGTGGTCCTGCTCGCCGGCCCCCAGGACTGGGTCGATGCGCAGCAGCGGCTGACCGCGGCGCAACGCTGCTGTGACGACCACGGCATCGTCAGCCAGGTGCTGCTCGGCGACTGGAGTGCGGCCAGCGGCTTCGCGGCTGGACGGGCTCTACTCGCGCAGTGGGCGGCCGATCACTCAGGCCCCCTGCCGACCGCTGTCTTCACGGCCAACGATCACATGGCCTTGGGGCTGCTGGCAGCCTTCCATGCGGCGGGGGTGGAGGTGCCGGCCGACATCTCGGTGGTCGGCTTCGATGACATCGCAGGGGCGGACTACTTCATTCCGCCGCTGACCACGATCCGCCAGAACTTCGATGCGCTGGGTCATCAGGTGCTGCTGGCAACGCTTTCCGCGCTGGCGGGCGAGACCGTGGATCTGACGCCCGCTCCGGCGCAGTTGTGCGTCCGGAGTTCGACCGCCCCGCCCCGGGCGTGACGTCGCATTCTGGCGCCTCAGATGTGCTCTTCGACCCAGCGCTCGATCGCATCCGAGTCGACGTAGTCGTGGGTGTTCACCGCGGGAATGGTCTCGAAGCGCCACTGGCGTGGGGCGTGGGCTGAGACGAACTCGCGGGCCTTCTCGGCCGAACCGAACGGATCGTCTTCGTTCTGCACCACCGTCACGGGCGGCAGCTTCGGCAGGTAGCCGACCGCCTCCGGATCGTTCTCGAAGGCCTCCAGCGGCAGTCCGAGGAAGACCTCGCCTGCGGGCTGGATCAGCCGGCGTCCGATAGCCAGGGTCGCGATCACGGTGCCGATCGATTTTGCGACCACCACGGGCCGATCGAGCGGGCCGGCCAGCTCGGCCGCCGCGCTCACCTCGGCCTCAATGTCGATGACTCGCGTACCGGCGAGCCAGTTCGCATAGACGAGCCGGGCGACATGATGACCGTGCGATTCCAGCGCTTCGGCAAGAGCGCGCGACCACTCGAGATGCCTCGGGCTCTGCCCGCCGAGCAGAAGAATGTCCATAGGCAAAAAGATAGTTCTTGGGTCGGGTGATCTCCCAGCCTGGCAGGGCAGGCTCAGGTCTGCGAACGGCAACAGGTTGCGTGACGGGCTTGCGCATATACCCCTGGGGGGTAGGGTGGGCCCCGTGAGTACGGACGAATGCAGCATGCACGGGCACCATCACGGCTATCTCGACGACAAAGACGCCTATCTCTCGCGGTTGCGCCGCATCGAGGGACAGGTGCGCGGCATCGCCCGGATGGTCGAGGAGGAGAAGTACTGCATCGATATCCTCACGCAGATCTCGGCGGCCACCAGCGCCCTGCAATCGGTGGCACTGGGCCTGCTCGACGGCCATCTGAACTCCTGTGTCCTCGACGCCGCCAAACAGGGCGACGACGCGGCCAAGGAGAAGCTCGATGAGGCCAGCAATGCCATCGCCCGGCTCGTCCGCTCCTGAAGCACCCGTCATACCGCAAGCGCGGACAGCGCAGCAGAAATGAAACCGAGAGGAATCCATCACATGATCACGAACTACGTCGTCACCGGCATGACCTGCGGCCACTGCGTCAACCACGTCACCGAAGAGGTCTCGGCCATCCCCGGCGTCACCGAGGTCAAGGTCGAGCAGGCCGGCCCCATGACCGTCAGCAGCGATACCGCCATCGATTTCGGCACGATCGAAGAGGCCGTCGCCGAAGCCGGAGACTACAAGGTGGCGCTGGCCTGATGACATTGGGGACGACAGACGGCGCACCCACCAGCCTGGAATCGCCGGCACGTCAGATCATCGAACTCGACGTGCAGGGCATGACCTGCGCGTCGTGTGCGGCGCGTATCGAGAAGAAGCTGAGCAAGCTTGACGGAGTGCAGGCGAGTGTCAACTACGCAACCGAGAAAGCCCATGTGGTGGCTCCCGCCGGGCTGACCGCCGATGATCTGATCGCTACCGTGCAGGCTGCCGGATACGATGCCGCTCTGCCGGTCCCCGAAGCCAAGCCGCGCGATCGGGCGGCCGAGATCAAGCGCCGCCTGATCGTCTCGGCCACGCTGGCGGTGCCGGTCATCGCGATGGCGATGATCCCGCCGCTGCAATTCCCCGGATGGCAGTGGGTCAGCCTGGCGCTGGCCACCCCGGTGGTCACCTGGGCAGCCTGGCCGTTCCACCGCTCGACACTGGTGAACCTGCGCCACGGCGCTGCCACCATGGACACCCTGATCAGCCTGGGCACCAGCGCCGCCTATCTGTGGTCGCTGGTCGCGTTGATCTTCGGCAACGCCGGCATGATCGGCATGACCCACCGCTGGACGCTCAGCCTGTCGCACGACCACCAGCTGACCTCGATCTACTTCGAGGCCGCCGTCGGCATCATCACGTTCATCCTGCTCGGCCGCTACATCGAGGCCCGCTCACGTCAGGACGCCAGCTCCGCGCTGCGCGCCCTGGCCGAGGTCGGGGCCAAGTCGGTCACCGTCTTGCGCGGTGGCGCAGAAGTCACCGTCCCGATCGAGAAACTCGTGGTGGACGACGAGTTCGTGGTGCGTCCGGGCGAGAAGATCGCCACCGATGGAGTGGTGGTCAGCGGGGACTCGGCGATCGACAACTCGGTCATCACCGGCGAGTCACTGCCGGTCGATGTCCATCCGGGCAGTGCCGTGGTGGGCGCCTCGGTCAACACCACCGGACGATTGGTCGTACGGGCCACCGCGGTCGGTGCCGACACCCAGCTCGCCCAGATCGCCCACCTGGTCGAACTGGCCCAGGCCGGGAAGTCCCGCTCCCAAGCGCTGGCCGACAAGATCTCGGGGGTCTTCGTCCCGATCGTCATTGCGCTGGCGCTGATCACGCTGGTGGTCTGGCTGGTCCTGGGCGAATCCGCCACCTTCGCGGTGACCGCCGCCGTGTCGGTGCTGATCATCAGCTGCCCCTGTGCGCTCGGCCTGGCCACCCCGACTGCCCTGCTGGCAGGATCACTGCGCGGCTCCCAGCTGGGCATCCTCATCCGCGGTCCCGAAGCCCTGGAGGAGGCGCACCGCATCCAGGTCATCGCGTTGGACAAGACCGGCACCATCACCGCCGGCCAGATGAGCCTCGATTCCGTCGTCCCGGCCCCCGGAGCCGACGCCGATGAGGTGCTCAAGCTCGCGGCGACGCTGGAATCCGCGTCCGAACACCCGATCGCGCGGGCCATCGTGAAGGCGAGCCATGCCACCACCGAGCAGCTGGAGGATTTCAGCAACATCCCCGGCCGTGGCGTGCGGGCCAGGGTGCACGGCCGGCCGGCCGCCGCCGGCAATGCCGCGCTGATGTCGGATCAGGGCTGGGCGATTCCGGACGAACTGAGTCAGGCCGCCGCCGATGCCGCCAAGCGCGGCGCCAGCACCGTGTTCGTCGGCCGGGCGGGCACGGTCACCGGCCTGGTCGCCGTGACCGACAAGATCGATCCCAATGCCGCCGCGGCGGTGGGCGCCCTGCACGAGCTGGGACTACGCACCGTCATGGTCACCGGCGACAACCAGGCGGCCGCCGAATACGTTGCCGCGCAGGTGGGTCTCGACGGTGTCCGTGCCGACGTGCTGCCCGGTGACAAGTTCAACGTGGTGACCGAACTGCAGGCCGGCGGTACCGTACCGGTGGCCATGGTCGGTGACGGCGTGAACGATGCGGCAGCGCTGAGCCAGGCCGATCTGGGGATCGCCATGGGCTCGGGCACCGACGCCGCGATCGCCGCCTCTGACCTGACACTGATGCGCCACGATCTGATGCTGGCCGTCGACGCCATCAGACTGTCGCGGCGAACCTTGAACACCATCCGGGGCAACCTGTTCTGGGCGTTCATCTACAACGTCTGCGCGATCCCGATCGCCGCACTCGGCTACCTGAACCCGATGTTCGCCGGCGCAGCGATGGCCTTCAGCTCAGTCTTCGTCGTCACGAACAGCCTGAGGCTGCGCACCTGGAGCCCCAAGCACTGAGCAGACCGTTGGCCGACCGGCGCCGCGATGGCCGGCCGGCAAAGCAAAGCGAGCGTCCGTCAGACTCAGCTGACGGACGCTCGCTTGCTGTTGCGAGAGAATCCTTACTGCGCGTACGTCCGCTTGGCTCGTTCCAGGCCGGAGACATAGCCGGAACGCGCGTACTCGGCGGCGTCCGCGTCGACCGGCACCGCGAGCATGCCGCGGGTCTGCTGCAACGTCAACTGACGGCGGTTCAGCCACGAGGTCACCCCGTCGACCAGCTGACCCGCGTACGAGGGCCCATTGCGCACCAGGGCAGCCGTCGTCATGACGACATCAGCACCGGCCAGCAGATACTTCACGATGTCTTGAGTGGTCTGGACGCCGGTGGTCGCGGCCAGCGAGGCGTTGACGCGTCCGAACAGCGTCGAAATCCAGCTGCGCGGCAGTTTCGCCTCGTCGGGATTCGACAGCTCGAACCCGGAGACCACCGTGAGCTGGTTGAGATCGATGTCGGGCTGCAGGAAGCGGTTGAACAACACCAGCGCGTCCGCGCCGGCCTCGTCCAGGCGCCGGGCCATCTCGCCGAAGCTGGAGAAGTAGGGGCTCAGCTTCACCGCAACCGGGACGCTGACCTTCGACTTCACATCGGTCACGATCTCCACATAGCGGTCCTCGACCGAACGCCCGGTGGTGGTCAGATCACCTGGCACGTAGTAGATGTTCAACTCGATGCCGGCTGCCCCGGCATCGGCCAGCTGACGTGCGGTATTGGACCACTCGCCCTTGGTCGAGCCGTTGAGGCTGGCGATCAGGGGCACGTCGATCACCGGCGCCGCCTGCTCGATCAGCTTCAGATAGGTGTGAGTCAATCCCGATTCGTCGCTCGGCTCGATCGGGAAGTACGTGAGCGCCTCCGCGAAGCTCTCCGTCGACTGATCCAGCAGCTCGGCCTCGCGGGCCGACTCATGGCGGATCTGCTCCTCGAACAGCGAGTACATGACGATCGCCCCGACGCCGCCCTCGGACAGCGCCTTGATACCGTCCAGGCTCTGGCTCAGCGGGCCGGCCGAAGCCACCAGGGGATTGCGCAGCGACAGGCCCATGTACTGCGTCCGCAGATCGGTGGCCCGGTCGCGCCCGGAGGGCTCGTCCTCGACGAGCAGGGATCCGGCCGGAGCCAGCTGGTCGGTGGCGTTGCTGCCCATTGCCGACTTCTGGCGGGCGGATTCCGCCGCAGCTTGCAGGGCTTCAGGGTCGAACTCGACCATGTCAGGCCTCCTTGTCCTGGGTGACGGCAGCCTTCGCGCGGGCGTCGGCGCTGAACATGTCGGCCGGGCGGCCGGCCAGCTGCTCGTACTCGGCGTAGCGGCGCAACACGTGCTGCTGACTGATCTCGAGCAGCCGCTCGGCCTCCTCCGGATTCGACCGGGTCAGCATCTTGAACCGCAGTTCACCGGTGCGGTACTCCTTCAAGGAGATCCGCGGACGTGGCGAGTCGAGCAGGAACGGGTTCTGGCCTTCGTCGCGCAGCACCGGGTTGAACCGCATCAGCGGCCAGTGCCCGCAAGCCACCGCCTTGTACTGCTGCTCCAGGCCCTTGCGCATGTCGATGCCGTGGCTGATGCAGTGGCTGTAGGCGATGATCAGGCTCGGACCGTCGTAGGCCTCGGCCTCGCGGAACGCCTTCAGCGTCTGCTGCGGATCGGCGCCCAGCGCCACCCGGGCCACGTAGACGTGACCGTAGGCGACGGCTTGCATCGCGAGATCCTTCTTGTTGGTCGTCTTGCCGCCGGTGGCGAACTTGGCGACCGCACCCAGCGGTGTCGACTTGGACGCCTGGCCGCCGGTGTTCGAGTACACCTCGGTATCCATCACCAAGATGTTCACGTTTCGTCCGGACGCCAGCACATGATCGAGGCCGGCCGAGCCGATGTCGTAGGCCCAGCCGTCGCCACCGATGATCCACACCGAGCGGCGCATCAGGTGATCGGCGACCGAACGCAGATCGTCGACCAGCGGCCCGGACAGCTGATCGAGCTTGGCGTAGAGATCCTGCATCCGGCGGTACTGAATCCGCAGCTCGTGCATCGTCTCCTGGGGGCCGCTCAGCAATCCGTCCACCAGGGCGTCGTCGTCGATCTCGGCGCGCAGCTGCTCCAGCCGCTGCTTGGCCAGGGCCGTGTGCAGGTCGGCCGCCAGCCGCATGCCGAGACCGAACTCGGCGTTGTCCTCGAACAGGGAGTTCGACCAGGCGGGTCCGCGTCCCTCGTCGTTCTTGGCCCATGGGGTGGTCGGCAGGTTGCCGCCGTAGATGGACGAGCAGCCGGTGGCGTTGGCGATCTGCAGCCGGTCACCGAACAGCTGGGTGAGCAGCTTCAGATACGGTGTCTCGCCACAACCCGAGCAGGCGCCCGAGAACTCGAACAGCGGGGTCAGGAACTGCACACCACGCACCGACGAGTAGTTGACCTTGCTGCGGCGCGGCCGGGGGATCGACTCGAAGAACTCCACATTCTGGCGCTGCTTGCTGCGTTCCAGCACCGGAGCCAGGTTGATGGCCTTGCGTTGCGGCTGGCCGATCGGCGACACCGGGCAGGCTTCCACGCACAGGCCGCAACCGGTGCAGTCCTCCGCGTAGACCTGCAGCGTGTACCGCGAATCGGGCAGACCGGCCGCATCCAGCGGAGCCGAATCGAAGCCGGCAGGCGCACCGGCCAGACTGGCCGTCGGGTAGTGCTTGGCGCGCAGCACCGCGTGCGGGCAGACGAACGAGCAGTTCCCGCACTGGATGCAGGTCTCGGGATCCCAGACCGCGATGATGTCGGAGATGTTCCGCTTCTCGTACTTGGTGGTGCCGCTGGGGAAGGAACCGTCCACCGGAAGTTTGCTGACCGGCAGCGTGTCACCCTTGTCGATCAGCATGGTCGCGGTGACGTCCTGAACGAAATCGGGAGCCGACGCAGGCACCGGGGCCAGGTAGCCGTGATCGCTGGTGACCTCGCGGGGCACCTCGATCTTGTGCAGGTGCGCCACGGCCTCATCGACGGCGACATGGTTCTTGCGGACGATCTCCATCGACTTACGTGAGTAGGTCTTCGTGATGGAGTGCTTGATGCGCTCGATTGCCACATCGGAGGGCAGCACGCCCGAGATCGCGAAGTAGCAGGTCTGCAGAACGGTGTTGGTGCGTCCACCCAGGCCGGCGGTGCGAGCCACCTCATTGGCGTTGATCGCATACAGCGCGATGTCGTAGTCGATGATCTTGGCCTGCATCGGCGCCGGCAGATGGTCCCAGACCTGGTCGGCCTCGAACGGGCTGTTGATCAGCAGGGTCGTGCCGCTGATCCGCTCGCCGTCCTGGTTGTAGATGGCTTTGCGCGCGAACTCCAGCACATCGATGCGTTCCAGGATCGACCAGTGGTGGCAGCCGATGAATGACGCCTTGTTCACCAGGTACGGCGCCTTGATCGGGTCGGGCCCGAAGCGCAGGTGGCTGGTGGTACGCGAACCGGATTTCTTCGAGTCGTAGACGAAGTAGCCCTGCGCGTAGGTGTCCTCATCGGAGCCGAGGATCTTGATGGTGTTCTTGTTGGCGCCGACGGTGCCGTCCGAACCCATGCCGTAGAAGACGGCGCGCTTGGTGAGCGGATCCTCCAGGTCGATCTGCGGGTCGTAGTCGAGCGACAGGCGGGTCACGTCGTCGTTGATGCCGACGGTGAAGCGCGGACGGGGCTTGTCCTTGGCCAGCTCGTCGAAGATCGCCGCGGCCATCGCCGGGGTGAAGTCCTTGCTCGACAGGCCGTAGCGCCCGCCGATGATGCGCGGCAGGCTCGCCCGGTTGCCCAGGCTGACCGCCTCGGCAAACGTGGCGGTGACGTCGAGATACAGCGGCTCACCGTTGGAGCCGGGCTCCTTGGTGCGATCGAGCACCGCGATCTTCTTGACGGTCTCGGGGATCGCTGCGAGCACCTCGTCGGCCGGGAAGGGCCGGTAGAGCCGGACGATCAGCACGCCGGTCTTCTGGCCGGCGGCGTTCAGGTAGCTGACCGCCTGCTGGACGACCTCGGCGCCTGAACCCATGATGACCGCGACCCGATCGGCGTCCGGAGCGCCGACGTAGTCGACCAGGTGATACTGGCGGCCGGTGAGCTTGGCGAAATCGTCCATGGCCTGCTGCACCAAACCGGGCGTGGCAAGGTAGAACGGGTTTGCGGATTCGCGTCCCTGGAAGTAGACGTCCGGGTTCTGCGCGGTGCCGCGGATGAACGGGTGCTCGGGGCTGAGCGCCCGACGGCGGTGCTCGCGCACCAACTCGTCGGGAATCATCGAGCGCAGATCGTCGTCGCTGAGCATCAGGCAGGTGTTCAGTTCATGGCTGGTGCGGAAGCCGTCGAAGAAGTGCATGAACGGCACCCGGGAATGCAAGGTGGCGTTCTGCGCGATCAGGGCGTTGTCGTGGCATTCCTGCACCGAGGCCGAGGCCAGCATCGCCCAGCCGGTCTGCCGGGCGGCCATCACGTCCTGGTGGTCGCCGAAGATCGACAGCCCCTGGGTGGCCAACGAACGCGCGGCGACGTGCATGACCGTGCTGGTCAGTTCGCCGGCGATCTTGAACATGTTCGGGATCATCAGCAGCAGGCCCTGGGACGCGGTGAACGTCGTCGACAGGGCACCGGCCTGGAGCGCACCGTGCATGGCGCCGGCGGCGCCACCCTCGGACTGCATCTCGATGACCGAGGGCACCTGGCCCCAGATGTTCTCACGATCGAAGGCCGACCATTCGTCCGCGAGTTCGGCCATCGGGGAACTCGGGGTGATCGGGTAGATGGAGCAGAGTTCATTGACCCGGAAAGCGACATCGGCCGCGGCAGTATTGCCGTCGACGATGGACCGCACGGCCGTCGGCTTGGCCTCCGGCTCGTCCCGGTCAAGATTGGCAATCGGGTCCTCGGCGCCGAGCATGTTCGGGTGGGGCGCGGGAATCTTGGCGTCAGCTGCTGTGGTAGTCATCACTTCTCCGCAATCATTTCGATGGCGTGTGCCGGACACTGGTCGTAACAGGTCGCACAACCCGTGCATTTCTCATAGTCAAAGCGGTACCGGTGGCCCTTGCCGAGCTTGATGACGGCATCTTCGGGGCAGGCGCCCAGGCAGCCGTCGCATTCGAAGCAGTTGCCGCAGCTCAGGCAGCGGCGGGCCTCGAAGTCGGCCTCGTCGGCGGTCAGGCCCTTGACGACCTCACCGAAATCGCTGACACGCTCATCGGGCGAGAGCTCGGACTGGATGCTGCGCGGGTGATCTCCGAAGTACCACAGGTGCAGATCGTCGAAGCCGACGACCGGGTGCTTGATGGTCGGCATCACCCGGCGCCGGTTCAGCCAGGCGTCGATCATCTTGGCGGCCTTCTTGCCGTGCCCGGTACCGACCGTCACGGTGCGCTCGGAGGGGACGGCGTCGCCACCGGCGAAGATGCCCGGGACGTCGGTCATCAAGGTGGCGGGGTCGACCTGGACGACATCGTCGGTGAAACGCAGTCCGGGGATGTTGCGCAGGAAGCCGGTATCGGCGATCTGGCCGACCGCCATGATGACGGTGTCGGCGGGCAGCTTCTCGAACCTGCCGGTGCCGTGCGGCTTGCCCCACTCGTCGAGTTCCATGACCTCGACCTCGATGTCCTCGGCGACCTCGTTGATCGTGCGCAGCCAGTGGACCTTGACACCCTCTTGCTCGGCCTCGGCGAGTTCGTCGGCGTGCGCGGGCATCTGCTCTTGGCTACGGCGGTAGATGATGACAGCCTCTTCGGCGCCCATCCGGCGGGCGACGCGGGCCGCGTCCATGGCGGTATTACCGCCGCCGTAGACGGCCACCCGGCGTCCGATCTTCGGCTTCTCGCCGGACGCGACATCGCGCAGGAAGTCGACCGCGTCGACCATCTTGCCGGCGTCCATGCTGGGGATCTCGACTCGCTTCGACAGGTGGGCACCGATCGCCACGAAGACCGCGTCGAAGTTGCCCTCGCGCTGTTCGACGAGCAGGTCCTTCACCGGGTGATTGAGGACGATCTTGACGCCGAGGTCTTCGACGCGCTTGATCTCGGCATCGACCACATCGCGCGGCAGCCGGTACTCGGGAATGCCGTAGCGCATCATGCCGCCCGGGAGTTCGCCGGCATCGTGTATCTCGACGTCGTGACCGACGCGCGCCAGGTGGTAGGCGGCCGACAGGCCGGAGGGGCCGGCGCCGATGACCAGGACGCGGTAGCCGGTGTTGTTGCGGGGCTTGTTGAACCGCCAGCCGTTCGCGATCGCCTCATCGCCGAGGTATCGCTCGACTGAGTGGATCGAGACCGACGAGTCGAGCTCACGCCGGTTGCAGGCCACCTCGCACGGGTGGTAGCAGACCCGGCCATGGATCGCCGGGAACGGATTGTCGCGGGTCAGCTGCCGCCACGCGGCTTCGGCTTCACCTTCCTTGATGAGCCGGAGCCACTCCTGAATGTTCTCGCCGGCCGGACATGCGTTGTTGCAGGGCGGCAGCAGATCGACATAGACGGGTCTGCGGGTACGCACCGCCCCAACACGTCCGGTGCCCTCGGCTAAGTCAGGTAGTTGGGTGATATCGAGTTGGCCATCAGTCGCCGTCATTGCAAAAACCCCTGCCTCGTTGATCGGCGGATGTGCGATCGACGGCACGGAACGATTTGCCCTTCCGCTCACCAGTTGCGACCGCGCACCTGTCACGAATGCGTCTTCGAGGTCACTTTACCCGGGGTTAAATGCCTAGTCCGGTAAGGGTATCCTTTGTTTGAGTTGGCTAGCGGCGGGCCCTGGCAACCGGGTTGCTGCACCGTGGGTCGGGACGGCTTCCGGGCAGGCTTCAGCCTCTTTTGTCACTGCCACCGCGGGGATTTGTCAGGAGTTGTCGGCGCTCAGTTTTCGGCGCTCAGTGCGATGGCGAGGCGGATCGCTCAGCCGCGGTCCCTCAGGGCTGCTTCGAGGCGTTCCACCTTTCCGGTCAGTTCACCGCTGTAACCGGGACGGATGTCGGCCTTGAGGACCAGCGACACGCGCGGCGCGAATTCGCCGACTCTATCGCAGGCACTCTTGATGACGGCCATGCACTCGTCCCAGCTGCCCTCGATGGTGGTGAACATCGAATCGGTGTGATTGGGCAGGCCCGAGGCGCGGATGACTTCGACGGCCGCGGCGACTGCGTCGTGAACGGCGCCGTCTTCGCCAGAAGTTGACGGAGTGATCGAGAAAGCTACCAGCATGCCTTCAGCCTAGGCCTGCTCCCGCAGCCGCGGGCCGCTGGCTGGCCGTCCGCATAAGCTTGCGGGCGTGCCCGAAGGTCATGTCATCCATCGTCTGAGCGAGGGGCTGTCGTCGCGATTCGGGCAGCGGAGGGTAGCGGTGGCCAGCCCGCAAGGGCGGTTCGCCGCTGCCGCCGAGCTGCTGGACGGCACCGGGCTGGTCGCGGCGGAGGCCGTCGGCAAGCACCTGCTGATCGATTTCGAGGGTGGCCGCACGGTGTGGATTCACCTGGGGCTGATCGGCAAGCTCCGCTTCGGGCCGGTTGAGGCGGTGCTGCCTCACCCACAGACCCTGCGGCTGCGGATCTCGGCCGATCAACAGGCCGCCGATCTGCGTGGACCGCAATGGTGCCGGCTGATCGATCCCGCCGAGCGGGCAGCCGTGGTGCAGTCATCGGGGCCCGATCCGCTGCGAGCCGACGCCGATCCGGAACGGGCCTGGCGCAAGGTGCAGGCCAGTGCCCGCCCGATCGCGGTGTTGTTGATGGATCAGAAGGTCTTCGCCGGAGTCGGCAACATCTTCCGCGCGGAGGTGCTGTTCCGCCACGGCATCGACCCCTTGCTGCCTGCGAAGGCACTGCCTCGTCCGGTCTTCGACTCGGTGTGGGCCGATCTGGTGGAGTTGATGCGCTACGCGGTCGCGTCCGGTCGTATCGACACCGTCGCCGATGCCCACCTGCCCGAGGCGATGGGACGCCCGCCCCGCGTGGATGCCCACGGCGGCGAGGTCTACGTCTACCGGCGGCTGGCCGAACCGTGTCTGGTGTGCGGGACTCCCGTCTCGGGGGCGACCTTGGCCGGACGCAACCTCTATTGGTGCCCGGCCTGCCAGCCGGCGGGTTGCGCCGGGCACGGCCTGGAGCTGTGAGGTGCCTGGTCGTCCCCCTCCGAGGGGGAGTCTTCGGATCGTGGGGCGGGGGCTCAGCCAGCGGCGAGAATGCGCGCCTTCTGGGCCTCGAATTCGGCATCGGTGAGGACGCCGGAGTCTCGCAGCTGGCCCAGCTGCGTCAGCTTGCTCAGCAGGTCGCCACTTTCGGCGGCAGGAGCAGCGGGTGCGGGGGGCGCGGCAGGAGCGGGCGCCTGTTGTGCGGCGGCCCGCTGGGCGGCCGCCTGATCTTCGGCGGCCCAGCGCTGTTGCTGCCTGCGGTGGGTGTTCCCGATCACTCGGGTGGCGACCGACGCCCGGGCGGCTGTACGGAGGATGCTCATCAGTTCTCCTGTTCGGACTCGGTGACCAGTGTGTCGAGTTCGGAGATGTCGACACCGCCGGTCCACAGTTCGCGTCCACCCTGTGCCTGCACCTGCGTGGCGAATCCAGCCAGACCGCGGTCCTCGTAGATGATGACGATGGCCAGCTCGCTGTCGCTGAGTTCGGCGCCCAGCGCGGCGAGGTCCTCGGCGTCGAGCAGGTCTGATTGCGCCCCGTCGAACTCCGAGAGATCAAAGCTGTCGCCGTGCTGCAGCACGGAGGTTGGTTGCCGCTCGGCGGCGCCGTGGGCGCCGAGGGCGAGGATTTCAAGGTCGAGCAACTCGATGGTGCCCGCGTCGATACGATCCAGGAGTCCTTGCAAGGCCGGTGCCGCATCGGCGTCGCGGGGCAGCACGAAGGCTGCATATCCGATCGGTCCAGCAAATGTCAGAGAAGCCACATCACAATTGTGTGGCTGCGCCGGCCGGTGGAGCAAGGATCGGACTCCTGGCCACCCGCTACGGGTTACCTACCTTTGTCGCCGACAGCGCCTGGCGCATGCCCGCGATGTCCAGCCAGTGCCCGAAGACCGGGCCATCGGGCTCCAAGAGCTTGGCTCGATCGAACGGAACCTGCACCGGGTCGAAGCCGATGTCATCGACCAGCTCGGCCACCGCCTGCCGCGCCGCGGGATCGTCGGACGCCACGGCGACAGCACGGCGTGGATGCACCCCGGCAGACCGGGCGTCCGAGGTGAAGTCGTGATAGCTGAGGTGGTTGAGCGACTTCACCAGGCGCATCCGCGGGTTCCGGCTGGCGAGCAGAGCGCTGGTCGACCCGTTCCAGTGATCGAGTTCGGGGACAGGGCCGTCCACCGCGGGCCAGTGGTTGGTGGGGTCGAGCACGACCTTGCCGTCCAGCAGCGAAAGGTCGAGGCGACACGCGATGCCGAACGGCACGGCGATCATCACGATGTCGGACTCCTTGGTGAGGTCGGGCAGGCGCACCAGCCTCGCGCCGGGCGAGGCCGCCGCCACCGCAGCTTGCACCTGCGCGGCGGGCGCCACGTCGTAGAAGAGCACCTGCCAGCCGGCGTCGGCGGCGGCTCGTCCGATGGTGGCGCCGAGTTTCCCAGCCCCGATGACTCCCAGAACCCTGCTCATAGTGGCGCCAACGCTACTCCAGGCGCTCCCGTTTCGGATGTGTGACCGCCGCCGCTCGAGCCGCCACCAACTTCCCGCGCCGGAAATCGGAGGTTGCGCCCGATATATCGGGCGCAACCTCCGATTCGGGGCGCGGGAACGGGGGTGGGCGCCAGCGCGGGGGCGTCAGCGGGGGAGGGCGGGGGAGACGGCCCAGCGGGTTAGGTCGATCACGCGTGCGCAGCGGGCCATCAGGTCCTGGTCGTGGGTGATCACCAGCAGCGCCGAATCCGACAGGGACGAGAACAGATCGTCCAGCAAGGCGTCGGCGGTCTCGCGGTCGAGATGCTCGGTTGGCTCGTCCAGGATCACCAGACTCGGACGCTCGCCGGCCACGAGCAGCCGCGCCAGCGCCACCCGCTGCGCCTCGCCGCCCGACAGGGTCGCGCCCTGCTCGCCGACCTCCCGCTGCGGGTCCAGCTGGAGTCCGGCCTGGTGCATCGCTTCGAGCACCTGATCATCGGTGGCGTCCTTGTTGCCGATCCGCACGTTCTCGGCCAGCGTGGTCGCGAAGATGTGCGCATTCTGCGCCAGGTAACCGACGCGACCCGGCACGCTCAGCTGCCCGGCCCGCGCGGGAATCAGCCCCATGATGGTGGCCGCGAGTGTCGTCTTGCCCAGTCCCGACGGGCCGACCAGGGCCACCGACTGCCCGGGCCCGACCGTCAGGTCGACGCCGGCGAGTAGCACCGAACCGTCCGGCCAGCCGACGCTGACCTCGTGCAGGACCAACTCCGACGTTGCAGATTCCTCACCGGGCACCCGGTCTCCCGAGCCGACGGGTTCGGCCCGCAGGACATCCAGCACCCGCGCCAGCGCCGCCCGCGAGCGGGTCAGCGTCTGGGCCGACTTGGTGAAGTCCGCGTAGACCTCGTGCAGGGCCAGCGGGACGAGCGCGAGGATCGCCAGATCGCGTCCGAGCATTGCCCCGCTTTCGACCGCCGGCGCCCCGATCGCCAGCGCGGCCAGCACCGCCAACCCGGTCGCCAGCATCTGCACGGCCTCGGCGACCCCGCGCGTCCAGGCACCATCGCGTTCGCTGGTGCGCAGCTGCGAGTCGATTGCGGCCAGCGCCGTCAACTCCCGGTCGGCCAGTCCGTAGGCCACCAGATCGGGTGCTCCGAGAGCCATCTCGCGCACCTTGTCGGCGAGCTCACCGCGCGCCGGGATCGCCCGTTCATCGGCCTGCCGCGACCAGCGCGCCGCCAGCCAGGGGACGATGATCCCGGCGAACACCGAGATCGCCAGCAGGACCAACGCGAAGGGCGGGTTGAAGATCGCCAGAATCGCGCTGGTGCCCAGGAAGACGACGGCTGCCGAGCAGAACGGCAGCACGACACGCACCACCAGATCGACGATGCCCTCGACGTCGGCGGTGATCCGCACCAGCAGGTCGCCGTAGCGCCGCCCCAGCAGCGTCGTGCGACTGAGCGAGGTATAGGTGAGTTCACGAAGTCCGCTCTGCATGCGCAGTGCCAGATCGTGGCCGGTCAACCGCTCGAGATAGCGGCCGACTCCGCGTCCGATACCGAAGAACCGCACCCCGACAGAGGCCGCCAGCAGATACAGCACCGGCGGATGCTCGGCCGCCCGGCTCAGCAGCCAGGCCGACACGCCCATCAGTGCCACCGAGCAGCCACTGGCGAAGATGGCCAGCAGCACCGAGACCGTCAGCCGAAGCCGGCCTCGCGGTTCACCGTTGAGCAGCCGGACGACCAGTGCCCAGACATCACGCATCGGTGCCATCGTCCACCCCCTCGTTGCCACCGACCGGAGCGGTCTGCTCACGATCGCCGCCGACCGAAACCATCTCGTCGGCCAGCCTGAGCAACGCCTCACGGTGGCTGACCACGACCACGCCGACCCCGGCCGCGCGGACGGCCGCGACCGCCTGCGCTTCGGTGGCCTGATCCAGGCCGGCCGTCGGCTCGTCCAGGACGAGCAGCTGCGCGCCGCCGAACTCGATACGCAGCAGCGCCCGGGCGAGGGCCACCCTGCGTCGCTCACCGGCCGACAATCCCTCGCCATCATCGGCAATCGGCCGGTCCAACGCCAGCTCCTCGCCACCGGCACGGTCCAGAGCCTCACGGATCTGCGCCTTCGTCGCCCCCGGATAGCCGAGAAGCACATTGGAGGCGATGGTCCCGCGCAGCATTCCCGGGTTCTGCCCGACCCAGGCGATCTGCCGCCGCCAGGCGTCGAGGTCGACTTCGCTCAGATCGGCATCGCCGACGCGAACCGACCCGCTGGTCGGTCGAACGAACCCCATCAGCACATTCAGGGCGGTCGATTTGCCGGCGCCCGAGCGTCCGACCAGGGCCAGCACATCACCGGGGCGCATGGTGAACGACAGGTTGTCCAACGATGCCCGGTCGGTGCCCGGATAGCGCACGCTCACCCGGTCGAAGACGATCTCGGTGGCACCCGGCGCGGGCGGGGTCACCGGCTGCGCCTGCGGGGTCTCGGCGGCCTCGATGATGCGCAGGACGGCATCGGCTGCCGCCGTGCCGTCGGCCGAATCATGAAAGTGAACGCCGACCAGCCTGACCGGTAGGTAGGCCTCCGGGGCCAGCACCAGGATGAACAGCGCGGTCGTCAGGTCCAGGTCGCCGGCCACCACCCGGAAACCGACGGTGACCGCGACCAGAGCTACCGACAACGTCGCCAGCAGTTCCAGCACTCCGCCGGACAGGAAGGCGATCCGCAGGGTCTTCATGGTCTCGATCCGCGAGCGCTGCTCGGTGATCCTCAGCCCCTTGAGCTGGCTGCGGGCGCGTCCGAAGACCTGCAGGGTGGGCAGCCCGGTGACCAGATCGGCGAAATGGTTGGCCAACCGGTTCTGGTACTTCAATCGCCGGTTGACCTGTTCGCGGGTGGTGATGCCGATCAACGCCATGAACAGCGGGATCAGCGGCAGTGTGACTGCGATGATCAGTGCCGATTCACCGTCTTGGCCTGCAACCACGGCAAGAATCAGCAGCGGGATGAAGGCGGCCATCACCAGCTGCGGAAGGTACTTCGAGAAGTACCCGTCGAGCGCATCGAGGCCCTGGGTGGCCAGGTGAATCAGGGTGCTGGACGGGGTCGAGGCGTCCAGCGGGTTGGTCAGCCGGGCCGCCATCAGATCGGCACGCAGCTGTGATTTCACGGACGCGGAAGCCCGGTGAGCAAGCCAGGGATTCAGCCAGCTGAGTCCCGCGCGGACGACGAAGACCGCGGCCAGCGCCGCGAGGTAGGCGCCGAAGCCCGGCAGCGGACCGGGAAAGACCGTGGACCCGGAACCGAAGACGCCCGCCACGGCGTGGGCGATCAGCCACGCCTGTACGATGATGCAGCAGGCGTTGGCGATGCCGGTCAGCACGACGGCGACCAGGAAACCCCTGGTCGCCGTCGCACGCTTGACAAGACGCGGATCGAGAGGTGGCGCCAAGATCAGCCCTTCGCGGCCTGAGCCTTGGCCAGCTTCGCCGAGCCGGGCTCAGGCGGCATATTCGCCACGGACAGGCGGCGGCGGAAGACGTGGTAGCTCCAGATCGTGTAGGCGAGCACGATCGGCACGCCCACCAGGGCCGCGAAGCTCATCAGCCGCAACGTGGCCGGCGAGCTGGCCGCGATCCACATGTCGAAATTCGTCCCGGCAGTGGGCGCGAAGCCCAGCGTCCCGAACATCTTGATGAAGATGGTGACGAACAACAAGATGATCGCAACCCCGGTGCCCAGGAACGCAAGATTCTCGCGCCGCTGAACTCCCGACTCGCTGTGCATCAGAACCGCGAAGCCGGCAGCGGCCACCGCCAGCAGACCGGTGACCCACATCGCGATCGAGGCTCCGGAACCGAGATTGTGGTTATTGGCCGCCGGGTACAGCACGTTTCCGAAGATGACGAAGGTGGCGAGCAGCACGACTGCGATCGGGCCCAGCAGCTTGATCACGCCGTTGGCCTTGGTGCGCACCGAGCCGGCAGTCTTGAGGCAGAGGAAGACCGCGCCGTGCACCATGAACAAGATCACGAGCATCACGCCGCCGAGCAGCGCGAACGGGCTGAACAGGCTCCAGAATCCGCCGCTCATCAGAGGTGGCTGCCCGTCGACCGGGATGCCCTTCCACATGTTGGCGAAGCCGATACCGAAGACCAGCGGGACGATCAGTGAGCCGACCGTCGAGCAGGTGTCAAAGGTGTCGCGCCAGTTGTCGTCCGGCATCAGGGCGCGGTACTCGAACGAGACCCCGCGGACGATCAGCCCCAGCAGGACCAGCAGCAGCGGCACGTAGAGTCCGCTGAACAAGGTCGAATACCACCCCGGGAAGGCGGCGAACATCGCGCCGCCGGCGGTGAGCAGCCAGACCTCGTTGCCGTCCCAGGTCGGGCCGATCGTGTTGATCATGACGCGACGTTCGGTCGGATCCTTACCGATGACCGGGTAGAGCATCGCCACCCCGAAATCGAAACCCTCGAGGAAGAAGAAGCCGATCCACAGCACCGCCACCAGGAGGAACCACAAGATGATCAGTTGGTCGTGCGACATGGTGAGTAATCTCCTCTAACTCAGTAGGCGAACGACATGGGCTGGTCGGTGTCCTTGGACACCTCGGGTGGGGTCACGTCAGGCAGACCCTTGGCGATATAGGTGAAGAAGAGCTTCAGCACCAGTACCGCGATAATGCCGTAGACCAAGGTGAAGGCGGTCATGCTGAAGATCACCTGGCCGGCGCTGACGGTGGGCGAGTTGGCCGTCCAGGTGGGCAGCACCCCGTAGACGATCCATGGCTGGCGGCCCATCTCGGTCAGGATCCACCCGAAGGAGTTGGCGAACAGCGGCATGAACGGCAACGCGCCCATCGTGTACTGCCAGATCTTGTTGGTGGGTGGGTAGTGGCCCTTGCGGGTGAACCACAAGATCAGCACGCCGATCAGCATGGCCAAGGTGCCCAAGCCGATCATCAACCGGAAGCTGTAGAACGCGATCATCACATTCGGTACCGGATCGACGCTCAGCTGGGCCAGTTGACTGGAGAACTCTTCTTGCAGCTGGGTCCGGTTGCCGTTGACATCTCGGATGCCATCGGCCAGGTACTGCTCAGTCAGGTCATTGATGCCCATGACCTCGGCATTGGGGTCATTGAAGGCCAGGATGCTCAACGCATAGGGAACTTCGAAGCTCCACACCTCGGTGACCCGGGTGATGCCCTGGTTGTCGCGCTCTTGGGTGTAGATGCCGACGATCGCGAATCCTGCGCCCTGGGTGGTGTCGAGCAGGCCCTCGGACGCCGCCAGCTTCATCGGCTGCAGCTCGGCCTCGATCTGCGCCTGTGCATGGCCGGTGCCGAATACGGCAAGGGCTGCCACGATCATCACCCAGGCGCCCATCCGCGACGACTTGCGCCAGGCCTCGTCATCGGGATGAACGGTGCCCTCGGGTGCGTCGCGGTGGTTCTTGGCGAGCTTCCAGCAGCCGACCCCGGCCAGCAGGCCACCGGCGACCATGAAGGACGCGGCGATCTGGTGCGGGAAGGTGACCAGGAAGAACGGATTGGTGAACAGCGCGGTGAAATCGGCCAGCTCGGCGCGCCCGTTGCGGTAGGTGGCGCCGACCGGGTTCTGCATGAAGGTGTTCGCGGCCAGGATGAAGATCGCCGAGATGGTGCTACCCAGCGCGACCAGGTACATGCACAGGTTGTGCAGGACGCGCGGCAGCCGGTCCCAGCCGAAGATCCACAGACCGATGAACGTCGACTCCAAGAAGAAGGCGACCAGGGCTTCGAGAGCCAGCGGCGCGCCGAAGATATCGCCGACGAAGCGGGAGTACTCCGACCAGTTCATACCGAACTGGAACTCCTGCACGATGCCGGTGACCACGCCCGCCGCGAAGTTGATGAGGAAAAGCTTCGAGAAAAACTTGGTGAGGCGCAACCATTGATCGTCTCCAGTGCGCAGCCATCGGGTCTGCAGAATCGCGACCATCCAGCTGGTCCCGATGGTCATTGGCACGAAGAAGAAGTGGTAGACAGTGGTGATCCCGAACTGCCAACGCGCGAGTACCTGTGCGTCCATGCCGCGAACTTACACCCAAGTCAGGGCATGATCATAGTTTTTGGGAACCCCGGTGGTGTCTGTTTCACCCCAAGGTGATATAAGGGGCCTTCTTGTGCAACTGGCAAGTTCTCTAATTGAACCCTGTTAAGGGCCTCGGATTGAACGGTGTTAAAGTGATCCCGTTCTTTTCCCGAAAGGTCACCGCGCATGAGCAGTCAACCGTCCCAGCCCGCCCGCGATCTTGCCCTGATCGCCGTCTTCGCGGGTGTCACCGCGGCACTCGGCCTCATCCCGCCGCTGTATGTTCCGATCTCGCCGGTGCCGATCACCGCGCAATCGCTTGGCCCGATGCTGGCCGGGGCGATCCTGGGCGGACGCCGCGGCGCATTCTCGCAGCTGTTGTTCCTCGCGCTGGTGGCTCTGGGTCTTCCGCTGCTGTCGGGCGGCCGGGGAGGCCTCGGCGTCTTCTTCGGTCCCTCGTGGGGCTTCATCGTGGGGTTCGTGGTCTGCGCCTGGTTCGTCGGCTGGGCCACCTACCGGGTGGGTGCCCCGTACTCGGTGTGGAAGGGACTGATCATCACCGTGATCGGCGGCCTGGTGATCATGTATGCCCTGGGCATCCCCGGCCTGATGATCTCCGGCAAGCTGACCTTCTCGCAGGCGCTGATCGGCAACCTGCCGTATCTGCCCGGCGACCTGACCAAAGTCGTCCTCGCCACGTTGGTCGCGAAGGGTGTTCACACCGCCGTGCCGGGCATGTTGCCCTGGCATTCGGAGACCGCCGAGCAGCCCGCGGCCGACTCCGTCTCCGCCGAAGCAGCGCCGGCGAGTGGCCAGCAGGCCTGAGTACGCTGACACGTTGTGGTGCATATAGAAGTCGATCACGTCGGCCACCGCTACGGTCAGGGGCCGCTGTCGCGTCAGGTACTCGACGACATCAACGCTGACCTGGTCGAACAGCGGATCGGCGTGGTCGGGCACAACGGCTCGGGCAAGTCGACCTTCGTCCGGATGCTCAACGCGCTTCTCATCCCCAGCCAGGGCAGGATCCGGGTCAACGGCCTGGACACCGCGGCCTCGGCCGCCAAGGTCCGTAAGCTCGCCGGTTTTCTGTTCACCGATCCGGATACCCAGATCATCATGCCGACGGTGGCCGAGGACGTCGCCTTCGGGCTGCGCAAATCCGGGCTGAGCAAGCCGGAGATCTCCGCCCGGGTGGACGAACTGCTCGCCCACTTCGGGCTGAGCGGCCACCGCGACCACCCGGCCCACCTGCTGTCGGGCGGGCAGAAGCAGTTGCTCGCGCTGGCCTCGGTGCTGATCACCTCACCCCAGCTGATCATCATGGACGAGCCGACCACGCTGCTCGATCTACGCAACGCCAAGATGATCGGACGAGTGATCCGCGAACTGCCGCAGACCGTGGTGCTGGCCACCCATCACCTGTATCTGCTGGAGGACTTCGATCGGGTGCTGGTCTTCGATTCGGGGCATCTGGTGGCCGACGCCGCGCCCGCCGAGGCGCTGGCGCACTACCGCAAGCTGATGGACGCCTGATGGCGATCGGCATCAACACCCTCGGGCTCTACCGTCAGGGCTCCTCGGTCGTGCACCGCGCCCCGGCCTGGGTAAAACTGCTCGGACTGGTGGTTCTGGGCGTCTGCTCGATCTGGGTGCAGTCGCGCTGGTGGCTGGTGCTGGCAGTGCTGGTCGTGGTGCTGCTGGGCTACCTGGCGGCGGGATTCCCGGTCGGCCTGATGCTCAAGCAGCTTCGTCCGATGATCTGGCTGCTGGTCTTCATCACCGCCATGAACTGGTGGTCATTCGGCTGGCAACGTGCGATAGCCGTGCCGGGAACGATCGCCATCCTGGTCGCAGCGGCCGGTCTGATCACGCTGACCACGCCGATGAGCGGGCTCATCGAGGCTGCGGTCAGAGCCGTGGGGCCGCTGCGCAGGTTCGGGGTTGACCCCGAACGTGTCGGCCTCACCCTGATGCTGGGTATCCGATGCGTGCCGGTGGTCGCGGGGCTGGCTCGTGAGGTGCGGGAGGCGCAGATCGCCCGTGCCGCCACCCACAGCGTCCGGGCATTCGCGGTGCCGTTGCTGGTGCGCGCGCTGCGCGATGCCGATGCGATCGGTGATGCCCTGGCGGCGCGGGGCTTCGACGACTGAGCTCACGAATGTGCGCCGGCCAGAATCTGGGCCGATGCCGAGCAGCCGATCCGGGTGGCACCCGCCTCGATCATCGCGATCGCCGTGGCATAGTCGCGGATTCCGCCGGAGGCCTTGATGCCCAGGCGTCCGCCCACCGTCCGGGCCATCAACCGCACTGCGTGGATGCTCGCGCCACCTGCCGGATCGAAACCCGTAGACGTCTTGACGAAGTCCGCGCCGGCCTCCTCGGCGGCCTGGCAGGCCACCACGAGTTGATCGTCACTGAGCCGGGCCGACTCGACGATCAACTTGAGTACTCCGGGAATCTCGCGTTTCACCGCAGCAATCTCGGCGATCAGGTCATCATCGCGTCCGGCCTTCAGCAGGCCGATGTCGATCACCATGTCGACCTCGTCGGCACCCGCGGCCACCGCCTGACGCGCCTCGGCCGCCTTGACGTGGGCGGTGTGCTTGCCGGAGGGAAAGCCGCAGACCGTGGCCAGCCTCACCTGACCCAGATCGACGTCGAGCGGGATCATATTGGGCGAGACGCACAGCGCAAAGACCCCGAGCCGCACTGCTTCGGCCGCTGCCCGTCGCACGTCGTCGGCGGTCGCATCGGTCTTCAGTAGCGTGTGATCGAGGTAGTGGGCCAGGTCGGCGCGAGTCGGTTCCATGACCCTACTTTGGCCCAAGATCACGCGGTCGGCTGCGAATCCGACGGCTCGGCTGTCGTCGTCAGGGGCAGCCGGACGATGAACCGGGAGTAGCCGGGCTCGGTCTCGGTAGCCGGCCGGGACTCGACCTCCACGCGACCGCCATGGGCAGTCGCCACGGCGGCGACGATCGCCAGGCCCAGCCCGGTGGAGCCCTCGGCGTCGTGTGCGCGAGCCGCGTCGGCCTTGGTGAACCGTTCGAAGATCTGTCCGGTGAGCGCAGGCGGGATGCCGGGCCCATTGTCGGCCACCTCGATGCGGGCCCAGCCGTCGTCGGCGCTGACCGAGGTCGTCACCGTCGTCCCGGCGGGGGTGTGCTTGCGGGCGTTGCCCAGCAGATTGACCATCACCTGCTGCACCTGTCCGGCATCACCCGAGATCATGACCGGCTCATCGGGCACCTGGACCCGCCAGTGGTGATCGGGGCCGGCGGCCCGTGCATCACTGACCGCGTTCAGGGTCACCTCGCTGAGATCGACCTGGTCGCGGGCAGCTGCCGGATCGTTGTCGAGTCGGGCCAGCAGCAGCATCTGCTCCACCAGCCGGCTCATCCGCTGCGATTCGGATTCGATGCGCCCAAGCGCGAAAACGGTATCGGCGGGCAACTCCTCACGCCCGCGCCGGGTCAGCTCCGCATAGCCGCGAATCGACGCGAGCGGATTGCGCAGTTCGTGGCTGGCGTCGGCGACGAACTGGCGCACCTTGGTCTCGGAGGCCTGCCTGGCCTGCAGCGAGGTCTCGACATTGTCGAGCATCGAGTTGAAGGCGGCGCTCACGCGTCCGACCTCGCTCTGCTCGGCGGCTTGCGAGCGGGGCACCCGCACATCGATGGCGACCTCGCCGGATTCCAGTGGCAGCGCCGCGACCTGCGTCGCGGTGTCGGCCAGACGAGTCAGCGGACGCAGCGAGTTCTTCACAACGACCGTCGAGATTCCGGCAGCGGCAGCGGCTGCCAGGATGATCAGGCCGAGTTCGATCCACAACATGGACGCGACGATCGCATCATTGGCTGCGGTGGGAGCGGCCACCGCCATCGTGGTCGTCCCGGTGCTGCCGGTGCTTGTCACGGCGACCGCCTGATACCTGCCGAGTCCTTCTATCCGGACTGACCGCACGATACCGTCCCGCGGCAGATCGAGCAGCACCTCCAGCTGTCCGGCGTCGGGGATGGTGCTGCCGTACTCCCAGATGATCGAACTGCGCACCACCCCGGACGAGGAGATCGCCAGCGAGATGCTGCCGACCGGCAGACCTCCCAGCCGCAGCCCACCGCCGTCCGTCGGGTCGAACCGATTCTGAGCGTCGGGGCCTTGCGGGCGGTTCTCCGTCGCATTGATCGCGTAGAGCAACTGCTGATCGAGTTTGGTGGTGAGGATGCGCGAGACCAGCAGGGCTGAGCAGGCGGACAACAGGATGCAGACCACGGTGACGATCAGCGTGATCCGGACGACCAGTTGTCGTTTGAGTGTCTGGTTAGCCCGCCGACTTGAGGACATATCCGGCCCCCCGCAAGGTGTGGATCATCGGCTGCCTGCCCACATCGATCTTCTTGCGCAGGTAGCTGATATACAACTCCACGACGTTGGCCTGTCCACCGAAGTCATAGTTCCAGACCCGGTCGAGAATCTGAGCCTTGGACAGCACCCGGCGCGGGTTGCGCATCATGAAGCGCAGCAACTCGAACTCCGTGGCGGTCAGATGAATCGGCTCGCCACCGCGGGAGACCTCGTGGGTGTCCTCGTCCATGATGAGGTCGCCGACCACCAGCTGGGCGTCCGGCCGCCGGGACGCGGCCCCGCTTCGCCGCATCAGGGCCCGCAGCCGCGCAATCACCTCTTCCAGGCTGAACGGCTTGGTGACGTAGTCGTCGCCGCCGGCGGTCAGCCCGGCGACCCGGTCGGCGACGGCGTCCTTCGCGGTGAGGAAGATGACCGGTACGTCGGGTTGATCAGCGCGCACCTTGCGCATCACTTCGAGCCCGTCGAAGTCGGGCAGCATCATGTCGAGCACGATCGCGTCGGGCTGGAACTCGCGGGCGGTCCGCACGGCCTCGGTGCCGGTGCCGGCGGTGCGGGCGTTCCAGCCCTCGTAGCGCAGCGCCATGCTCAACAGTTCGGTCAGGCTGGGTTCATCGTCCACGGCGAGCACGCGTAATGGCGTGCCGTCGGGACGGGTCAGGTGCTCGGTATTCTGGTTCGCCATGACAGCAGAATGACAGTCTTTGCACAGGTTTGGATGTGGATCGGCTGTGGATCAGCTGTGCGTCTTGGCGGGGTGCCGGTTGTCAGGGCTGAGTCGATCCCAACTTGGGCTGGTAGAGGTCGCCGTTGTCGGCAGGCCTCTTGCTGCGGCCGAACAGGAGACTGTCCAGGCCGGTGTAGCTGGCTCCTGCGGCGAGGAAGACGATCCCCAGGCAGGCCAGCGCGAGGTTGTACTCGTAGCCGCCGTTGTTGATGAACGGGCCGGCTGCCCAGCGCAAGAGGGCGATGATCAGGATATTCTCGAGCGCAACCAGCGCGGCGACCAACCTTGTCAGCAGCCCGAAGGCGAGGAGGACGCCGCCGATGCCCTCCAGGACGACGGTGCCCCAGGCGATCACCCCGGGGGCGGGGAGGCCGGCTTCGGCGATGCGGGCGATCTGGGCGTCCATGCCCTCGATCTGCCAACGCGACCAGGCGCGTCCCAGCAGGATCGCGGCGAAGCCCAACCGGGCAATCAGCAGGAGTACGGCTTGGCTCGCGGTGCCGGCGGCCGAGCGGGTGTTCGACATGGCGTTCCCTTCTGCGTGTACATGCGCCACGCTACCTTTTAGGGAGCGCTGCGCCGGGACGCGAGGCCGCTGATTCACACCCGAACCGCTCGCCGGCGGTTTCAATCGCGAGCGAACCGTCCCGGGCGATCCGAGTCGCGAAGAATCGGGATCAGGGATTCACCGGCGGAACGTCGACATTGAGCGCGGCGATCAGCGTCGACCAGTCGGCAGTCGGATCCAGCCCGAGTACCCCTGCCCAAGCCGGAACGCACTGCGCCGAGTGGTACTTGTGGCCGTAGCCGGGGCCGACGCTTCGGCAGACCGGCATGTCCGCGGCGATCTGCCAGAAGGTGATGAACGGCCACCAGGTCATCGCGGCCATCGGCGTCTTGGTGCCGCGCATCTCGTCCAGCCACTCGGGCTTCTTCCACAGCAGGTCGGTGTTCCACCAGACCACCGGGTCGGTGTCGTTCTGCAGATAGCAGAAGCGGGGCGCGATCCAGGCATCCAGCGGCCTGCCCCGCGAGTCGATGAGCAGTTCGGCTGGTGAACAGGCGAATCGGATGTGCCGCCCGCGATCGACCACCGGACGCACGACGGTGGAGTCGGGGTCGCGGCGGCGCGTCCACTCGGCCTGATTGTCGGTGAACGTCGGGCAGCCGGTCCACACCCCGCCCGCGGCTCGCGACAGCATGTCCTCCGGGCTGGCGAAGGTGCCGTTGGAACCGAATGCGCCCAGCGATTCGCCCGCGACGTACAACTGTGGACGATGCTCGAGCGGCAGGGTGGCCACCCGGTCCTCGATCGCGCCGTACAGCATCCGCGATGCCTGCACGGGGACCTGCTTGCTGCTCAGCATGGTGACCGCCGATGGCAGGCCGGAGTACTGCATGGCAGCCGTCGCGCAGTCGCCGTGCATCAAGAACTCGAACGACGAGGTGCTCCACTCATTGACGTTGCCGCGCCCGGTGGTGGTGACCACGAGGATCGCCTTGCGTGTCCAGGCGTTCATGCGGTCGAGCTCGGCCATGACCGCATCGACCACCTGCTGAATGCTGCGACCGTCCATGGACGCGTAGGCGCGGATGGGCTGCAGTGCGGGCCGGCCCATCACCTCGGCGATCCGGTCGGCCGACGGTCCGCCGCAGGTGAACCGTTTGCCCTGGAGTCCCAGCGAACTCCAGCTTTCCCTCGAGGCGGGGCTGCCCGAATGCAGCGGGGTCAGCGGCTGATGGACGCCGTTGGGAGTGCGCAGGTCGACCCGTGCCGAAGCGGTGGTGGCCACCCCGACGACGGTGCGCATGATCACCTGATCGAAGATGACCAGGATGGTCGTCGTGACGACCAGTGTCGAGACAAGCCGTCCGAGCAACTCCCAGGCGAATCGGTTGCGCAGATGACCCGAGATGTAGTTGATCGCCCACAGCGTGGCGCGCCACTGGGCGAGCAGTGCAACGAAGATGCCGGCAGCTGCAGCGGTGGACGCCACCGCCCAGAACGCGTTGGGGCCGTTCACATGGCTGTAGGCGGCGGTGCGGCGGTGCCAGCGCACCGACCGCAGCGGGATGGCGATCGCCGTGGCCCCCAGGATCAGACCCCCGGCGATCTTGCCGCCCTGCCGGATGCCGGGCTTCAGCTTGATCTGGACGCCCACCTTGTCGGCGATCGCACCGACCGTCGAACTGATCAGCAATCCGGCCTGGTGACCGAACATGGCGCTCAGACCGGCGATGACCCCCTGCCAGTACCAGGGACGCGCCAGCAGGCTGGGTGAGTAGGACGCGGCGTAGGCGACCCAACCGCCGATGGCCTCCGGTGCGGTCACGGCGCCGAGTTCGTCGGTCCGGGCCGCTGCGGTTTTCCAGCGTGAACCGACGAATCCGGCGAGCGCGTCGGCCGCGGAATCACCGCGGCGCAACGGGCTCGAGAGATATCTGTTGAGCAAACCCACGGGTCGTAAGCCTAGAGGGCTGCAGGCCGCTACGACGCGAGTACCGTCTGCTGGCGGATCAGGTGCTCCCAGGCTGACAGGGCGGCGATGGCGCCGCTACCCTGGGCGACCACGATCTGTTTGTACGGTTCGGTGGAGCAGTCGCCGGCGGCGTAGATGCCCTCGACGGCGGTCAGTCCGCGACGGTCGGTGACGATCTCCTTGCGGGGCGACAGTTCGAGGGTCCCGGCCAGCCAGTCGGTGTTGGGCACCAGGCCGATCTGGACGAACACGCCCGACAACGCGAGTTGTCCGGTCTCACTGCTCGCACGATCGCGATACGAGATGCCGGTGACCTGCTCGCCGTCGCCGAGTACCTCGGTGGTCTGCGCATTGGTGATGACATCCACGTTGGGCATGGAGTTCAGCTTGTCCATCAGCACCTCGTCGGCCAGGCACTGCGGCATGAACTCCAGCACGGTGACGTGGCTGGCCAGCCCGGCCAGATCGATCGCCGCCTCGATCCCGGAATTGCCGCCGCCGATCACGGCGATGTCCTTGCCCTTGAACAGCGGACCATCGCAGTGCGGGCAGAAGGTGACCCCCTTGTTGCGGTATTCCTGCTCGCCGGGCACGCCCATCAGGCGCCAGTGGGCTCCGGTCGCGATGATCACCTCGTGGGCCCGCAGTGCGGCATCGTCCCCGAACCGCACGGTGTGCAGGCCCCCCGGTTCGGTGGCCGGGATCAGTTCGGTGGCCACCTGCGACTTGATGACATCGATCTCGTAGTTGCCGACGTGGGCTTCGAGCGCCGCCGCGTATTTCGGGCCCTCGGTGTAGGGCACCGAGATGAAGTTCTCGATGGCCATGGTGTCCAGCACCTGCCCACCGAACCGTTCGCCGACCAGACCGGTGTGAATGCCCTTGCGAGCCAGGTAGATGGCGGCAGCGGCACCGGCCGGTCCCTGACCCACGACGAGCACCTCATAGGGCGCCCTCTGGTTCAGCTCGGCGGCCTCGCGACCCGCAGAATCCGCGTCGAGCTTGCGGACGAAATCCTCGATCGTGGTGCGGCCCTGCCCGAACAGTTCACCGTTCAGGTAGATGGTCGGCACGGCGAGCACATTGCGCTGGGCCACCTCGTCGCCGAACAGCGATCCCTCGACTGCCGTGTGCTTGATCCGGGGGTTGATCACCGCCATGGTGTTGAGTGCCTGCACCACCGTCGGGCAGTTCTGGCAACTCAGGGACATGTACGTGGTGAACTCGTAGTCGCCGTCGAGGTTGGCGACCTGGTCGATCAGGGCGGCGTCCTCCTTGACCGGATTGCCGCCCACCTGTAGCAACGCCAGCACCAGCGAGCTGAACTCGTGGCCCATCGGGATACCCGCGAAGCTGACCGAGATATCGGTGTCCAGCCGGTGGATCGAGAACGATGGACGCCGGGTGTGCGCGTCATCGTCGCGCCGGACGTTGATCTTGGATGAAAGCGCGGCGATATCGATCAGCAACTGTTCGAGGTTCGCCGAGGCGTCCCGGTCGTCCAATGACATGACCAGTTCGATCTCGTGGGTGATGCGGGGCATGAGGGGCTTGAGCTGGGCTGTCAGATTGTGGTCCAGCAGGCGGGTGACCATGATTCTCCTGAAGCTGTGCGGGCGATGCGGATTGTGCGAATGGGGCGGCGCTGGCTGCCGGGCGAGTGCGTCCCCGCCCGGCAGCTGGTGAGATCGCTCAGATCTTGCCGACCAGATCGATGCTCGGAGTCAGGGTCTCCTCGCCTTCCTCCCACTTGGCGGGGCAGACCTCGCCCGGATGCGCGGCGACGTACTGGGCGGCCTTGACCTTGCGCAGCAGCTCAGCGGCAGAGCGCCCGATGCCCTCGGCAGTCTGCTCGATGTACTGGATGGTGCCCTGCGGGTCGATCAGGAAAGTCGCACGGTCGGCTTGGCCCGAACCGAGCCGCTCGACCTCGAAATTGCGGGTCAGCTCCAGGTTCGAATCGCCGAGCATGAAGTACTGCACCTTGCCGACCTCGTCGGAGGCGGCATGCCATGCCTTGTGGACGAAGTGCGAATCGGTGGACACCGAGTAGACCTCGACGCCCAGGTCCTGCAGCTGGCCGTAGTGCTCGGCCAGATCACCCAGCTCGGTCGGGCAGACGAACGTGAAGTCACCGGGGTAGAAGAAGAAGATCGCCCAGGTGCCCCGCACGTCGGCTTCGGTCACCTCGACGAATTCGCCCGCGTGGTATGCGTGCGCGGTGAAGGGCAGAATCTGGGTATTGATCAAAGACATGAGGTCTGTGCACTCCTGTTCAACGACGTCACTATGCGGACCGCTCGGGTCCCGACGTCTGGCAACGGCCTATAACGCTTGGCTATTCCCCGAAGGGGTCTCGCTTGCGGCAACATGCTTGCCGTCCGGTGGCCGGATGCCGCTGGGACATGCGGGTGGGGCTTGTGGCACTGTGGAGACGCACGATGTAGCATCTCGATATATCGAGCCGATACATTGTGGTTCGTTCGAGCGTGAACCTCCAACACAAGGGAAGTGAGGTGTGCAGATGGCCTTGCGCCAACCGGCCTTGGATCTGGCGATCCTCGGACGACTCTCGCAGGGCCCGTCATATGGGTATGAAGTGCGAAAGCACGTCAATCTGGTGGTCGGCTACCTGCACAAGGTGTCGTTCGGCTCGCTGTACCCGGCACTCCGCCGGTTGCTGGAGCGAGGTTTCATTTGTGACTGCGGGACCGAGCGTCCGTTGCTGGTCGGAAGCCGCTCGCGCCGCATCTATCACCTCACGCCCAGTGGGGAGGAGTACCTCGCGCAACAACTGGCTACCACAGATCCCAGCGCATGGACCGACGACTTCGGCGTCCAGTTCAGTCTGCTGGGGATGACTGATACTCACAATCGGCTGCGCATTCTGCACGGACGACGTGAGGTCACCGTGTCCCGGCTCGCGATGATCGATTCTTGGTCACTGTCGGGGTTGGACCATTACTCGCAAGAACTCGTGCGGCATTCTCGCGATGTCGTGGCAGGCGAATTGGCCTGGCTCGACTCGGTGATCGCCGCCGAGCAATCCGGAATTCAGCAAGGAGAATAGATGAGTAAGATCCGTGTCGCGATCGTCGGGGTGGGCAACTGTGCGTCCTCCCTGGTGCAGGGCGTCACCTATTACCACGATGCCGATCCCAGTGAGCGCGTGCCCGGCCTGATGCACGTGCAATTCGGGGACTATCACATCAGTGATATCGAGTTCGTTGCCGCTTTCGACGTCGATGCGGCGAAGGTCGGGCTTGATCTGGCCGATGCGATCAACGCCAGTGACAACTGCACCATCAAGATCAGCGATGTCGCCCCCACCGGCGTGCGAGTGCAGCGCGGCGAAACCCTCGACGGTCTCGGCAAGTACTATCGCGAGACCATCGTCGAATCCGATGAGACCCCGGTCGATGTCGTCGGTGCGCTCAAGGACGCCAAGGTCGACGTACTGGTCAGCTACCTCCCGGTCGGCTCGGACGAGGCCGACAAGTTCTATGCCCAGTGCGCCATTGATGCCGGCTGCGCGTTCGTCAACTGCCTGCCGGTCTTCATCGCCTCCGATCCGTCGTGGGCTGCGAAGTTCTCCGATGCCGGTGTGCCGATCGTGGGTGACGACATCAAGAGCCAGATTGGCGCGACCATCACCCACCGCGTGCTGGCCAAGCTGTTCGAGGATCGCGGGATCACCATCGACCGCACCTACCAGCTGAACGTCGGCGGCAACATGGACTTCAAGAACATGCTGGAGCGCGAGCGCCTGGTGTCCAAGAAGATCTCCAAGACGCAGGCCGTCACCAGCAATGTCGAGCACCATTTCGATGAGCGCGATATTCACATCGGGCCCTCCGACTATGTCGACTGGCTGGACGACCGCAAGTGGGCCTTCGTCCGCCTGGAGGGCCGCAACTTCGGTGGCGCACCGGTCAGCCTCGAGTACAAACTCGAGGTCTGGGACTCGCCGAACTCCGCTGGTGTGGTGATCGATGCCATCCGCGCTGCCAAGATCGGCCTGGACCGCGGCATCGGTGGCCCGCTGCTCTCGCCGTCCAGCTTCTTCATGAAGTCGCCGCCCGAGCAGCGCCACGATGAGGACGCCCAGGAGTCCGTCGAGGCCTTCATCGCCGGAGAAGTCGAGCGCTGATCCGGCCCGGCCTCACCACAGCGGCCACCGCAAGAAGATCTTGCTGCGCGAATCGCCAGCGGATGCTTCTTGTGGTGGCCGCTGCGTTCGTTGCGGAATAGCCGCGCCGTCATCAGAGTTGAGTGACGTAGACTCAAGTTTGAAATACCCCTACTACGCGGAGACCTGATGGACACTGAAAAACTGACCACCATGAGCCGTGATGCGGTTTCCACCGCGTTGCGACTCGCATTGACCAACGGCAACCCCAGCGCCGAACCAGTGCACCTGCTGCACGCGCTGCTGATGGTTCCGGACAATTCTGTCAACCCGTTGCTGGCGAAGATCGGGGTCGACGCCGGCCAGATCGACCAGCAGGCCGAGGCTGCGATCAAGCATCTGCCCGCAACCTCTGGCGCATCGGTGACCCAGCCGCAGCTTTCCGGCGCGTTCGCCCGCGTGCTGGCCGACGCCGAGACCCGCGCCGACCAGATGGGCGACCAGTACGTTGCCACCGAGCATCTGCTGATCTCGCTGGCTCAGGTGCAGTCGGAGGCATCCCAGATCCTGACCAGGGCCGGTGCCACCGCTGCCAAGCTGACGAAGACCTTCAACGAGGTTCGTGGCTCCAAGCGCGTCACCAGCGCCGAATCCGAGGGCAGCGAATCAGCACTCGACAAGTATTCGGTCGACCTGACGGCGCGTGCTCGTGAGGGCAAGCTCGACCCGGTGATCGGACGCGACGCGGAGATCCGGCGCGTCGTCCAGGTGCTGAGCCGTCGTACCAAGAACAACCCGGTGCTGATCGGCGAACCCGGCGTCGGCAAGACGGCCGTCGTCGAGGGCCTCGCTCAGCGTGTTGTTGCCGGTGATGTGCCCGATTCGCTGAAGGGACGCCGGGTGGTTTCCCTCGATCTGGCGTCGATGGTCGCCGGCGCGAAATACCGTGGTGAGTTCGAGGAGCGGCTGAAGGCTGTCCTCAACGAGATCAAGGACGCCGCCGGCCAGATCATCACCTTCATCGACGAGCTGCACACGGTCGTCGGAGCGGGCGCCTCCGAGGGCGCCATGGATGCGTCCAATATGCTCAAGCCGATGCTGGCCCGTGGCGAGCTGCGCATGATCGGCGCCACCACCCTGGACGAGTACCGCGAGCGCATCGAGAAGGACCCGGCCCTGGAGCGTCGTTTCCAGCAGGTCTACGTCGGTGAGCCGAGCGTCGAGGACACGGTCGCCATTCTGCGCGGTCTGCGCGAACGCTACGAGGCGCACCACAAGGTCCGCATCACCGATGGCGCGCTGGTTGCGGCGGCCACCCTGTCGAACCGCTACATCTCCAACCGTCAGCTTCCTGACAAGGCGATCGACCTGGTCGATGAGGCGGCGTCCCGGCTGCGTATGGAGATCGATTCGTCCCCGGAGGAGATCGACCAGCTACGCCGTCAGGTCGACCGGCTGACCATGGAACAATTCGCGCTGGGCACCGAGAGCGACGAGGCGTCCAAGCAGCGGCTGGCCAACCTGAACGCCGAACTGGCCGACGCCAAGGAACACCTGCGAGCCCTGGAGGCCCAGTGGGAGTCGGAGAAGGGCGGCCTGAACCGGGTCGGTGAGCTCAAGGAGCAGATTGACGCCCTGCGTACCGATGCCGACCGCTACCAGCGGGAGGGCAACCTCGAGAAGTCCGCACAGATCCTCTACGGCGAGATCCCGGCCCTGGAGAAGGAGATGGCCAGCGCCGAGCAGGCTGCCGGCCAGAAGAAGACGATGGTCTCCGAGGAGGTCACCAGCGCCGATATCGCCGAGGTCGTCAGTGCGTGGACCGGCATTCCGGTGGGCAAGATGCTGGAAGGCGAGTCCACCAAACTGCTGGAGATGGAAAATCGGCTGGGCAAGCGCCTGATCGGCCAGACCAATGCCGTCAGGGCGGTCTCGGACGCGGTGCGCCGTGCCCGTGCGGGCATTTCCGACCCGAATCGCCCCACCGGTTCGTTCCTCTTCCTCGGCCCGACCGGCGTCGGCAAGACCGAACTGGCCAAGGCCCTGGCCGAGTTCCTCTTCGACGACGAGCAGGCCATGGTGCGCATCGACATGAGCGAGTACATGGAGAAGCACTCCGTCTCGCGGCTGGTCGGCGCGCCCCCCGGCTACATCGGCTACGAAGAGGGCGGTCAGCTGACCGAAGCCGTACGGCGTCGTCCGTACTCGGTGGTGCTGCTGGACGAGGTCGAGAAGGCCCATCCCGATGTCTTCAACATCTTGCTGCAGGTGCTGGACGACGGTCGTCTGACCGACGGCCAGGGACGCACGATCGATTTCCGGAACGTGATCTTGATCATGACCTCGAACCTGGGCAGCAACTTCCTGGCCGATCCCGCGATGAGCGAGAAGGCCAAGAACGAAGCCGTCATGAACGTGGTGCGCAAGGCCTTCCGTCCGGAGTTCTTGAACCGGCTCGACGAGATCGTGATGTTCTCGCCGCTGAGCCGCGAGGATCTCGCCGCGATCGTCGACATCAACCTGGCGCGTATCAACCGTCGCCTCGCCGATCGCCGGATCAGCGTCGAGGTCAGCGATGCCGGACGCCAGTGGCTGGCCAATCGCGGTTACGACCCGGTCTACGGGGCACGTCCGTTGCGCCGGTTGCTGCAGAACACCGTGGAGGATCAGCTGGCACGCAAGGTGCTCGGTGGTGAGATCACCGATGGTCAGACCGTCCAGTTCGGGGTCACGCCCGACGGTGACGGTCTGCAGATCGAATCCGTGCAGTAATGGAGGACCAAGAGATCCAGTTCGTCCCTGACGGGACGGGCTGGATCCTTGTCATGGACGAGGTGGCCCACTCGTGGGTCGACCTCGACGATCCCCTGCGGCTCGAGTTCGCCTACATGCGGCGGGTGGCCGACTACCTCGACACCGCCGCCCCGCCGGGGGAACGGATGCGGGTGATCCACATCGGCGGGGGAGCGCTGACCATGGCCCGTTACATCGCGGCCCGTCGTCCGACCTCACCGCAGATCGTCCTGGAGCCCAACGAGGACCTCACCGCGGCGGTGCGCGACAAGCTGCCGCTGCCGGCCCACTCGGGGATCAAGGTGCGCGCGACCGATGGCCGCACGGGCCTCACCCAGATGCCCGACGACTACGCCCAGGTGATCATCGTGGACGCCTTCGCCGATGCCCGGGTACCGCCATCGCTGGTCAGCGTGGAATTCTTTGCGGAGTGCTTCCGGGTGCTCAACCCGGATGGGCTGCTGCTGTTCAACGTCATCGACATCTTTCCGCTGACGTGGACCAAGAGGGTGCTGGCCGGCATCGCCCGGTTCGCCGATCACCTGGCGCTCAGCGCCGAACCGGCAGTGCTGAAGGGCCACCGGCACGGCAACCTGGTGCTCGCGGCCAGCCGGGCACCGCTCGACACAGACCTGATCGTGCGCCTGGCCGCCGGGTCGGCGTTCCCCTGCCGGATAGTGCACGACGAACAGCTGACGAAGTTCATGGGCGGGGCATCGGCGTTCTATGACGACGAGGCCGAGGGCTCCCCGAAGGTGGTGCGTGGGCTGCTTCATTTCGAATAGGCCCCACCCGCATGCGTGGAGTAACCTGCGACGGTTACAAAGTTGTAACCGATTGTCAGGCGGACGCCCGGGATAAGCCCTGGCTGTCAGTGTCAGTCTTGGTTTGCACAAATTTTACGGGAAGGTTCACCGATGAAACGTAGACTTGCTGCCGCTGCGGCTGTATTTTCTGCAGCTGCCCTGCTGATGAGCGGATGCGGCTCCGACTCGCTGAGCAGTTCAGGAACCTCCGGTTCGGCCGGTGGGGACGAGAGCATTCCTGCGGTCGAGGCCAGCCAGGAGTTGCACGATTCGCTGCCGGACGCGATCAAGCAGGCGGGTGTTCTCGAAGTCGGTGTTGACCCCACCTACAAGCCCAACGAATACATGGACGGCACCACGGTGGTCGGCATGAACGTTGAATTGTTCGACGCGGTCGCCGCCCGGCTGGGCATCGAGAACAACTGGAATCCGGCCGCCTTCGATTCGATCCTGGCCGGCGTCCAGGCGCAGAAGTACGACGTGGGCAGTTCGTCGTTCACCATCACCCCGACCCGCCTCGAGACGCTGACCTTCGTCGAGTACCTGAACGTCGGGACGCAGTGGGCAACGCTGGCCGGCAACCCGGCAGGCGTCGACCCGACCAATCCGTGCGGCAAGACGATCGCCTTCCAGACCGGCACCACGCAGGAAGAAGAGATCACGGCCGCGCAGGAGGCCTGCGGATCGGATCCGATCAACACGCTGTCCTACCAGGGCCAGGACGAGGTCAACAACGCCCTGATGATCGGTAAGGCGGACGCGATGCTGGCCGACTACCCGATCACCCAGAACGCCATCCAGACCTCGAACGGCAAGATGGAGGCGCTCGGTGACCAGTACGGCGCCGCCCCCTATGGCTTCACGATGGCCAAGGACAACCTGCAGCTCGCCGAGGCGATCTCGCAGGCCCTGACCGATCTGGAGGCCTCCGGCGTTTACGGCGCCATCCTCGCCAAGTACGGTGTCTCCGATGCGGCGGTGGACGCGTTCCCCGTCAACCCTGAGGTGTCATGACCCAACCCGAGACCGCGGTCCCCGGCCAGGCCACCGACGAGCGGCCGGGGACGATCCACGCAGTGCCGCTGCGCCGCCCCGGCCGCGTGGTGGCCGGTGCGGTGATGCTGCTGATCGGTATCTGGATCATCTACCAGATCATCACCAACCCCGCCTTCGACTGGGCCTTCACCTTCGAGGCGATGAACCAGACCCAGGTCATCCGGGGCTTCGTCACAGGAACCCTCGTCGCGACCGTGGGTGCGATGATCCTGGGCGTGGTGCTCGGCGTGGTGCTCGCCGTGATGCGGATGTCGGACAATCCGATCCTGCGCTGGTCGGCCGGCATCTATGTGTGGTTCTTCCGGGCGATACCTCGATACGTTCTGCTGATGATCCTCGGTGCCGCCGGCGCGTTCGCGCTCGGTGGGCTGAGCGTCGGAATCTGGCCGGTGGACGGCACTTGGCAGGTCGTGAAGGTGGATCTCAACCGGTTCTCCACGACGATCTGGATGGCCATCATCGGCTTGGGGCTGTCGGAGGCCGCCTATATGGCCGAGATCGCGCGCTCGGGCATCCTCAGTGTCGACCGCGGGCAGTGGGAAGCCGCGCGTGCGATCGGCATGAGCAACGGCCAGACGATGCGCCGGATCGTCCTGCCGCAGGCAATGCGGGTGATCGTCCCGCCGACCGGCAACGAAACCATCGCGATGTTCAAGGACACGTCGTTGCTGTCGGCGCTGCCGCTGGCCAACGAGATGTTCTTTCAGCTGCGTGGCATCGGTACCGCCACCTACAACCTGATCCCCAGCTATATGGCGGCGACCTTGTACTACATCATCACCGCGACCATCCTGGGCTTCGGGCAGTCCTGGCTGGAACGGCGCTTCGGCCGCGGCTACAACCCGACCGAGCCCTCCGCCAACGGCCGCCGCCGTGCCAAGGCAGACGCCAAGACCGCTCGTACTGCGATCATGTTCCCGGGAAGCGATCACTGATGAGCGACCATATCGACCACGTCGACCACATCGATCGCAGTGGCGAGCCGCTGGTCCGGGCCGTCAACGTCCACAAGTCGTTCGGCTCCAACGAAGTCCTCAAGGGCGTCGACCTGGACGTGTACCCCGGCGAGGCAGTGGTGCTGCTCGGGCCCTCCGGGTCGGGCAAGACGACCTTCCTGCGGCTGATCAATCAGATGGAGACCCTGACGGGTGGGCGCATCTGGGTGAACGGTGAGCTGATCGGTTACGAAGAACGCGACGGGCGGCTCTACCAGCGCAAGGATTCCGACATCGCCCGGCAGCGCTCGCACATCGGGATGGTTTTCCAGCGCTTCAATCTCTTCCCCCACAAGACGGCATTCGAGAACATCACCGAGGGCCAGCTGGTGGTGACCAAGAAGTCCAAGAAGGCCGCCGCGGAGCGCGCCTGGGACCTGCTCGGGCAGGTGGGGCTGACCGACAAGGCCGACGCCTATCCGTCCCAGCTGTCGGGCGGTCAGCAGCAGCGCATCGCGATTGCGCGGGCGCTGGCCATGGATCCCGAACTGATGCTTTTCGACGAGCCGACCTCGGCCCTCGACCCCGAACTGGTAGGCGAAGTGCTGCAGGTGATGAAGACCCTGGCCGGTGAAGGCGTCACGATGATCGTCGTCACTCACGAGATGGGTTTCGCCCGTGAGGTCGCCGACCGGGTCTACTTCATGGACGGTGGCGTCGTCGTCGAGTCGGGCAGCCCCGAAGACGTGCTGGTCAACCCGCAGGCCGACCGAACACGAGCCTTCTTGTCCCGCGTGCGGCGCTGATCTGCGGGCGGGCCGCGGACACTAGGATCGGTGAGGTGAGCGAGAAGCCGGCTGCCGTGACCGCAGCCCAGACAGGCCAGCGACGCAGTTGGGGCGCTCGTGCGCTGTGCGCCGCTTGGCTGCTGCTCGCCGTGGTGCTGCTGGCAGCGGGGGTGTGGTCACTGTGGCTGTTCGTCGGCACCGACCAGCGGGCCGCGTCCCAAGCGCGTGCCGCGGTCGAACGATTCGACGCCGCCTGCTCGACCGTCGGCGAGGCCGGCAGTGACTCCGCAACCGCCGCCGAGGTCGTCGGATTGCTGAGTTTCCCTGGGTACGACGATCAATCCTGGCCGGTGCTGGCCGGGACCAGCAGCGAGCAACTGGCGACCGGCATCGGCTGGTATCCCGAAACCGCCGGCGTGGGCGAGATCGGGAATATGGTCCTGGCCGGCTACCGGATCACCCACGGCGCGCCCTTCGCCGCGCTGGCCGATCTCAATGTGGGCGACCAGATCCAGATCGTCACCTGCACGCATGTCTACCTCTATGAACTCGATGTCGCGCCGCGCGATCTGACCGTCCAGGCACATGACGATTGGGTGCTGGACGCCGTTCCCGGAGACCCGGGCAAGCGCCCGAGCGGGCGCCAGATCACCCTGATCACCAGCCAGGATCTGCTGCCGACCAGTGACCGTTCGGTGGGCATGGGGCATCTGGTCTCATCGCATCCGCGCTGAGCGGCTGGTGCCAGGATGGCTGTATGAGATCATCGTCATCGATTGTCTATGGGCCGCATCCCGATCAACGAATCGCGGTCTTTCCCGGTGCCGGCGCCGGCGCGGGCAACGGCTGGGCTGCCGTCGTGGTGCACGGCGGGTATTGGCGGCATCGCGTCGACTGGACGCGTACCACCGATCTGGTGTCACACCTGGCCGGCCGTGGGTTCGATGTGATCAACGTGGAGTACCGGCGTGGTCACGGTGCCGGCGCCTGGCCCGCGCCGAGTGAGGACGTCCGGCGAGCGGTCGAGGTGACCCAGGAGAGGTTCCCGGCCAGCCGCCTGGTCGGCGTGGGGCATTCGGTCGGTGGCGAACTGGTGCTGCTGGCGGCCGATCTGCTGGATGCCGTGGTGGCGCTGGCGCCGGTCACCGATGCGGGCCGGGTCTACGACGAGCACCTGGGTGAGGACGCGGCGCTCGACTACTTCGGCTCCGGACCCGAGGTGGCCGCCGACGTCTACCGCGATGCCTCGCCGGTGCACCGCCGAGCCCCCGAATGCCCGACCCTGCTGGTGCACGGCGCCGCGGACGACCGGGTGCCGCTGGCCCACACCCTCGACTACCTGGCGGCTCTGCCGGAGGCGCCGCTCGATCTGATCGTGGACCACGACGCCGACCACTTCGAGGTCGCCGATCCCGCGCAGGCATCCTGGCGGCAGGTGGACGCCTGGCTGGACTCGCTGGTGCGCAGCTGACCGGCACAGCAGCCGCCGAATCGTCGGCAGTAGCGGGCCAGCTAGGCTGTCCCCATGAGCGACCGTGAGCGACTGCGTGAACTGATCAATGAACTGGCGATCGTCAAGGGCCGGGTGACGCTGGCCTCCGGGCGCGAGGCGGACTACTACGTCGACGTCCGTCGGGTCACTCTGGATGGACAAGCAGCTCCCCTGGTCGGAAGCGTCATGCGCGAACTCGTCGCCGATTGGGACTTCGATGCCGTCGGCGGCCTCACGATGGGCGCAGACCCCGTAGCCATCGCCATGTTGCACGCTGCTGCCAGCGCGGGCGAGCGTCTTGATGCCTTCGTCGTCCGTAAGGACGCCAAGACCCACGGTCTGCACAAGCGCATCGAGGGTCCCGATGTCGCCGGCCGCCGCGTCCTGGTCGTCGAGGACACCTCCACCACCGGAGGCTCCGCGCTGCAGGCGGTCGCCGCGCTGCGCGAGGCGGGCGCCGAGGTCGTCGGTGTGGCAGTCATCGTCGACCGTTCCACCGGTGCCGCCCAGGCCATCAACGCTGCCGGGCTCGACTACCGCTACGCCTACGGAATCGAGGACCTCGATCTGTGATCGCGCCGAGCACGGCTGTGCTGCGATGACCAACGAACCGGCACCGGACCCGACCAATACGGACGTCGGAGTCGGGCCCTACCCACAGCCGTGGCCCGAGGACCCGCGCTTCGACCCCGCGCTGCTGGCCGACGGCGACCGCCGCAACGTCATCGACCGCTACCGCTACTGGCGGATGGACGCCATCGTCGACGATCTCGATGCCCGCCGCACGAGGATCGCCCCGGCGCGCCTGCAGGTCGCCATCCAGAACTGGCAGCACGACTTCAACATCGGCTCGATCGTGCGTACCGCCAACGCGTTCAATGTCGAACTCGTGCACATCATCGGAAACCGTCGCTGGAACCGTCGCGGTGCGATGGTGACCGACCGCTATCTGCACGTCGTCCATCGCCCCGATGAGCAGGCTTTGGCCGAGTACTGCAGTAGTGAACGGCTGACCATGATCGGAGTCGACAACCTCCCGGGTTCGGTGCCGCTGGAATCGACACCGCTTCCGCAAGCCTGCTGCCTGGTCTTCGGATCGGAGGGCCCGGGCCTGACCGAGGCGATGGTCGCCCGCTGCCAGCAGCTGGTCGCCATCACCCAATACGGCTCCACCCGCTCCTTCAACGCGGGGGCTGCCGCAGCGATCGCCATGTATCAGTGGACGCTGAGCCACGCCAGTGCTGCCAGACTGGAGCCGTGAGCGAGTTTGCTGAGCGTATCGACGCACTGACCATCGACGACCTGACTGCGGCCGGCAGTCTCAAGTGGACGACCTACCCGAACGCCATCGGAGCCTGGATCGCCGAGATGGATTTCGGGATCGCCCCCGAGATTGCGGAGGTTCTGGAGCAGTTGCTCAAACGCCAGCAGACCGGATACGCGCCGATGGCCTGGCGCACCGAGCTCAAGAAGGCGACCAGCGAATTCGTCGCCGCCAGGTACGGCTGGCAGGTCGGCTGGCCCCAGATCCACTGGCTGCCCGACGTGCTGACGGGCCTGGCAATCGTGATGACCCACTGGCTGCCGGCGGGCTCGCGGATCATCGTCCCCACCCCCTGCTACATGCCGTTCGTCGACATGCCGGGCACCTTCGGCCATCAGCGGGTCGAGGTGCCCATGCTGCGCGGCGATGCCGACTGGACGATGGACCTCGACGCTCTGGACCGCGAGTTCGCCGCCGGTGCCAGGCTGCTGGTGTTGTGCAACCCGCACAATCCGATCGGGAAGGCCTTCGACCGCGCCGAACTCGAAGCCATCTGTGAGGTCGTCGAGCGGCACGGCGGCCTGGTCTTCAGCGACGAGATCCATGCCCCGCTCAGCTATCCCGGCGTTCAGCACGTCCCCTATGCCAGCATCAACGACACCGCCGCCGCGCACACCGTGACGGCGATGTCGGCGTCCAAGTCGTTCAATCTCGCCGGGCTGAAGTGCGCGCAGCTGATCCTCACCAATCCCGAGCATCAGCGCTTCTACACAACCCAGGGCCACGGCCTGCCGTACGAGTCGACCCCGATGGGCATGATCGCGAACATCACGGCGTTCCGCGAGGGCGGCCCCTGGCTGGCCGAGGTCCTCGACTACCTGGACGGCAACCGCAGGCTGCTCACCGAGATGCTCGCGGATCTGCTGCCCGCGGTCGGCTACATCGAGCCCGAGGCGTCCTTCCTGGCGTGGCTCGACTGCCGCGAACTCGAGCTGGACGATCCCCGCAAGCACTTCCTCAAGGCGGGGGTGGCGCTCACCGACGGCGCCGAATGCGGCGATGCCGGACGAGGGCACGTCCGCTTCAATTTCGCGTTGCCGCGTCCGATCCTGCAGTCTTCGATCGAGAAGATGGCCGCCGCGCTGCACTGACCGGACGGATGGTCGACTCAGCTGCGGACGTAGACCAGCGCGTTGTTGCCGCCGAAGCATCGTCCCACGCCCGGCGCGGCGGTCTCACAGCTCATCGTGTAGGTCTGGCCGGTCGTCGGACTGTCCACCAGATAGGTGCCGGGCCCGAAGGTCACCCAGACGTTGTGCATGACACCGGCGAACGCGCAGCTGGTCACCTGGTTGACCGCGGTCGAATCGTCGCACAGCGAGGTGCCGTCGGGTGGCCAGGCGAGCTGTGCGCTGGGGGTCGGTGCCGCCGATGTGGTGGTCGGGGCCGGCGAGGTCGTCGGCGGAGCACTGGCAGCCGTCGTGGGCGGCAGCGTCACGGTGACGGTGACGGTGGGCTCTGACGTCGTCTGCGCGGTCGGGCTCACCGAGGCCACCGACGGAGTGCCGGTCACCTGGCCGCCGGTGGGACGAAAGAGCATGATCGCCCCGACCACCACGGCCAGCGCGACGCCGATCAACGTCCCGATGAGCGCAATCCGGGTCCGATCGTGCTCCGGGCCACGCCCGGTGCCGCCCGAGCTGGGACCACCGGGCCCCCCGGGCTGCCACGCCGGAACCTGAGGGCTCCCGTAGCCGGACGGTGGCTGTCCGCCGGGACCGGGCGAGTAGTCGGGGCCGGGAGAATACGTCATGCTTGGGAACCTATCGTTGGTCTTTCTTCCGGGCCGATCAGCGTACCGGCAGAAATGGATGAACAACAATCTAGCGACCGAGGTTGAGCACGCCTATCTGCGCAGCCGCCGAACCTGCTTGAATAGCTGTGGAGGGCAGAATGGACGATTTGCGTGTAGTGGTTGCGAAACCGTTGGCCAGTGAGTACGTCGAGCGGCTCAGGTCCGCCGATCCCCGGGTCGAGGTCAGTTACGAACCCGACCTGATGCCCCCGATGCGGTGGCCGTCCGATCATCGGGGCGACCCGAGCTTCAAGCGGACGCCCGAGCAGCAGGCCCGGCTCGCCGAACTGGTCGACAGCGCCGACATCCTGTACAGCTTCCCCAATAACAACTCGGCCGAACTGGCCCGCATCGTGCGAGCCAACCCGAAACTCAAGTGGGTGCACATCATGGCCGCCGGCGGCGGCTCGCAGGTGAAGGCGGCGAACCTCACCAAGGAAGAACTCCGGCGGGTGATCTTCACCACCTCCGCCGGGGTGCATGCCGGGACGCTCGCCGAGTTCGCGCTGTTCGGCGTTCTCGCCGGCGCGAAGGAACTGCCGCGGCTGCAGGCTGACAAGCAGCGGCACTACTGGCCGACGTCGCGCCGGACGATGGGCATGGTCTCTGACATGACCGTCGTGGTGGTGGGCATGGGCGCCATCGGTCAGGAATGCGCGAAGCGCTTCTCCGAGCTCGGTGCCACCGTCATCGGCGTCAACCGCTCCATCAAACCGGTCGAAGCGGTGGAAAGGCTGTACACCTCCGACCAGATCGTCGAAGCGGCCCAAGGAGCCGATGCCCTGATCAACGCGCTGCCCGGCGCCGTCGGCACCGATGATCTCATCAGTCGTGAGGTCCTCGAGGCATTGGCGCCCGGGGCCATCATCGCCAGCGTCGGCCGCGGTCAGTGCATCGAAGAGGACGCGATGATCGAGCTGCTGACCTCCGGGCATCTCGGATTCGCCGCTCTCGATGTGGCGAAGACCGAACCACTGCCCGCTGACAGCCCGCTGTGGGATCTGCCGAACGTCGTGATCTCGCCACACACCGCGGCGAACTCCGCCAAGGAGGACTCGCGCATCGCCGATCTGTTCATCGAGAATCTGCACGCTTTCCTCGACGGCAAACCGATGCGTAACGTGGTCAATACCGAGCTTTTCTACTGACCATGGAGATCCAGCCATCACGAAGCCATTGAGGTCGTGCCCATGAGCCCCGCAACCACCGGCCCGGACTACCCCGTCCAACCGGTGCACCCCGATTCCGGTGCTGTTCCCACGCGGCCCAGCCCCGGGGTGCAGCCGGATGCGGGCATGCTGGTCAGCTACTCACCGGTCGCGATGGCTCAACGCGCTGCCGGGATTCGCAAGCGGCTCGACCGGACGACGATCATGGGCGTGATCAGCCTGCTCATCACGGGCGCCTTCTATTTCTTCATCCGGCCGGAGCCCAGCAGCGCATTCTTCTGGCTGCTGATCGCTTCCGCGGTGTACACGGTGACGAACATCATTGTGAAGTTCGTCCAACTCAAACGGGCCCGCAAGGCTACCGCTCAGGTGCCGCTCGGGCCGGCCTTCCAGATCGACGATGACGGTCTGGTGGCCTCGACGGTCCCGGAAGGGGAGCGGATCGGCTGGGACCGCATCACCTCCATCGCCGGCCTCGACAAGCTGTTCAGCCCCGGGCCCCGGCTCGAGGTCCGGTGGGACCAGGACCGCAGCTGGTCGGTGCCGATCATCGTGCTGGATGCACCCCCGAGCTCAATCGATTCAGCGCTGCGGGCTTTCTCGCTGGGCCGATTCGGCTTGGATCTCAGTTCAGTTGATGACATTTGGTGAGCTATCGGCCGCCGGTCGTCGGAGTTTGACACAATGGTGACCACGGCAAACGCAGATCCACGAAGACTCGTGGCGAGCGCCGCGAGAACGACAGAAAGAAGCAGATATGCCTATCGCAAGCCCTGAGGTCTACCAGGAGATGTTCGCCAAGGCGAAGGCAGGCGGCTACGCCTACCCGGCGATCAACGTGACCTCGTCGCAGACCGTGATCGCTGCCATCCGAGGCTTCGCTGAGGCCGGCTCGGACGGCATCATCCAGGTATCCACTGGCGGTGCGGAGTATGCGTCCGGATCGACGGTCAAGGACATGGTTACCGGTGCTGTGGCGCTCGCCGAGTTTGCCCGCGTGGTCGCCAAGAACTACCCCGTCAACATCGGTCTGCACACCGACCACTGCCAGAAGGAGAAGCTCGACAAGTACGTCAACCCCCTGATCGCACTCTCGCAGGAGCGCGTCGACCGCGGCGAGGATCCGCTGTTCAACTCCCACATGTGGGACGGCTCGGCTGTTCCGGTCGAGGAGAACCTGCAGATCGCCGAGGAGTTGCTCAAGCGCACGTCGAAGGCCAAGCAGATCCTCGAGATCGAGGTCGGCGCGGTCGGCGGCGAAGAGGACGGCGTCGTCGGTGAGATCAACGACAAGCTCTACTCGACCGTCGCCGACGGCATGCGCACCCTCGAGGTGCTCGGCCTGGGTGAGCAGGGCAAGTACATCACCGCGTTGACCTTCGGCAACGTGCACGGCGTCTACAAGCCCGGCAATGTGAAGCTGCGCCCCGAGGTACTCAAGGAGATCCAGGATGCCTGTGGCGCCAAGTACGGCGTCGACAAGCCGTTCGACCTGGTCTTCCACGGCGGTTCGGGTTCGACCCCCCAGGAGATCGCCGACGCCGTGAGCTATGGCGTGGTCAAGATGAACATCGACACCGACACCCAGTACGCGTTCACTCGTCCGGTGGTCGACTTCATGCTGAAGAACTACGAGGGCGTGTTGAAGATCGACGGTGAGGTCGGCAACAAGAAGCAGTACGACCCGCGCACCTGGGGCAAGGCTGCCGAGGGCGGCATGGCCGCTCGCATCATCGAGGCCTGCCAGCAGCTCGGCTCGGCCGGCACCCACACCGACTGACCATCAACCCAGTAGGTCCTGCAGCACAACGACTGGGCCGGACGCTTGGTTAAGCGTCCGGCCCAGTCGTTTGTTGTCTGCTGCTGTGGCGTCGTCAGCCTCAGCGCAGCAGCGGATCGACCGCGAGCACCCGCTGGACCTCATCGCGCCGAGGGGCGTAGGCACCCGACCGGCTGACTGTCAGACCGGACGTGATGACTGCGCGGTGCAGAGCCGTGCGCACCTGGCTCCAATCCGCGCTCCGCAGCTGCGCCTTCGCCAGGGGACTGCCGAGCAGGTCGGCATCAAGCAGGCCCGACAGGAGACCCGCCATGAACGAATCACCGGCGCCGACCGTATCGGCCACTTCGACATTGAGCGGGTCGACCACCATCATGTCGCGATCTCCGGACAGCAGCGCATAGGCACCCCAGGGGCCACGGGTGACGATTACCAGCCCGGGGCCCATCTTGATCCACCTCCGCATGACCTCCTCGACCGGAGTGTCGCCGTAGAGCCAGGCCACGTCCTCGTCACTTGCCTTGACCACGTCGGACAGCGCAACGATGTCCTCAACGCGGCCGAGCACCTTCTCCGGCGATTCCATCAGTGCCGGACGCACGTTCGGGTCGTAGCTCACCGTGCCGTTGATCGCCATCCTCTTGACCGCGGCAAGTACCTTGGCCGCACCCGGCTCAAGGGTGGCGGCGAAGCTACCGGTGTGCAGGTGGGCCAGCGAGGCTGCCGGGGGCAGCTCCGGAACGTCCCAGACCAGCTCGAAATCGTAGGTGGCTCGTCCCTGCGCGTCCAGGTGGGCGTTCGCAATGGCGGTGCGGTCGGCCTTGTCACTGCCTGGGACGATCCCAACGGTGTGCTTGGTGGCGTGGGCTTCAATGGCCCTGCCCCGCTCATCGTCACCCCACCAGGACGCGATCAGCGCCGGATGCCCGAGTTGGGTGATTCCGCATGCGACATTGAGGGGGCTGCCGCCGACATGCTCGGAAAGGATCTGGTCGTCGCGGATGATGATATCGACCAGCGCCTCGCCCAGGCACAAGACCGGGGCTTCGGTGCGGGCTGGGGCGGTTGGCTCTGCGGTTGGATTCGTCATGACACTCCTTTATGTCAATCGAGGGGCGGCTATTGCTCGAGTCCGAGCTTGGCTGACATCTCCTCCAGGGGCACACCCTTGGTCTCCGGCATGACCTTCTGCACCCAGAGCAGCTGGCCACACATGAAGACGAAGAAGATGGCGAATGCGATGCCGCCACCGAGTTTATCGACAATCGGGGGGAATGCGTAGGTGGTTAGCGCGGCAAACGTCCAGTGGGTGAGGCTACCGAACGACTGACCACGCGCCCGCACCCGGTTCGGGAAGATCTCCGAGATGAACACCCAGATGACCGAACCCTGCCCGAAGGCATGCGCTGCGATGAAGACGAGCAGGCCGATGAGCACCAGCACCGAGGAGGTCGAGTTGTAGCGGCCCTCGAAGGTGAACATGATGATGGTGAGGAAGCCGAGGCTGATCAGGTAGCCGATCGAGCCGACGAACATCAACGAGCGGCGCCCGATGCGGTCGATGACCGTCAGTGCGGTCATGGTGGCGACCAGGTTCATGAAGCCCACTGCCACGCTCATCAGGTAGGACGCGTTGTCGGAGGCGCCCGCCTGCTGCATGACAACCGGAGCGTAGTAGAGGATCGCGTTCACGCCGGACAGCTGGTTGAACATGGCGATCGCGAAGGCCATCAGGATCACCTTGCGGTAGCGCTTGGTGAAGAACGGCACCTTGGTCGCGCGCGCCGCGGCGTCCTGCTGGAGCTGAGCGCGGATCTCGGAGATCTGGAGGTCGGATTCCTCAACCGTCTTGCAGAGCTGGCGGCTGATCTGCACGGCCTGGGCTTCGCGTCCGTGGGCCATCAGCCAGCGCGGAGTCTCGGGAACGGTGAGCAGCAGCAGGACGAAGATCGTCGCCGGCGCGGCCATCACGCCGAGCATCCAGCGCCAAGCGGTCTCTTCGGCGACGATCTGGCGGATGATGAAGTTGCTCAAGTAGGCGAGCAGGATGCCGAGCACGATATTGAACTGGACGAGGCCGACCAGGCGTCCACGTTGGGCCGGCGGGGCGATCTCAGCAGTGTAGATCGGTGCGCACACGCTCGACATGCCGACGCCGATGCCGCCGAGGAACCGGAAGAGCATGAAGACGTTGTGCCCGAAGGGGCCTTCGGGTGCCAACGCGGTACCGAGCGCACCGACGAGGTAGAAGGCGCCGATGACGAACAGCATCTTGCGGCGGCCGTACTTGTCAGCGAGCTGCCCGGCGAAGATGGCACCGACAATGGTGCCGATCGTAGCGATCGCGACGGTGAAACCGAGACCGCTCGAGGTGAGGTCGTAGACGCGTTCGAGCGAGGTGGTGGTGCCCGAGATGACGGCGGTGTCGAAGCCGAAGATCAAACCGCCGATGGAGGCGACGATGGCGCTGCGGATGACCAGCGAGTTGGCGCCCGCGCTTTGTTGGGTGACGGAAGTATCCGACATTTTGGGGTTATTTCTTGCCTTAGGGTGTGGGGTCTCCTATGGCGACATCTGCTACAACGTTGTCGCTAGGAGGGAAACTACGCCCTTTGGAGCATCTTGGGCAAGGGGCGACGCACATTACTGAACCAGTGGTCGACAGCTCCGATGCCACCCGCCGGGCGGGCAGCCCCGGGTTGGTGCGGCCGTGACGCGCACGACATCGTCCGGGATCGCCCGCTCACCGGGTCGCGGGTGCCCTCCGACGCCCGGTCATTGCGCCAACAGTGCCATGCGCTCATCGAGAGTGACCGGTGCCGTGCCGATCGCGGCCGGTAGGCCGTCGAGAGCGGTCAGTACCTGCTCGGGCGCCGCGCCGAGCACGCGCACTCCTCGGCCTGCCAGGCTCACCAGCAGCCCGGCTTGCACCAGCCGGTCGAACGCGGCCTGCCAGTCGGCGGCCTCGACGGTGACGACGGTGGCCCCGGCGATGATGTCGGCCTCGGTACCCTCAGCGGCGATCGATCCGTCGACCATGACCGCCAGCCGGTCGCACTGGATGGCTTCGTTCATGGTGTGAGTGGTGACCAGCACACCGATTCCGGCCGCGGCCTGCCGTCCGATCACCTCCCACAGTTCGGCGGACTCCAGCGGCCCGACCCCTGAGGTCGGCTCGTCGAGGACGAGCAGTTGCGGCCCGTGGGGAAGAGCGATGTCGAAGGCGACCCGGCGTTGTAAGCCGAGTGGCAACTCACGCACCAGGCGCCGCGGGTAGCTGTCGACCGGCGACCCCTCGGCCAGCGCGGACCCGTCAGTGCCTGCCCGGACGCCGTAGGCGGCTGCCGAGAACTGGGCATTCTCGTGTGGGGTCAGATCGGGATACAGTCCGCGGCCTTGCGGAACATACCCGATGCGGGCGCGGCCGAGCCTCGACGGCGGCCGGCCGAACAGCAGTGAGGTACCGCCCGACGGGGCGAGGATGCCCAGGGCGCAGCGCATGAACGTGGTCTTGCCGGCGCCGTTGGCGCCCAGCAGCCCGACGATCTCGCCGGCTTCGACGTCGAGGTCGACCCCGCGCACCGCGTCGAGATCTCCGTAGCTCTTGCGCAGCGATCTGGTGCTGAGCAGGGCGTTCATGCTGCATCCTGCTTGGCTCGCAGTGCCGCAGCCACCACGACGTCGTGCAGATCCGCGGCGATGACCTCGGCGCCGGGCGGGGCTGTGGCGGCCCAGCAGTGCCACGATCGGCCCACTCGCCAGGCCTGTCCCGGCCCGCGGTGGGTGGCCACCCAGAAGGCACCGGGAGCGCTGCGCACGGCCTCGGCCGGATCGCCGGACAGCAGCGTCCGCCCTGCTTCGAGGGCGAGGAATCGGGTTGCCCGCTCGGCTTCGTCCAGGTAGGTCGTCGTGGTGAGGACGGCCGCCCCCTCGGCGGCCGCGCGGCTGATCAGCCGCCACAGTTCGACCCTGCTGACCGGATCGACGCCGGTGCTCGGCTCAGCGAGCACGCAAATGGGGGGTGGGAAGGAAAAACCACCTCATGTCCATGATTACAACGATGAACCGGCGGCTGGAGATGCCGCTGCTGCCCCCGGAGTTGCAGGTGTCCATCGAGCGGCTGCGGGAGATGGCCGACGAGGACTGGCTCGCGTCGATCCTGTACGGCCGCGCCTCGCAGGATCGGCACAAGTTGATGCGCTCGATTGACGACCAGCTCATGGAGTTGGTCGGCTGGTGCGAGCCGATCCGCTGGTGCCCGGCGGTGATCGTCCGCGACTCTGACCGTTCGGCGTCTC